>NZ_JBHXRG010000003.1:0-333291 GCF_042716995.1 Nocardia sp. NPDC058640
TGGTAAAACGATTTTGGCAGACAAGGACCGTCGCTCGCGAATCGAGGCGACGAGCTCCTCAGCGAAAGTGCTTATGCCGCAGCTGAATAAGCCTCAATGGGCGAAACGTTCAAGGCCGTTCCAGGTGAAATCGGCGGACTAGGTGTTCTTGTCAAGGAGATCGGCGAAGACTGTACGGCTGCGTCCAACTTCATCGCCAAGAATGGTCCAGCCGCCGATTGGCTATCTGGACCAATTATCGATGAACTATTGTCACACATCGCGGGTGCCGCAGCAGCGACGTCCCAACGGATGGGCGATATTGGCATCATCACCGGCGAAACGGCGAGCGAGTTGAAGTCCGCCGCATGGATGTACCATAATCAGGACCAGCAGACCTACGAGGCTCTCAATAGGCACAAGATTAGCCTGGATACCAGGGAGTCGGTGCCTGTTTCGATTGAGACCGAATCTGCGGGTTATACGCTGGAGTACGAAGGTTCTGTTTCGTACGCAAAGCCAGAAAAGGTCGATCTTGGAGAGCCGGCCGCAAACAAGGAAGATACTGCCACACTGATAGGCGAAGTGTTTCCTGTTCTTGGAAACGTTAATGACTCGATCAAGAGCATTACTCGAATGGCGGGCAATGAGATTGATGTCATGGGAAAGGCGCTGGAACCTATTCCAGGAAACTGGAATGAAGTGAGGCGCATTGGCGAGGCGTATAAGATCGCAGGAAACGCCATGGAGGCATCGGGGAAAAATCTCGATGCCGGCCTCTCCAGGGTGGATCCGCATTGGGACGGCAAGGCCAGGCTTTCGTTTGGTGATTGGGCAGTCGCCCAGGCTGCAGCAATGAAATGGGAAGGTCCTGTCGGTAGAATTATCTGCGAAATTCTCGGTGTTGTTGCAGATAAGATTCGCGAGGCCGTGAAATGGGTCCTTCAAAAGATTTGGGAACTTCTTGAGTCCCGCATCAAGATCACCAGCGTAGAAGGGCTCATCAAATTTGTCGCCAATAAAATTCCAGTTGTTGGTACGGCGAATGAGATTCGCGAAATCGGGACCCGTCTTTATGAAATTATTAAGGGCACAGTGAACATGGTTCTAGAGATTGTTAACCTCAGGGATCAAGTCATCCATTTGTTGGATGTAATCAAAGATCCGGCCGCAGCAGGTAAAGCCAAGATTACCGAGGTGCTGGAACAGAAGATTCAGCCGCATTTGAAGGCGGCGGCTGTGGCAACCGATACCGCCAAGATTGCAGATCTGAACAGCACTTTGGATCGACCAAAGTCCGACTTTGAGGCCGGTTCCGGCAAAGATCCATGGGCGGATGCATGAAACCGGAATGGTCATCCGATCGGGAACCGAACCTCGATCCGGCGGTTGAAGAAGCAGTTCGGGGGGTCATGGCAGCGATTGCCGACCTGGATACAGCCGTGATCAGGGCCCAGAATCTCGATATCCAGGCGATCCTCGACCAACCGACCGAGGTGAACGACAGCTACATGCTCAGCCTATCGATGATGTCGGATGCGTCGTCCGAACTGCAGGCGTACGCGGCCCGGGTACAGCGCGGAGAATGCCAGTGGTCAGAGATCGAACTTGCGCAGCCTTTGCCGCCGGAGGTGTACGAGCTGAAGACCTCCCCACTGTTTGACTGGCGGCTTTTCCCGGCACCATCGCCGATGCAGGTCGATACGCCGCCCGCGCGACCACAGAGCTCTCAGTACGTGTACGACGACTATGACGAGGAGGACCAAGCTCCTGACAGCTGGCTTGAATAGCTGTGAACCCGTTCACCCAAGGGACGTGATGTCCGGCCACTGACGCGGAATTATTCGGTGTCAGTGGCCATCTCGATAGTTCGGATGTCTAGTTCACAGTGCCGCTTCTCACCAGATGTCGGTCCAGGTTGGGCGCTCCCGTAGATCAAACCTGGCATGGCGCCCGACCATAAGCATTGGCAGGTGGGAGCCCCGAGGAAACCGCTCGTGGAACTCTCTTGCACGGTGGCGCTCGAAGGCGGAGAACATGTACTCCTGTCGAAGTCGATGTTCAGTGCCGGTTTCTGGGTGTGTGTACTGAGCCTCGATCTGGACGCGGTGTTGGCCGAATCCGTTGGTCCTGTTCAGCCGCCGGTAACTCGAATCAACTATCGACGCTGCGATTCTCACAGCGGACCGCTGTAGGGATGACCGTCGCCACCGCCAGACCACGCCTAGTATCTGGATCCACAGGACTAGCCCCAGTAGCACGCCCGTCGGCAGCGCCAACGTCACGGCGACGTCGTGATCCGTCCGCGTCGCAAGCCAGATGCTGAGGTTGACCACCGCTACGACGAACAGCACCGCCGACAGCCCCGCTACAACGACCCAGATGAGTTGTGCGACGCCGATCGAACTACGTCTGTCAGCCAACCGTATGCCCTCTCCCTATGGCCAATGAGCATTCGGACATGCCCCACAATCTCGTCAGAGACTACGACGGATGCCTCGTTGACCAGAACTGCGAGTTGGCACGGGTCCGCTGGCTGCCGACGGTTAGCGACATTCGGCGGCGAGTTCACCATCGGACCGTGCTCCCTCACTCGCCGCCGAATCGTGCGTCGCAGCCTGAGAATTCAGCTGCTGGCTGCCACCGTGAACGGCGCAACCGTAGGCGTCGAAGCGGGCCGCGAAGGATGTGTCCACACCCCCTTGCGTTCCAGAATCGGCAGCACACCCTCCCCGAACCAATACGCCTCCTCGAGATGCGGATACCCGGACAGGACGAAGTGGTCGATCCCGATGGCCGCGTATTCGAGCAGGCGGTCGGCGACCTCGGCGTGTGAACCGACCAGTGCCGTGCCCGCGCCACCACGGACCAGACCGACACCTGCCCACAGGTTGGGGGCGATTTCGAGTCCGTCGGTGCGGCCGTTGTGGAGTTGGGCCATGCGGCGTTGGCCTTCGGAGTCGCTGCGGGCCAGGTTGGCTTGGACGCGTTCGATTTCGCCGGGGGCGATGCCGGCGAGGAGGCGGTCGGCTTCGGCCCAGGCTTCAGCGGCGGTGTCGCGGGTGATCACGTGGATGCGCAGGCCGAAGTCGACGGTGCGGCCCTCGATCGCGGCCAGGCTTCGGATCCAGTCGAGCTTTTTGGCGACGGCGTCGACGGGTTCGCCCCAGGTGAGGTAGGTGTCGGAATAGCGGGCGGCGATCGGGCCCGCGGGGGCTGACGAACCGCCGAAGAAGACCGGCGGGATCGGGTCGGGGCGGGCGCTGAGGATGGCGTCTTTCACGCGCAGGTGTTCGCCGGTGAAGCTGAACGGTTCGGTGGATTCCCAGAGGCTGCGAACGATGTGCAGGAACTCACCCGTACGCGCATAGCGCTGCGTCTTGTCGAGGAAGTCGCCATAAGCCTCCTGTTCGCGCTGCTCACCACCGGTGACCACATTGAGCAGCAGGCGGCCGCCCGAATGACGCTGGAACGTGGCGGCCATCTGCGCGGCCAGCGTGGGGCTGGTCAGGCCGGGCCGCAGCGCGACCAGGAACTTCAACGTCTCGCTGGTCTGCACGAGCATCGCCGTGGTCAACCACGCGTCCTCGCACCACGCACCGGTGGGCGTGAGCACCCCGTCGAAACCGTTGTCCTCGGCGGCGGCGGTGAGTTGGTTGAGGTAGCGCAGCGTGGCCGGACGATCACCGGACATGAAGCTCCCGTGCCCGCCCGCCATCAGCCCGCGTGAGTCGCCGTAGGTGGGAAGGAACCAGTGGAACGACAGTCCGTGCGAAGTCATGCCACGATGCTGACCTGCCCAACCGTGAACGTCACGGATTCCGCTCACCGTGCGCGCAACCCCCGACACGCCATGACTCAGCCGGACCGAACTAGACGTAACCATGCGAAACACGTAACCTCGAAGACAGGCTCGGGCGACGGTGCTCGGGTCGACGGACCCTACGAAACGAGTTTCCTCAATGACGCGGCATGTCGACGTACTGATCATCGGCGCTGGCCTGTCCGGAATCGGCACGGCCTGTCACCTTCTCCGCGAGCAGACCGGACGCACTTACGCGATCCTGGAGCGCCGCGAGAACATCGGTGGCACCTGGGACCTGTTCAAGTACCCCGGCATCCGCTCCGACTCGGACATGCTCACCTTCGGCTTCGGCTTCCGTCCGTGGATCGGCACCAAGGTCCTGGCCGACGGCGCCAGCATCCGCCAGTACGTCGAGGACACCGCCAAGGAATACGGCGTCACCGACCACATCACCTTCGGCCGCAAGGTCGTGTCCGCGGACTTCGATCGCGCGAACGCCCTGTGGACCGTCACTGCCGTGTCCGAGGCCACCGGTGAGACCGAGGTCTGGACCGCCAACTTCCTGGTCGGCGCCAGCGGCTACTACAACTACGACAAGGGCTACCAGCCCGAATTCCCCGGTCAGGACGACTTCAAGGGCCAGATCGTGCACCCGCAGCACTGGCCGGAGGACCTGGACTACACCGGCAAGAAGGTCGTGGTCATCGGTTCCGGTGCCACCGCGATCACGCTGATCCCGTCGATGGCCGACACCGCCGCGCACGTCACCATGCTGCAGCGTTCGCCCACCTGGATCCAGGCGCTGCCGTCCGACGACCCGGTCGCGATCGGTTTCAAGAAGTCGCGCGTGCCCGACCAGATCGCGTACAAGATCGGCCGCGCCCGCAATATCGCCCTGCAGCGCGCCAGCTACCAGCTCTCGCGCTCCAACCCCGAGCTGGCCAAGAAGCTGTTCCTGGCCCAGATCCGGTTGCAGCTGGGCAAGAAGGTGGACCTGCGCCACTTCACCCCCAGCTACAACCCGTGGGATCAGCGCCTGTGCGTGGTGCCCAACGGTGATCTGTTCAAGGTGCTCAAGAGCGGCAAGGCCGACATCGTCACCGACAAGATCGCGAAGTTCACCGAGAAGGGCATTCTGACCGAGTCGGGTCAGGAACTCGAGGCCGACATCATCGTCACCGCCACCGGCCTGAACGTGCAGATGGTGGGCGGGGTCGCGGTCAGCGTCGACGGCAAGCAGATGAAGTTCAACGAGACGGTCGCCTACAAGAGCGTGCTGTACTCCGACATCCCGAACTTCCTGATGATCATCGGCTACACCAACGCGTCCTGGACGCTGAAGGCCGACCTCGCCGCCGCGTACCTGTGCCGGGTGCTCAACATCATGCGCGACCGCGGCTACACCACCTTCGAGGTGCACGCCAACCCCGAGGACATCGCCGAGGATTCGCTGATGGGCGGCGCCCTGTCGTCGGGTTATGTGCAGCGTGGCAACAGCGAAATGCCGCGTCAGGGCACGCGCGGCGCGTGGAAGATGGTCAACAACTACTACCGCGACCGCACGCTGATGCACAAGGCACCCATCGAAGATGGTGTGCTGCGGTTCAGCAAGACGGGCACCGCCGTCAAGCCCGGCGAGAAGTCCGTCAGCGCATAGTCGTTCGAATCAGGCCCGTCACACCCCCGGTGTGGCGGGCCTTTTCGCTGCCTGTGATCAGCCGATTTCCTTACCCCAGGCGAACTTTCAGCATCTGCCGTACCATCGCGATCGAAGACACCGCCCGGGGAGATGAAGGAGGACGGTGTGGGATATCGCGTACCGGCGACGTTCCGTGACGCGGGGACGTGGTTGCGGAGATTCGCCGCGACAACACCAGGCGCGATCGGGGTAGTGCTCGTGGTGACCACGGTGGCCTGCGTCGTCGCCGGATCGACTGTGGGACAACAACTCGACGCGAAGATCGCGCGCACCGACCACGTGCTGGAACGGACCGAGCCGCTGGCCTTCGCCGCGCAGAGCCTGTATGTGTCGTTGTCGGCGGCGGATGCGGGCGCGGCGACCGCGTTCCTGTCCGGCGGCATCGAATCACCGCAGGTACGAGACACTTACGAGCAGGCACTCGCCGAAGCCGCTGCCGCACTCGCCGAAGCGACCGTGGGTGCCACCGACGCGCAAACGCGGACGATCGTGGCCCGTATCGCCGCGGACCTGCCGACTTACACCGGCCTGGTCGAGACCGCGCGCGCGAACAACCGTCAAGGTTTCCCGGTCGGGTCGGCGTATCTGAGTCAAGCCTCGAACCTGATGCAGACCCAATTGCTGCCCAACGCAGAACAATTGAGCAAAGCCCGCTTCACTGCCGTGCGCGAAGAACAGCAGCGCGTCGGCGCACTGCCGTGGACGAGCATCGTGCTCATCCTGCTGGTCCTGATCGCGTGTTCGGTGGGATCGGTGGTACTGCTACGGCGGACGAACCGCCTGGTGAACACCGGAATGGCGTTCGCGGGAGCCGCCGCCCTGTTGGCCCTGCTGTGGACCGTCGGCGGCACCCTGACCGCCGCGCAACTGCTCGACACCGGCAGTTCCGGTGCCGGGGCCCGAGTGGAAAACCTGGCAGGCGCGCGCATCCTGGCCCAGCAGGCCCGCACCGACGAAACCCTGGCTCTGATCACCCGTGGCGACATCACCACCAAGGAACAGGCCTACCAAACCCACCTCGGCCTGTTGCGCGAACGTCTCGTGGCGGCAGGCGTGGGCGACTCCGAAGCCGAACGCGCACTGACCAATTGGAACGCCGGCCACAACGCCCAACGCACCGCCTACGACAAGGCCGACTATCCCGGCGCGGTCGCCCAGTCGATCGGAACCGACCCCGAGAGCAGCGCCACCAGCTTCGCCCGCCTCGATCAGGAACTGCGCGACGCCCTCGCCCAAGCGCGCGACGACCTGCGGGACGGCGTCGCCGCCGCCGGGAACTCGCTGCTGCTGAGCCCGTACGGCACGCTTGCCCTGCTGTTCGCTGCGGTCGCGGCGATCATCAGCGGGCTCTGGCCACGAGTGCAGGAGTTCTTGTGAGACGTCTACTGTTGATCGCACTCATGCCGCTGGTACTCGTCGCGGGATGCGCGGACGCGCCCGAACCGTCGACGATCCCGGCCACCGCCATTTCCCCGCCACTGCCCGGATCGGCGCCGGTCACCCAAGTCCCAGTTGTGCAGGGCCCCACCGATTGTGACGCCGAAGCGACCGTGGCACCCGGTGTTCAGCCCCGGCCCGGCGCCATGCCCCCGGGCTCCTCGATGGCCGCGATCGTGGCCAACGGGCGGGTGCGCATCGGCGTCGATCAACACAACTACATGTTCGGTTTCCGCAATCCGACCACCGGTCGCCTCGAAGGTTTCGACATCGACCTCGCGCGCGAGATCGCCCGCGACCTGTTCGGCGACCCCGACCGTATCGAGCTGGTCCCGATCACCGCCGCCGACCGGATTTCGTGGCTGAAGGACAAGAAGGTCGACATCGTCGTGCACGCGTTCTCCATCACCTGCGGGCGGCGCAACGACATCGACTTCTCCAGCACGTACTTCCGCACCGGACAACGAATCGCGGTGCCGCGCAACAGCGGAATGCGCGCGGCCGAGGACCTGGCGGGCAAGCGCGTGTGCGTGGCGCACGGTGCGACGTCGGCCGCGCGGCTACTCGCCTTGGTGCCGCCGCCGTCGGTGCTCGGCGTGAACACCTGGACCGATTGCCTGGTCGCGCTACAGCAGGGAACCGTAGACGCGATCAGCAGCGACGAGTCGATCGTGGCGGGCTTGGTCGCGCAAGACCGCAACCTCGAGGTGGTCGGCCCGCCGCTGGGCTCGGAGGCCTACGGGGTGGGCGTGCCCAAAGGCCGCGAGGATCTGGTGCGTTTCGTCAACGGCGTGCTGGACCGCACCCGCACCGACGGCACCTGGCAGCGACTGTATGCCCAACACCTGGCCCCGCTCGGCCCGTCACCCGGCCCGCCCGCGGCCCGTTACGTCCGATGACCTGGCCACTGCTCGGCCTTCCCGAGATCGACCGCGAATTAGCCGCGCGCACAGCGGAATTGGCGAAGGTGACCACGACCCTTCTCGAACTCGACCGTCACCCCGGCCTGGCGCTGGTCCGCCGCTACCCGCCGACAGGGGAGACCGCGCGGCGCTGGGCGCCGGTGGAGAAGGCGCTGGGCGAACTCTGGGAGGACCTGGGGCGGGTGCGCGCCATTGTCGGCGAAGCCGAGGCGGTGCGCGCCGGGCGCAAAGTCGACGATCGCGTCCGTGGGCAGCTCACGGAGTTGCTGCGCGGTCGACCGCACGAAGTGTCGCGGATCCCGATTCCGTTGGCGCAGCGTGGACTTACCGGCCCTGGCGAGACCATCGTGACGGTGGGCATCGCCGATTGCCTGGACCGGATGCGTGCGGCGTTCGCCTTCGTCGCCGCGTTCGCCGACGAGGTCGAGGCTGTTGACCGGCAGGTGCTGGGCGCGCTCGCTCCGCTGCAACAGCGCGTCGAACAGGCCCCCGGTGCCTTGGACGCGGCATCGGATCCTTTGACGACGCTGCTGCGACGCGCGGGCACCGACCCACTGGGCTTCGGACCGGGCGAGATCGCCACGTCACTGGCCGCCCTGACGGCGCTGATCGACACCGAATCCGCCCGCCACAGCGCACATCTCGCCGTCGCGGCCGACCTGCCCGCCGCCGTGGCGCAGCTGCGGACCGACCTCGCCGTGCTTCAAGAACTGCAACACCACGCCGACGACGCCGCCACCCAGGCCCAGCGCAAAGTCACCACCGGGCAGCTCCCCGACGGCGGCGAACCGGCCGACAGGCTGCGCGACGAACTCGACAACCTCGACCACACACCGGACCGCCCGACCGTGGAACACCTCCTGGCACTGCGCGTGCGCACTGAGCAAGCCGTCGAAAAGGCAACGCAGCGCAGGGAATTGGCGCGCGGCCTGCTCGATCGCCGCGCCGAACTGCGCGGCCGACTCACCTCCTACCGCGCCAAGGCGTCCCGGCTCGGCGTGAGCGAGGACCGTGACGTGCTCGCCGCCGACCGGATCGCCACCGGCCTGCTCGCCCGGCTGCCGTGTGATCTTGCCGCGGTCACCAGAGCCGTCGCGGACTATCGTTCGATTATCGGGGAGAAAGCGGGGCGGACAGCATGACATGTAGTGAAGCGGGGTGCGGCGGCACGATCGAGGACGGTTACTGCGCTGTGTGCGGTACCGCGCCCGTCGCGACCGCAACGCCGGCGGCACAGGTCAGGTCGGTCGGCGCACGGTCGGGGCGCACGACCGCGCAACCACGTAGTGGGAACCGCGCGGTGACGCCGGTCAACTCTCTGCCTGTGTCGGGAGACAACGGTAGTCAACCGTCGGATCCGGGCGCCTGCGGCGAACCCGACTGTGCCGGAACCATTCTCGACGGCTACTGCGACACTTGCGGCATCGCCCCGGCCACGCTGACCGGTCCGCTGCACAGTTCTTCCGCCTCCACGGTCAGCGCGACCGGTCCGCAGCACAGCCCGTCCGCGTCCACAGTCAGCGCCAGCGGCCGCGCATCGGGTCGTTCGGTCCGAAGTCGTTCGGGCTCAGCACGTTCCGCGGCCCGCGGCAGACTCGGCGCAGGCCTGGTCGAGGTCCCGCCGGTCCCACGCGTCGACCCCGCCACGGCGGTGCTGGACGACCCCCAGGTCCCCGAATCCGACCGGTTCTGTGGCAAATGCGAGAAGCCGGTAGGCCGCGGACAAGCCGGTGCCCCCGGCCGCACCTCCGGGTTCTGCCCGCACTGCGGCACCCGCTACTCTTTCGTACCCCGCCTAAGGGCAGGCGATCTCGTCGGCGGCCAGTACCAAGTCGCGGGCGCGCTAGCCCACGGCGGCCTGGGCTGGATCTACCTGGCGACCGACAGCGCTGTCAACAAACGCTGGGTGGTCCTCAAAGGCCTCATCGACACCGGCGACGCCGACGCACTGGCCGCCGCCCAAGCCGAACGCCGCTTCCTGGCCGAGGTCGACCACCCCAACATCGTCAAGATCCACAACTTCACCGAACACATCGACGCCGACGGTGAAGCGGCCGGCTACATCGTCATGGCCTACGTCGGTGGCACCTCACTGAAGCAGATCCTGCGCGCCTACCGCACCGAACACCAGCGCTACCTACCGCCCGCGCAGGCAATCGCGTATGTGCTGGAAATGCTTCCCGCCCTTGGTTATCTGCACGCGCGCGGCTGGGCGTACTGCGATTTCAAGCCCGACAACGTGATGCAGACCGAGGAACGCCTCGAGCTCATCGACCTGGGCGCCGTCATCGCGATGGACGACCGCACCAGCCCCATCTACGGCACCCTGGGCTACCAGGCCCCCGAGATCGCCGAAACCGGGCCCACCGTGGCCACCGAGATCTACACCGCGGGCCGCACACTGGCCGTGCTGATGATGCGCGTGCCCTCGGTGAACGGCCGCCTCGGCCCGCTCCCCGGCCCCGACACCGAACCGCTACTGGCCGAACACGATTCGCTGCACCGATTCCTACAACGGGCCACCGACCCCGACCCACTGGCCCGCTTCGCCTCGATGAGCGAGATGGCCGACCAGCTCACCGGTGTGCTGCGCGAGGTGCTCGCCACCGGCGACGGCCGGCCACGCCCCGGCATGTCGACCCAGTTCGGCCCCGCCCGCGCGGTATTCGGAATCGACAGTGCCACACCCGAACCCGCCGCGATCATTGCGGGACTGCCCGCCCCCCTGGTCGACCCCGGCGACAGCGGCGCGGCCCTGCTGGCCACCACCGACGCCGCCACCCCCGCCGAACTCGAACAGGCCCTGACCGCAGGACTACGCGCGGTGGTCACCGCGGCGGGGGAGTCGATCGAGATCCCGCTGCGCCTGGTCCGCGCCGAACTCGAAGCAGGCGACGCGGCAGCCGCGCTGACCCGCCTGGCCGCCCTGGACGCCGACCTCGAATTCGACTGGCGCCCTGTCTGGTACCGCGCCCAAGCCGCCCTGTTGACCGGCGACTTCGCTACCGCGGCACTGGATTTCGAATCCGTCTACGCGGCACTGCCCGGCGAACCAGCCCCCAAACTCGCCATGGCCGCCGCTCTCGAACTCGAAACCGCGCGCACCGACAACCCTGACGCCGCGGCCCTGGCCCTGTACGAACTGGTCTGGCGCACCGACCACACCTACCTGTCCGCCGCCTTCGGTGCCGCCCGCCTGCGCCACACCACCGGTGACCGCACCGGCGCGGTCGCAGTACTGGACCAGGTCGACCGCACCTCCTCGATGTTCACCCAGGCGCGCGTCTCTGCCGTGGAAACCCTACTGACGCACCGAGACCCGGCCGACCTCGACGAACAACTGCTGCGCACCACCGGCGAACGGGTCCAGCAACTACGCCTGGACTCGCGCAAACGCACCGCGCAGGTGCGCATGTATGTGTTGGAGGCGGCCTTGAACTGGATCCGGTCGGGACACGCACCGACCACACCAGGCAAGCTGTTGGACGTGGAATTCACCGAGCAGGGCGTGCGGACGGGGATGGAACAATGCTTGCGGACACTGGCGCGCGAAGCGCAGGACATGTGGACCCGGTTCGACCTGGTGGACCAGGCGAACTCGGTGCGCCCCAGGACCACGCTGTGAGCGCGCCGGGTTGCGCGGACTGCGCGGGATCTGCGCAGGCGGGCTTCCGCTTCTGCGAAGGCTGCGGTCGCGAGCTCGGGGTGCGCAAAGTCGCACTGCCCGTGCATGATCCGGTCGCGGTGCCGCAGTGTTCCACCTGCGGGGAACGTCGATACGAGGGTGGCGTCTGCGTCAAATGCGGTAGCCCCAAGCCCGTCCCGGACCGGTTCGAGGAAGACCTGGGCTCGGTGTATGTGCTCACCGATCGCGGAATCAGCCACTCCCGCAACGAAGACGCGGTCGCCGCGGCCGTGCGCGAAGGCGACGGCATCCGGGTGATCGTGGTCAGCGACGGCGTGTCCACCTCCCAGGACCCCCAGGCCGCCTCCGGCAACGCCGCCCGCGCCGGTGTCGACGCCGCCCTGGCCGCGTTGGCCGAGGGCCGCTGCGACTCCGACGCGGTGATGGCAGGCCTGGCCGCCGCCACCGCCGCGGTGCGCGGCATGTCACGCACCCCCGAATACGCCCCGTCGTGCACCTACGTGTCCGCGATCGTGCGGACCACCCCGGTGGGCACCGACATCACCGTCGCCAATGTCGGTGACAGCCGGGCCTTTTGGCTCGCCGCCGCCGATCCCACCGCCTCACGCCGACTCAGCGTCGACGACTCGTGGGCCCAAGCCCTGGTCGACGCCGGCGCCCTCGACGAAACCGCGGCCATGAACGACCCGCGCGCCCACACCCTGATGCGCTGGCTCGGTGCCGACGGCGGCGAAGCACCGTGGTCCGAACGCTGCCTGCAGCGCATGACCGCCACCGAAGCCGGCACCCTGCTGCTGTGCAGCGACGGCATGTGGAACTACCTGCCCGAGGCGATCGCCCTGGCCGGTTTCACCGTCGAAACTTCCCCGCAGGCCGCCGCGCGTGCCCTGGCCGATTTCGCTCTCAACAGCGGAGGCAGCGACAACATCACCGTCGCGCTGGCTCCGGTGCTAGCCCTGCCTCACCCTGGAGAGTCATGAGTTCTGCTGAAACCGCCGGTATTTCGATCGCTGTCGACCAGAACGAGTTCCTCGCCGAAGGCGCGTCGGTGGTCGACGCGGTGCTGACCGTGACCACCGGCCCCGAACTGGCCGCCGCCGCGACCCCGCCGCCGCGCCTGGAGATCCTGATCATCGACTGCTCCGGCTCGATGGGCAACAAACGCAAATTCGAGAACGCGCGCACCGCCACCCGCACCGCCCTGGACGAAATCCCCGACGGCACCGCCTTCGCCATCATCGAGGGCACCGAATCCGCGCGCCTGGTCTACCCCACCGGCAGCACCTCCGCGCCCGCCGATTCCGCGCACCGCGCCGCGGCCAAACGCGCACTGGATAAGCTGCGCCCCGACGGCGGCACCGCGATGGGTTCGTGGCTGGCGCTGGCCCGCACCGTGGCCGCCGCGCACCCCGGCGCGCAGGCGCACGCGATCCTGCTCACCGACGGCAAGAACGAACACGAGACCCCGCAGGCCCTGGCCACCGAACTCGACCGCGCCGAAGGACTTTTCGTGTGCGACTGCCGCGGGGTCGGCGACGACTGGGTGGCACAGGAGCTGCGCACGATCGCGTCGAAACTGTCCGGCGACGCCGATATCGTCGCCGATCCGAAAGACCTGGCCGCGGACTTCGCGGCGATGATGCGCTCGTCGGCGGCGCGGGTGATCCCGGAACTGACCCTGAAGGTGTGGACGCCGGCCGGGGCGCGGGTGCGCATGGTCAAACAGGTCGCGCCGGTGTTGGAAGACCTGACCGGGCGACGGACCGACGTCGGCGCGCAGCTGGGGGAGTACCCGCTGTCGTCGTGGGCGGCCGAGGAACGCGAATACCACCTGCAGATCGAACTGGAACCCGCCGCGCCCGGACGCGAGAAACTGGCCGCGCGATTGAGCGTGGTCGCCGGTGACGACGTGCTCGGCCAGGGTCTGGTGCGCGCGATCTGGACCACCGATTCGACTCTGTCGACCCGGATCAACACCCGCGTGGCCCACTACACCGGCCAGGTCGAACTGGCGCAGGCCGTGCAGGAAGGTCTGGAAGCCCGACGCAACGGCGACGTCACCACCGCCACCGCCAAACTGCGGCGCGCGGTCGAACTGGCCACCGCTTCGGGCCACGAGCAGACCGCGAAACTGCTGCGCAACGTCGTGGAAGTCGAGCCCGACGGCACGGTGAAACTGCGCGGCCAGGTCGCCCCCGCCGACGACCTCGCACTGGACATCCACTCGACCAAAACCGTTCGAGTGCGGCCAGAGGGCGACTGACATGGCGATGTGCGCGGACGGACACCAGTCGCAGTCCACCGACTACTGCGATGTGTGCGGGTCGGCGCTGGGCGCGATTCCCGACCCGGTGCAGCTGCGACTGTGCCCGAACTGTGCGACGCCGAGCAGCGGACGGTTCTGTGAAGGGTGTGGGTACGACTGGGAGCTTCCGCCGCCCGCCCCACGACCAGCCGACCCTTCACAACCTGGGCTCGATCCCCCAGTGCAAGCGCCCGGTGAGGTCCAGGACGGCGAACGCGCGCCGGTGTGGGTCGCCCGAGTCTTCGCCGACCGCGAGTTCTACACGCGCGTGCAAGCCCGCAAAGGCCCCGATGTCGAACGCGTCGCCTTCCCCGATTTCTACCCCGAACGCCGAATCATCTTGCGGGGCAACCGGTTCCTGATCGGAAAACGGTCGGTCTCGCAGGGAATCACGCCCGAGATCGACCTCGGCATCGCCCCCGCGGATATCGGAGTGTCGCGCGCACATGCGATGATCCAGGTCGATCAGGGCGGTGCGCTCACCATCACCGACCTCGGTTCCACGAACGGAACCAGCCTCGACGGCGCCGAAACCCCGATCGACCCGCAACACGCGGTCGCCTTGCGCGAAGGCAGTCGAATCCACGTCGGCGGCTGGACCACCATCGCGATCGCCACCGTAGACGCATCTGTTCACCAAACGTAGGGTCGGGGCCATGACGAAGTTCGACGGGAAGACCTGCCTGATCACCGGCGCCGCCAGCGGCCTGGGCCGTGCCACCGCTTTCGCGGCCGCCGCCAAAGGGGCGTCGCTCGTTCTGACCGACATCACCGCGGACGCACTGGCCACCACCGCCGAGGAACTGCGCGCCGCGGGCGCCACCGTGCACCTGGCCCACGCCGCCGACGTCAGCGACCACTCCGCGGTCGTCGGCCTGGCCGCGCACACCTTCGACGCCGTGAGCCACGTCGACATCGTCATGAACGTGGCAGGCATCGCCACCTGGGGCACCGTGGACAAACTCACCCACCAGCAGTGGCGCCGCACCATCGACATCAACCTGATGGGCCCCATCCACATCATCGAGGAATTCATCACCCCGATGATCACCGCAGGCCGCGGCGGCCACCTGGTCAACGTCTCCTCCGCCGCAGGCATCTTCGGCCTGCCCTGGCACGCCCCCTACAGCGCCACCAAATTCGGCCTACGCGGCATCTCCGAAGTCCTGCGCTTCGACCTACGCCGCCACAAGATCGGCGTCAGCCTGGTAGTCCCCGGCGCCATGGCCACCCCCATGGCCGACACCATCGACATCGCCGGCGTAGACCGCGACAACGCCGCCCTCGACAAGGCAATCGGCCTGTTCATGCGCCACGCAGTCACCCCCGACCAAGCCGCCACCTCGGTCATCAAAGGCGTAGAACGCAACCGCTTCTGGGTCTACACCTCCCGAGACATCCACCTAGCCCACTGGGGCCAACGCTACGTCCCCTACGGCTACACCCTCGCCATGCGCGGCCTCAACTCCGCCATGACCAACTACGCCGTCAAGAACGAACTGGTCCGCTAGACCAGCCCACTCGAATTGGTGTTCAACCACCGTCGCGCGCGGACCAGAGGGCAAGCTCCCCGCCGGGCAAGCAGATAACGCGATATCCGCTCAGCCCGACTATGCCCCACGCTTCATAACGTTCGTCGACGGGAACCTCGAGCACAGCACCAGAACTCAATTCGATTGACAAGCCATCGATTTCGCTGACATCGGCCCGCGTAACCGTCGAACCGACAGTGGCCTGCAACTCCTTGCTGATGCCACCGTAGTTGTTGGACGGCGCGCTCATGACCTTCCCGTCGCCGGTAGAGAAAGCGATCTCTCCCTCTATCTGCAGTTCGAACTCAATCGGCGAACCGATTCGAATCGTCGCCGTAAAACCCAACTCGACCTCTGAGATGGGTTGGCCAACAATTTCCAATTGCAGTTCCATGCGCCCCTACGTGAAGATGCCACCGACGGCGAGCCCGAGCAAGAATCCGGGAATCGAGCAGACGAATCCGGCGAACGCGGCCAATGATCCCACGCCTAGCCGTCGAAGGCTGGTGCTGAAAGGGAAACCCGCGGCGCTGAGTGCGATGAGCAGCAACCCGGTGACGGGCGGTCCAGCGATAAACCAGGTCGCGTCTCTGGGTACCAACTCGGCGTACGGCAGAGAGATTGACAGCATCGCGAGGACCGCTGCGGCAAAACCCTCAGGGCCGAACCAGTCTGCGCGAAAGTACTTGTCTGGAATCCCGCTCATATGCTCGCCACCCACGACAGCGTCAGGAGTATGCCGGGAACCGCTGTGCCGACCGCGGCGCCCAACGTCCGTGCGGTCCTACGCACGATGAGGCAACCGGCAACCACGACCACGACCGCAGTGAGAATTCCGTATACCAGATGCTGTGATACGTCGAGCGACGGATACGCGGCGTCGGCCAAGCGAGCCAGAAATCCGAACAGGGTCACGATCATCACCGATGCCGCGGGCACCGCAATGGTCGCCGCCTGCCAGAACGCGGAGTCTGCGACCAGTCCGCGGCCCGTGTTGTCGGTGTCGCCCACTACCGCACCACCACGGTCGTTGGCACGTTGCTCGGATCGCCGAGCGGTGTCGGCGTGTTCCGCTCCCAATTCGGATCATCGAAATCAGCCTTGAAGGGCTCGAACATGGCCTTACCTCCGCCGACCTCATGATATGAGGGCAGGTTCCCGACCGGCCCCCACTGGCTACCAGAATTGGCCGGGTCTATCAGTACAGGACGGGAGGTGCCCGTCGAGTTGTCCTGATAGATCTCGATAGACGGGTAGTTGGTTATCTCGCCACCGGCAACGACCCTGGGCGTCCCCGGGTTTCCGCTACTCGGGGAAATGACCAAATCGCCGTTTACAGTGTGGCCGGTCAGGCCTGCTCCAGGTGGTGCGAAATGGATTTCCCGCATCATATTGGATCATCACCGCCCCGTTGGGGAGTTGCTGGGCCTGAACTTCCGGTACGCCGACTCGCACTTCGCCATTGCTGTCGACCGACGGGTTTTGTCGAGTGATTATCAGTCCATTTTCGTAGTCGACGTACGTGGTGACGCGCGCGTGTTCGGGATCGAAGTTGGGATCTTCGTCGCGGTTGTCGCCCTTGTCGTAGTTGAGTCCACCCATATCCGCGTTGAATACCTCGGCCGCCGGAATGAATGCAGCGGCACGGACAACTCCCTGGCCAGGAACCGGCTCGATTCGGGCAACCTTGATACTCGGCGGCACGCCCTGGTATTTCGGATCGTAACTGCTCGGATTGAGCGCCTCAGCCGTCTTCCAGTCCGTAGGGCTCGTAGGGGCGCGACCGAACATCTGTTGGAACGCCGCCGCTGATGTCCGGATGCGATCCGGATCCGTGCGTGAATCCTGTTTCTTGGTGTCTTCAATTGCTTTCGTTGCGTCGTTCAGCGCTGACTGCGGAGCCATGACCTCGAGTTCGGCGTTCGCTTCTGCGACTTTCGCACCCCACTGTGCATCAGCGGTGTTCAGAGTGGAGACCAACCCCGCCAGTCGCGAAAGTTGCACTCCTGCTTCAGAATTCCAATCCTTGACGCCGCTGATAGACCAATCGTCGGCGACGGCGACGGGTGGCACGACGTAATGGTGGAATATGGTCCTGATCTCGGCGAGCGGGTGCGCCATACTGCGGGCCGCCCCTCCACATGCGGCGCTGAGGTCGTCGTAGGCCGTCGCGATGGCGCGCATTTGAGTCCGCTCCCGTTCGGCCTTGGTCTCCGCTGCCTGCATGGCAGCGCCCTGCCACGCGAGTTCGGTGATCGTGGTGTACATGGTGTTCGACACGGTGATGAGCGCGTCGGCGATACCGGTGGCACGGTCGGACAGCGACTGCAGTCCAGAGACGTCCCAACTCAACACTTCGGCAGGTGTACTCATCCGTTCATCGCCCCGCGTGCGGGTCGCCGGAGTTGATATCGCCTATTGCTGCGATCCGTGCGGCAGCGTCCAGATCGGTATCGCGGAAGGTCTCCGCCGAAATCGCCAGCACACTGGAGAACTGGTTGAAACGCGCCTTCACGACGTCCTTGGCGCGCTTGCTCGCCGGATCCGACTGATTCAACGCACCCCCGATCACGGACCCGCGCAACTTTCCCACATTCGGCGCCGCGCCGAGATAGGGTGCCCGGTCGACTTCAGCAGGAACCATAGCTACCGCGCCCGCCGCACTTCGAAGGCTATCCGGATTGACTTCGAACGCCATTATTCCCCCCCTGATCAGCCAATTTTCAGCGAGCATACAGGTCGGCTCTGCGCGGTACCGCATGTGCTCGTCAGTAGCGCTCGCTTTGCTGAGGATCGAATCTGACGTTGTTCGGGCGGTTGACCTAGGCCTGGATCTGCTCGGAAGCATTGGCCGAGCAGGGCCGCTTCGCTGCTGATCAGCCGGTCACAAGGCTGCGTGCCTTGGTCCGTTAGACCAGATCACTCGGGTCGGTGTTGGCCCCGCACAAGATCACGCACACCCGTTCGCCCGGTTCGGGCTGGTAGGCCGGGCCGGATCCGGTGTCGAGTAGGGCGGCGAGGGCTGTGGCTGCGCCGTTTTCGACGGCGATGCGGTGTTCGTCCCAGAGTTGTCGGCGGGCTGCGTGGATCGCGTCGTCGGGTACCAGAATCGAACGCACACTGGGGTTTTGGGCTGCTTCCACAGCCATCGTTGACACGTTCGGTGCGCCGAGGGAATCGGAGGCGATCGAGTCGACGGTGACGTCTACCGGGTGGCCGGCTTCGAGTGCGGCGTTCAAGGATCGGCAGCCCTGCGGTTCGACCGCGATCGTGCGGATTCCGTAATGCTGTGCGGCGATTGCTGTTCCGGTGAACAACCCACCTCCGCCGACGGCGACGAGCACCGTGTCCAGATCGGGTACTTGGGCATGGATCTCACGCATCAACGTCCCGGCGCCCGCGGCGATGAGCGGATGGTCGTAAGCGTGGGCGGCCAGTGCCCCGCTGGTCTCGGCGAACTCTCGGCACGCGGCCAGGGCCTGCTTGTACTCAGGACCGATCAGTCGTACCTGCGCACCGTAGTCACGAAGTCGACGGATTTTGACCGGGGGAGCGGTCTCGGGCAGAAACACTGTCGCGGGCACCCCGGCCTCACGCGCCGCCCACGCACACGCCAACCCGGCATTGCCCCCTGAGGCGATCGTCACACCCGCGTCGGGCAACGTTCCCGCAGCGGCGTGCGCGCGCACGAAATTCTGGGCTCCGCGGGCCTTGAAAGAGCCGGTGAACTGCAGAAATTCCAGTGCGAACCACAGCGGGTCCGCCCCTGGTCCAGCCGGTGCGACGGTGATCGGGCGAACCAGTCCGTCGATGCGGGCGGCGGCGGCTTCGATGTCGTCGAAAGTCGGGGTCACGCCTTCGACTATGCCATCGCGGCGGCCGCGCTGAACCCCCTGTTGACCGGGCGGATTGTTACGACGGGTTTACGCCGCGAAGAGACTGGGTACATAACAAATCGGTAACAAGCTCGAAGGCGGGATGGCGTGTCGGTCTGGGGACACGAATTCCCCAGGTGTACCGGCTGCCGCTCCGGCGTGTCAGCAAAGGATGTGCACAATGAGCGCGAACCTCATGATCGTGGACGATGACGTCCAGATGCGTGGCGATCTGCGCCGCGCGATGGAGGACGAAGGGTATGCCGTCGCCGAGGCAGGCGTGCCCGCGGACGCCCTCGATCGGCTGCGAAACGACGGGCCACCCGATCTGATGATCGTCGACCTGATGCGCGGCGAGGCAGATGGCTTCGACTGCATCAGGGAGATCCGTCGCGACCATGACGTGCCGATCATCGTGATCAGCACCCGGTACGACACCCACGATGTGGTCGCGGCCCTGGAGGCGGGGGCCGACGACTTCGTGAGCAAACCGTTCGAAATCAAGGAGATCACCGCCAGGATGCGTGCGCTCCGCCGTCGCGCCCGCATCACCGCCGACCGCGACAGCACGCCCGAGGTCGTGCTCGACGCCGATCCGCAGGCCCCGTTGATCTTGGCCGCCGATGCCGGAGCGGTGCGTCGCGGCACCGAGGAGATTCATCTCACGGTCACCGAATTCCGGTTGCTGTGTGAGCTCGCGGAAACGCCGGGCCGGGTGCTCAGCCGCTCTGTCCTGCTCGAAAGAGTCTGGGACCAGGGCTTTTTCGGTGACGAACGCATCGTCGACGTCCATGTGCGCCGACTGCGCACCAAGATCGAACGCGACCCGTCCGACCCGCGCATCGTGGTTACCGTGCGCGGCTTGGGGTATCGCCTCGATATGCAAACGCAGTAAACGATTCGTCATACAACCGCAAAGAGTTCGACACATAGACCGCAAAGTCGTTTGGAAACAGTAGAGATATGACAACGTCCACCATGTCCATCGAGCCGGCCGCCAGCGCGGCGGCCCCTGGTTCGGAACCGAGATTGCGTCATCCACGGCTGGGAGACGGAGCGCAGCTGTGGCGGATCGCGCGCGATTCGCAGGTACTCGACGTCAATTCCAGTTACGCCTATCTGCTGTGGTGTCGCGATTTCGCCGCGACCTCGCTGGTCGCCGAAGCCGACGGCCAGCCGGTCGGTTTCGTCATCGGCTACATGCGCCCCGAAGCCCCGGACACGCTGTTCGTCTGGCAGATCGCCGTGGACGCGCAGTTCCGTGGCCGCGGCCTGGCGGCGGGAATCCTGCACGCACTGCTGGATTCGGTCGCCGAAGCAGGCATCACCACGCTGGAAACCACGATCTCACCCGACAACACCGCCTCGCAGGCGTTGTTCGCCGCGGTGGCAAGGGAACGCGGTGCGGACTTGCGCACCGAGGACCTGTTCGACGAAAACGATTTCCCCGATTCACACGAGGCCGAGCAGCTGTATGTCATCTCACCCGCTCAGCGCCAGGAGGAACGACGATGATCACGACCACCGACACCAGCATTTTCGAGGCCATGGAATCGAATGTGCGCGGATACTGCCGTGACTGGCCGGCCATCTTCAGCACCGCCGAAGGCGCATGGTTGCGCGACGAACAAGGCCGCGAATACCTCGACTTCTTCGCCGGTGCAGGCGCATTGAACTACGGGCACAACAACCCGATTCTGAAGAAGGCACTGCTGGAATACATCGGCAGCAACGGCATCACCCACGGTTTGGATATGTCGACCGTGGCCAAACGCGAATTGCTCGAGACTTTCCGCGACACGATTCTGTCGCCGCGTGGGCTGGACTACAAGGTGCAGTTCCCCGGGCCGACGGGCGCGAATGCCGTTGAAGCCGCGTTGAAACTGGCGCGCAAGGTGACCGGTCGCAAGACGGTCTTGAGCTTCACCAACGCTTTCCACGGGATGACCCTGGGCGCGCTGGCCGTTACCGGCAACGCCGCCAAGCGTGCGGGTGCCGGTGTGCCGCTGGAGCATTCGACCCCCATGCCGTATGACGGCTACTTCGACAACACCATCGAGGACTTCGGCTGGATGCAGCGCGTCCTCGACGACAGCTCCTCGGGTTTCGATCGCCCCGCCGCGGTGATCGTGGAGACCGTGCAGGGTGAAGGTGGCGTCAACCTGGCCCGCGCCGAATGGCTGCGGCACCTGGCCGGACTGTGCGCCGCGCGCGACATCCTGCTCATCGTCGACGACGTGCAGATGGGTTGCGGGCGTACCGGTCCGTTCTTCTCGTTCGAGATCGCGGGCATCACGCCCGACATCGTCACCCTGTCGAAGTCGATCAGCGGTTACGGCCTGCCGATGGCGTTGGTGCTGCTCAAGCCCGAACACGACGTGTGGTCGCCGGGCGAGCACAACGGCACCTTCCGCGGCAACAACCCCGCCTTCGTCACCGCCACCGCCGCTCTGCGCGAGTACTGGGCCGATGACAAGCTGGCTCAGCGCACCGCCGAGAACGGCCTCTACGTGGGCCGCACGCTGAGCGCGGTCGCCGCACGCCACTCCGGGGTGTCCACCCGCGGTCGCGGCATGGTGCACGGCATCGTGTTCGACGATCCGTCGCAGGCGGGCAAGGTGTGCCGCACCGCGTTCGAACAGGGGCTGCTGGTGGAAACCTCGGGTTCCATGGACGAGGTCGTGAAACTGTTGCCGCCGTTGACGCTGGGCAGCGACGAGCTCGACCAGGGCCTGTCGGTGCTGGTCTCCTCGATCGACACCGTGTGTGGTGGTGCCGCATGATCGTGCGCACCACCTCGGAGATCACCGGCACCGAACGCGATGTGGCAGGGCCGGGTTGGCGCAGCAAGCGCATCGTGCTCGGCGGCGACAAGGTCGGGTTCTCCTTCCACGAGACAACGATCGAAGCCGGGACCGTGCACAAGTTCCACTACCAGAACCACGTCGAGGCGGTCTGGTTGGTCGAGGGTGAGGGCAGTCTGCTCGACCTCGACAACAACACGGAGTACCCGCTGGGGCCCGGCTCGATGTACCTGCTGGACGGGCACGAACGTCATCAGGTCACCGCCCGCACCCAGTTGCGGATGCTGTGTGTGTTCAATCCGCCGGTCACCGGCCGCGAAGTACACGATGAGAACGGGGTGTATCCGTTGATCGTCGAGGAGGAGGACGCTGCCAGTGTCTGATCAGCGCGACCGCTACCCGACGCGGTTGTCCGAACCGGCCCCCCACATCGAACGCACCGACGCGTCGGTGTGGGGGCAGGTCACCTCGCCGGAGCTGGCCGGGTTCCACGCGAACGGTTTCGCGACGATCCCCGACCTGCTCACCCCCGACGAAGTGGCCGCGTTCGGCGCCGAGATCGGACACCTCGCGGCCGACCCCGTGCTCTACGGCGACGAACGTGTCGTGGTGGAACCTGTTGCGGGACAGGTCCGTTCGGTGTTTCAGGTGCACCAGCTCAGCAACCCGATCGCGGAACTGCTGACCGAATCGCGGATCGTCGGCCTGGCCGAACAGATCCTCGGCTCCCCGGTGTACCTGCACCAGACTCGGGTGAACTACATGCCCGGTTTCGGTGGTAGCGGTTTCGCCTGGCACTCCGATTTCGAAACCTGGCACGCCGAAGACGGTATGCCCGCCCCGCGCGCGGTGAGCTTGTCGATCGCGTTGACCGACAACTACCCGTTCAACGGCAGCCTGATGATGATGCCCGGCTCCCACCGCACCTTCGTGCCCTGCCTGGGCGAAACACCCACCGGGCACTACCGGGAGTCGTTGCGCGAGCAGCGAATCGGAATCCCCACCCCCGACGACATCACGTTCCTCGCGGCCCGCTACGGCATCACCCAGTTCACCGGCCGAGCCGGTTCGGCGTTGCTGTTCGACTCCAACTTGATGCACGGATCCTCGAACAACATCACCCCGTTCCCCCGCTCGAACATCTTCCTGGTGTTCAACAGCGTGGAAAACGCCCTGGTCGAACCGTTCGCGGCCCCCCAGCGTCGCCCGCAACACATCGCTGCCCGCGATTTCACGCCCGTGCGTGACGTACCGGAAAGCGTTGGGGCACTAGCGGATCAGACACTCTGATCTGCACGCCGATAAGCCGCCGCTCGCGAATCATCGCGAGTGGCGGCTTTTTCGTGTGCTCCCGACCGTTCTGCGTTCAGCGGAACCTGTCGCCCTGGTCGGGCCCCCGTCGGCGGTGCCGCCGCGACCCACCGTGCTGGTCGGGATGCGCGGCGGCCTGCTCGTCCCAGTAATCGGCGAGCTCGTGATCGGGCGGGTCGATCTTGTTGGCCAGGTAGTAGGCCAACGCGAACATGGCATCACGATGGTTGCCTTGCGCGGCGACCAGCCAGGCCGCGACCGCCGCCTGCGGATTCCGGCGTGACTCGGCAGCGAGGCCGACGGCATGCGCCTGCTCGGGGCTGGCATCCTGAATGGCGCTGTCCCAGAACGCTTCCGGAATACGGCGTGGTTCGCCCTCTTGCCCGTCGTCCGCCGCCACGAGGTAGTCGAACGGCGTGTACGCGCGGTTCTGGCCCGGCTGCGGGTGGGTGGTCAGGGCGGCGACCCGGCCGTTCGCGGCGGGCGCGTTGCGGACTTTGCGCAGACCATCCCTGATCTCCTGCGCCGTCGGTTCCAGTTCCGCGTAGTCCTGGGCGAGCGCCTCGACCGTGAGCTCGATCAACACCGATTCCGGAATGGGGTCGGGGCGGCCGACGCGCACCCAGTCGATGGCGACGCGAACCAGCGTGGTTTCGATGGGTTCGGCGCTGCGGTACCAGGTCAGCAGTGCGGGAGCGCCCGCGAGGTGGGCGGCGAGCCCACGCGACAGGTCCCGTTTCGGATACAGGAGCCGCGCGCGCTGATCCTCGGCGGCGTCGTCACACGTGGGACGCAACTCGATCGTGCGAGCGCGCTCGAGCAGCAATCGGGTCTCGCGCGTGGGTTCGGTGATCCCCGACAGCAATTCGGCATACCGCTCGGTGCGGATGGTCGCGATGAACACGGTGGGTCCCAGCCGCCGCGCGATGGCGTGGATCTGGGCGTTGGTGATCGGGTTGTCGTGGGTGAGGTAACGGTGCAGATCGTCGAGCCAGACCGCGACCGGGGTCATCGAATCGCGAACGGCGGGATGATGAGCCACCGCGTCGACCCGGCCGGGCACGGGCTCCACCAGCAGGGCGTCGGGGATGGCTTTGCGCAGCATTTCGAACGCGGTGCGGGTCTTTCCGGATTTGGACGGTCCGGTGACCAGAACGAGCTGATTCTCGCCGGTGTTCTTCGCCGTGGCCGCAGCGCCCGCGCGGATCGCTGTGAGAAGCCGCTGGTCGACGTTGTTGCAGGTACGGTCCAGGTACCAGTCGGTGTCACCGTGCGTTTCGGTGTTGCCCACCGGCGATGGAGTGACGCCGAGCGTGTACGGATTCAGCGAGCGCAGGATCGGCAGCCGTCCGTCGATCACGTGCTGGACGACATCGTGCAGGATCGACGAATCCCGCACCAGAGTGCGCGACGGGGTGAATCCCTCCGTATCGGCATCGACTGCGGTTCCCAGGATCCTGCCGTGGTTGATCGTCAAGGCCAGGTGCGCGGCGGAATTGCTCACTGCGGCAGCTGGTTTCGGCAGATTGCGTTGCCGCAGGCGCTTGTCGAGCAGCTGATAGGTCTGGTCCAAGGTCAGGAATTCATCGGACGACCGGTGGCCGGTGCGCAGCACGTCGAGCAGTTCGCCGGTGAAGGCGGTGCACCCGTCCCGACCTTCGGCCTCGGCTTCGGTTTTGCCGTCGGTGGCCGCGAGCACGAGCGCGCCCTGAATATCGAAGGTGTTGGAGTCCAATAGGGGCAGATCGGCGTTGCCCATCGGGCGTCGGGCAACCGCGCGTCCGCTGTAGCAGCAATCGAGAATGACCACCTTTACCACCGCAGGGGAGGCACTGATCTCTCGCCGGATCAGGTCGAACGCGATGGTCGTGGCGTCCGGCCACCGCCGATGCGAACTGTCGGTGGTCAGGCCCAGATCCTTGTCCAACGGCACCGCGTGACCGGCGTAGTAGAACAGCAGCAGATCGGTGGCCTCACTGCCGGCACTATGCAACGCGTCCAGCACCGTGACACTGTTCTCCGGATCGGGAACTGTCGAAACGTGCTGCAGCGCGGAGTGTTCCCGCAGGAAGCTCTCCAGTCGTTTGAGATTGGTCGTCACCGACTCGAGAACACCGAAATCCTGTGCCTTCTTATACGCGGACATTCCGACCAAAACGGCCCGCGATCGCTCACTGTCCGGCAGGCGCATTGCCGTCAAGTGCTCGCTCCAGTGCTTCGCGAATAGTCTTCTTGCCCAGCGAGGTTCCCGCGTCCACTGACACTTCTGTCTTTCCCGCGGGTCCGTGGAAAACGAGGCTGAGCTTGGTTCGGTGGGTCGCCAGCCATGCCGTGATGCAGGTGGTGAGGCCGCCGATGAACACCGGGTCGGTCAGCACCATCTGAATGATTTCCCCCGCACCCATTTTCGACGGGTCGGGCTGCGCGCTGACCAGTGCCTTCTCGGCGGGCCGCAGTTCGTCATCGACGAGAATTTCGTCATACAGGGACCGCAGTAGCTGTTGGGGGTCCGTGGTGTCCGCAATCGAGATCGTCAACTCGGGCAATTCGAATCCCCCATGCCTAGGCGCAACGGTCTATCGCATCGCGAATCCTACTGCACCGCAGCATGTCTGGTGATGATCTTGGCTGGAATTCGTGGCATCACGGTCGTTCCAATAATGCGGTGAGGGAGGCCGCCGCTCGCGGGTCTTCGTGGGCGGCGGTTTGCCACCATTGTTGTGCGGCTTCGTCGTCGCCTGCCTGGTAGAACAGGGTGCCCAGGTCGTAGGCGGCGCCGGGGTGGCCTGCTCGGGCGGCTTGGGTCCACAGCAGGCGGGCTGAATCGTGTTCACCGCGTTCGTGCATGGCGGTGCCCAGGTCGTAGAGGGCGGTGCCGACGTCGGGGGATTGGGGGGCGGCGGTGATGGGGGACAGGGGTGCGGTGAGTTCGGCTGCGGGGACGGGGTCCACGCGGGTGGCGGGGCCGGTGGTGAGTTCGACGACCAGTTCGTTGAAGTCGGGGGTGCCGGGGCCGGTGCTGCACCACAGGGTCGAGGCGCCGTCGGGGAGCAGGTCCACGACCATGCCGTAGTTGCCGGTCCACGATTGGTGGGTGCCCGATTCGGCGACCCAGACGGGGGTGAGGGTGAACAGGGCATCGGGGGCGTCGGCGGTCACGGTGATGTCGATCCCGGTGACCAGCGCTTCGTACCAGATGTCGACTCCGGGCAGGGCTTTGCCGTTCAGGTTCACGTGCCCGTCGTGCACCGACAGACCCAGACCCAACCCGGTCACGTCCTCGGGTGCCATCACCGACAGTGCGCGAAGATGCACCGCGGTCGTGCCGACCGGTAGCGCCTCGGTGTACATGGGATAGACCGCCGCACCGCACCATTCGATGGGATCGGCACCGTGATAACGCTGGTCGAGCGGGACATGGTCGCCGCGTCGCACGCCGGGATCATTCATCGGTGACGCCCCACTCTCTACACTGTTCGCAACCCCCTCGCGGCACCAGAACGTCCGCGGTTTCGCGCTACACCGTACTCGCGTCTACGCGCGGACGTGGGCGATTCGCACAATGGCGATGCCCCCGCGAGAAACGAGAAAGCCCCGGCGAATCCCGTCGACAAGCAACAGGTTTCACCGGGGCATCCCCCGACAGATCAACGGTCAGACAGCGACCGACTCGCCGATCTCCTCCTCGACCGCGGCAGGCGCGACCGGCTTCGGCGCGTGACGCGCTTCGTACCGACCTGCCACCACCACGAGCACCAGACCGACGGCCAACCACGCGAACAGCCCGAACAGGCGCGCACCGAACCCGGCACCACCGTCGAAGTACAGCAGGTTGCGCAAGCTTTCGAGGAAGTCCGCACCGTTCCAGAACGAGTGCAACGCACCGAAGAAGCCGTTCTGCAGCTCGGGCCCGTACACGCCACCGGACGTGGTGAAGTTCAGCATCACGAACAGGGTGATCAGCGCCAGCGTGGTCCAACGCTTGAGGAATGTGTGCAGCCCGACGCCGATCAAGATGATGCCCGAGGCGTACAGCCAGGCGATCCCGAACACGCTCAGGTAGTCGGAGTCGATCACGTGGAATACCGGGCCCGCGACCAGCACGGCGATCATCGCCACGATCGCCGCCGTCACCACACCCACCGCGGCACGCACGCGCATCCGCAGCGCCGCACCGGCCGCGCCGATCACGGCAACGCTGCCGTAAGCACCCACGCTCAACGCGACCAGCATGAAGAACAGCCCCTGACCCGTCGGGTCACCGCCGGCCTTGGTCGTCACATCGGTGACCACCAGCGGCACGCCCTGATGATCTGCCACCGACCGGAACACGACCTCCGCGGCCATCGCGCTGGTATCGGAGCTGGCCGTGGCGACCAGCAGTTCCGGCTTCGTCGCGTCGGGCACGTAGGCGCCGGTCAGTTCGCGGTTGTTGAGCCCATTGATCGCGGCCGCACGGTTGGGCACGGTGATCACATCGAGGCCGGGGCCGCCCTTGTCCTTCATCGTCTGCGCGAGAACCATCGACTGCGGGGAGTCGCCGACCACGGCCAGCTCGAGATTGTTCGGGGCAGGCTGGTGGAACGCGCCGAGGTAGGCGAACGCCATGCCCAGGCACATCAGCAGGGGAGTGAGAAGGTGCCCGGCGATGTGCCGGAACTGTGCGCGAGTCATCGAAGGAAATCTCCAAACAGTTGGTAAATGCAACTAAGTATAGTTGTATAGTACAACTATGAACGCGAAGAACGCAAGAGCCCAGGCCGTCGACACGATCCAGCGCGAACTGACCGCCTTCTCGCGCCGGGCCCGCGGGCGCGCCGCCGAGCTGCACCCCGAGTTGAGTCTGGTCGCCTACAGCATCTTGGATCTGGTGCGCGAACGCGGCGGCTGCCTGGCCACCGACCTCGCCGAACAGTTCCTGCTCGACAAGTCCACCGTCAGCAGGCAGGTGGGGGCGCTGGAGAAACTCGGCTACCTCGAACGCGAGGTCGACCCCGGCAACCGGCGCAACCACATCCTGCGCGCCACCGCCGAGGGCGAGGCCGTGGCGCGCAAGGCCGAAAGCCGTCGTCGCGAGGCCTTCCAGTCCCGTTTCGCGGACTGGACCGACGACGACGTCGCCGCGTTGGCCGACTATCTGATCCGCTACAACCTCGCGCAGTGAGCATCCGCGCAGCTATTGCGCACGTCACAGCCAGCCGCGGGCGATTGCCCGGTGGCCCACCCGAGTCGGTATAGTCGCCGCGGATGAGTAGTGACACCACCCACCCCGCGCAGCAGCATGCCCCTCGCCCGATCAATCGAGCATGGTGGCTGGTGCCGGTGTTGCTCACCGTGATCTCGGTCGTGTGCGTGAAAACGCCGATCTGGCCCTTCGAACGGTATTCCGGCAGCTTCATCGACCTCCAGGTCTATCGCCTGGGCATCGAGGCGATGCGTGACGGCGCCGACATGTACGGGCAGCTGCCCAAGACCTCGATCGGCATCGGCCTGCCGTTCATCTATCCGCCGTTCGCGGCCATCGCGCTGGCACCGTTCGCGTTGCTGCCCTGGGCCACGGCGAAGATCCTGTACGTGGTGGTGTCGGTCGCCGCACTGGCGTGGACCCTGTACCTGGTCGCGCGCCGCTACCACCCCGACCGCAAGCAGGCCGCCCTGCTGGTGACCGCCTGCGCGGTCCCCGCGGCGATGCTGCTGGAACCGGTCCGCGCGACCATCGACTTCGGCCAGGTCAACCTGCTGCTGATGGTCCTGGTCGCCACCGACTGCCTGCTGCCCAAAACCCGCTACCCGCGCGGCATGCTGATCGGCCTGGCCGCGGCCATCAAGCTCACCCCGGCCGCGTTCGTGCTCTACTTCCTGGTCCGCAAGGACTACAAGGCCGCCGCCACCGCCGCGGCCACCGGTGCGATCGCGACCGTCGCCTCGTTCGCGTTCCTGCCCAAGGAATCCACCAACTACTGGTTCGGCGGACTGGGCAATGTATCCGGCCTGAGCGGTTCGGCCTTCCATACGAACCAGTCGATCCAGGCTGTGATGGCCCGTCTGCACATCACCGGGCTGCCGTTCGATGTTCTCTGGCTGGTGCTGGGCGCGCTGCTGCTGGTGTTGGTGGTGGCCGCGATGCGCAAGGCCGCCGACGCACCGGCCATCGCGCTGTCGCTGAACGCCGTGTTCACCCTGCTGCTGTCGCCGATCTCGTGGTCGCACCACTGGGTCTGGATCGCGCCCGCGCTGCTGGCCATGGTCTGCCACGCCCGCACCCTGCCCGCGCGCAGTGCTCGCGGCTGGTACGCCACCTCCGTGGTGGTCGCCGCGGTCTTCGTGATCGCACCGCACAGTTTCCTGCCCGACGGCGAACACCGCGAGACCTCGTGGACGTGGGATCAGCACATCATCGGCGACACGTATGTGTGGTTGGCAGTGGGACTGGTGGTGCTGTTCCTGGTCACTTCCCGCCGGTCGAAGGCCCCCGCGAAGGCGACCGCCGTGGTCGAGGAGCCCGCGCACAGCACGTAAGCGCTAGCGGCCGATGGCGTCGCGCACGATCTGCGCGGTGACTACCTGACCGACCGCATTGGGGTGCACCGGGTTGGCGTTGAGATGGCCGGGGATCGGCGGCTCGACCCAGCGGGTTGCCGCGTCGCGACAGGTGTCGTGCCCGATGGTTGGCGTGTACAGGTCCACATAGGTGGCGCCGTTGGCTTCGGCCTGCTCGCGCAACACCGCGTTGAGGTGCTTCTCGATATCGCGGGTGTACGCCACATCGCCGTCACTGAGCGGCACCTGCGGCCAGCAACTGCCGACCTCCGGGAGCACCGCTGGATAGCCGAGAACATAGACCTCGGCATTGGGCGCCCTGGTATGGATCTCCGCGATCGTGGCCCCGATCTTCGGCGCGCCCGCGGTGATCTCGTCATCGAACCGGCTACCGAACATATCCCGACAGGGCGCACCGACATTGAACGCGTTGGTCACATTCAGCCCCACACACGACAGCACCAACGTCTGGAACATCCCATTGTCGTCACCACCGGCCTGATAGGTGACAATCTGCGTACTCGCATCGAGTGCATCGAATTGCGGTGGCTGGTCCGCATACTGGGCCACGGTCATGTGCTCGGTCATCGCCGACGCGCAACTGCGATCGATCAACTCCCACCCGGTGGCCGCGGCCAGCGCATTCGGATAATTGAAGATCGAGCGCGTGCACAGTGGCGGGCTACCGGGAACCGGGGTGAACATTCCGGGCGCGGACGTGTACGAATCACCCAGCGCGACATAGCGAATGGGCGAGCCGTCGGCGGTGCCCGGAATAGCAGTGAGACCGAGCAAAGCCGAAATGAGCAGCAGGCGTTTCCTCATCGTGCACCCCCTTGATCAGGGCAATTCTATCCCCGCCCCCCGAACTCGGTTTCGATTTCGGGTAGTCCCGTCAGCTGGGCGCGTAGACCCGGATCTGCCCGATCGAACCGTGCCCAGAGCACCCACCGCGTTGACGCCGCTCGTGTCAGGACAGGCCTGCACGCGTCAGTTATCTTGTCCTGGTTGGCATTTCGGCACTTACCGGCAGCTGCCGGGCGGGCAAGGGGGTTGTCTCATGAGGCATGCGATCACTGGTGCTACGGGCTTTCTGGGAACGTATCTGCTGCGGGAGTTGCTGCGCGACAGCGCCGACGAGTTCACCTTGCTCACCCGGCAGGGCGGCAGTGATCCGTTGCAGCGGATCGCGACGGCGTGGGAGTTGCTCGGCACACCCGCATCGATGATCGAGCAGCTGCACCGACGATGTATCGCGGTCCCGGTGGAGCTGGAGCAGCCCCGATTCGGGTTCACTGAGCAACGGTTTCGCGAGCTCGCCGACGAGGTCGACGCGGTGTGGCATGTGGCGGCCAGCACCAACTTCCTCGCCGAACTCGATGTCATCCGACAGCCCAACGTCGTGGGCACGCAACGCGTCCTCGAGTTCACCGAAACCGGTGCGCGGCAACCGGATCTGTTCCACATCAGCACCGCTTACATCGCAGGCCGAACACGAGTGGACGTCTGGTACGAGCACGACCTGCACCACGACTCGGGTTTCGAGGTGCCCTACGAGCAGGCCAAGTACGAGGCCGAGATACTCGTGCGCGAGTGGGCGCAGCGCACCGGACGGCGCACCGTGGTGTTGCGGCCCAGCATTGTGATCTCCGACCGGCCACAACAGGCGGGGCTGCCCTCGCACACCATTTCCACCATCGGTGGCAACGTCGAATCCTGGTCGCGGCTGCGCGGACTGTCCACTCGCCGTCGGACCACCACGTTGCCGCCGACCCGGCTGGTGGGCGATCCGGACGGACACCTGAACTTCATCCCGGTCGATGACGCGGCCGTGCAGATGGTCCGGCTGGCCGCGGCAGCGCCGACCGGGTTGAGCACCTATCACGTGGTGCATCACGAGGACGTTCCCAATGCCGTGCTGCTGGATATGCTGCGGGCTCTGTCGCCGGTGGACGTCACACTGGTCGCCGAACCGCCGACCGACCTGAACCTGATCGAACGCAGCGCGACCCGCTCCGCCCGCGGATTCGTCCCCTACCTGATCCACACTCGGCTGTTCGACAATTCCCGCGCACGGGAACTGCTGGGCGGGTTCACCAGTGAGATCGTCGTCGACCTGGACTATCTGCTCGCCGGAGTCGGTTGCAGTGGGGCCGATCCGGAACCCGAAACCTCCGCAATGCCCTCATCCGAGCCGCCGCGTCGACCACACTCGGTCGTTTCGCCGGTGACCGACCCTCTCCCGCACCGGCTCGAATCCGAAGTCGCGCCCATCGCCGGCCTGGCCTTCGTCGTGACCACCGGACGCAGCGGCTCCACCGCCCTGTCCGAGGTGCTGCGCCGACACCGAGAAGTGTTGAGCCTCAACGAGTTCTTCCTCGCCGTGCGAACCACGCTGCCGCGCGGTGAGAAGGTGTCGCCCGAGACGTTCTGGCGCGCGATCGCCGACCCGCATCCGCTGTTCGATCCGATGGTGCGTGGCGGCGCCGGCATGCCCGAACTGATCTACCCGCGGCTGCCCGACACCCGTTTCGCCGCTGACACCACCGGTATTCCCGCCATCAGCCTGATGACGCTGCCGCACCTGTCCCACGATCCCGACGCGGTATACGACCAACTGCAGACCGAAATCGCCACCTGGCCGACCCAGTCGGTCGACCAGCATTTCCGTCAGCTGTTCGGGTGGCTGGCACATCGCTTCGGCGGAACGGTCGTGGTCGAGCGGTCCGGGATGTCGCTGGGTTGGGTGCCCTGGCTGCGCGCAACGTTCCCCGAAGCGAAGTTCGTCCACCTGTATCGTGACGCCGCCGACACCGCGGTGTCGATGAGCAGGCACACCGGCTTCCGGTTGATGGCCTTGATCCAAGACGCCTTGGAACTGCTCGATGTCGACGAATCGCACCGTGACACCTGGCGTTTCGACCCGAGCACGTTGCCGTCGGAGCTACTGCCGATCCTCGGCGACGCCTACGACCGCGACCACCTGATGTCGCTGAACCTGCCGATCACCCGCTTCGCCCGGATGTGGTCCGACCTGATCGACACCGGACTGGACGCACTGGACCAGCATCCCGTGCAACGAGTACTCCCGCTGTCCTACGCGGACCTGATCGCCGAACCCGAACGCGCGCTGGGTGAACTCGCCGACTTCCTCGGCATCGACCGAGACCCGGACTGGTTGCGTTACGGCGCAACGGTATTCGATCCCTCCTATGCGGGAGCGGCCTCGAACTTGTCGGCCGCCGAACGGGACGCCATTGCGCAGGTGTGTCGGCCCGCATCGATCAGGCTCGGAATCGACCAGCCGAACTGAACTGGGGACGGCTCGCGCAGGGCGAACTCGAACCAGCAGTCGTCGAGGTCGGCTGGACTCACCCGAAGATCGGGCCACGTCGCTACAGCACTCGCCGACAAACACGGTCCACACTGAACGCGTGGAAACCCAGACGCCCTCGCCGCCCACTCGTGCGCGGATGCCCGGATGGTTGCCGCGCGCGATGGTGCTCGCGTTGGCGCTGTTCGGGCTGTTCCTGTTGGGGGACTGGGCTTTTCACCGGCTCACCGGGATCTTGATCATTCTGCTCGTCGCGTTCTTCATCTCGCTGGCCATGGAACCGGCCGTCGGGGTGCTGGCGCGGCGCGGCATGAATCGGGGGCTGGCCACCGGTGTGGTGTTCGTGGTGACCTTCGCGTGCGTGCTCGGGTTCCTGGCCGCGTTGGTCACGCTGCTGGTGCACACCGTGACGAACCTGGTCAAAGAGGCGCCGCGGCTGTTGGATTCGGGGGTGGAGTGGGTCAACCGTCGCTTCAGCCAGCATTTCACCCTTCACGACCTGAGCCAACGCCTGCTGCACGAATCCGAGACGGTCGGCAACTACGCGCAGGACGCGGCCAACAACGCGTGGGGTGTGTCGACGACGGTGCTGGGCGGGGTCGCGCAGGTGCTGGTGATCGCACTGTTCAGCGTCTATTTCACCGCAGGCGGCCCGAAGCTGCGACGCGCGGTCTGCTCGGTACTGCCACCGCAACGTCAGGTCACCGTCCTGCACGCCTGGGACCTCGCCATCGTCAAAACCGGTGGCTACCTGTACTCGCGGGTGCTGCTGGCCATCATCTCTGCCGTCGTGCACGGGGTGTTCCTGGCACTGCTGGGCCTGCCCAACGCCATCGCGCTGGGCGTGTGGTTCGGCGTCATCGCCTCCTTCGTCCCCACGATCGGCACCTACCTCGCCGCGGTGCTACCGATCCTGGTCGCGCTCACCATCGACCCCATCGACGTGCTGTGGATCGCGCTGTTCGCGGTGTTCTACCAGTTCTTCCAGGACTACATCCTGCAGCCGCGCATCACGTCTCGCACCGTCGACGTCAACGCGGCGGTCGCGCTGATCGCGGTGCTGGCAGGCGGTGCGCTGCTCGGTGCGGTCGGCGCCCTGCTCGCCATCCCGGCCACCGCGACTGTGCAGGCGTTTCTCAGCGAATACATCACGCGGTACGCGGTCACCGAAGACCCCCGCATCGACCAAACAGCCAGCCGCAAGAATCGCTGACTGCGGGTCGGGTCGGTTGATCGCGGCTAGTCCCTGAGTACGACAGGTGAATACGACGTCAGGGTGATTCGCGGGCGACGATCGCCTGCCACGGTAATTCCCATGCGTTCCAACGACTTTGGTTCTTTGCGACCCGGCGTCGCCATCCCGACGACGGCGAGGGTCTGGTCAGCCGTGGGGGTCTACGTACTGTCCACGCTGGCCGCGTCGGCCGTTCTCCTTGCGGTACAACCTCATTCAGGAATCGACCCCGCGGCGCTGTCGCTGGTCCAGTTCGCCCCGGCCCTCGGCGCTCTGACAACCTGGCTGATGTTCAGGAAGACGATCGCCGGACTGCGGCCCGCAGCGATTTCCGCCCGGCGAGTTCGCACGAACATCCTGACGATGGTCGTTCTCTGCGCAACGCTGTGGCTGCTGATCACCATGGCCGCCCTGATCTCCGGCACCGCCATCGCAGGTCCGGCAACAGTCGGCGGCCTCCCCTTCGCTGTGTTCGTGCTGCTCCAACTCCTCGGTGCGGGAGGCGAGGAGATCGGCTGGCGCGGCCTGATGCAACCGATCCTGGAATCCCGAATGGCCAGGTTCACCGCGATCTCGATGACCGGCGCGACCTGGGCCCTGTGGCACGTCCAAGCGTTAGCAGCGGGACCAGTAGCCGCGGCCTGCTTCCTCATCTCGGCCATGGCCTTCGCCATCGTCCTCGGCTACCTGAGCAACGGCAGTTTCCGCCAGCGCGTACTGACCGCGTCGATCGGCCACTGGCTGATCAATATCGCAGTCAACCTGGTAGCCGGCGACAACACCCTCGGCCAACCCCAAGTTGTGTTCGTCGCCGTCGTCGCCGCATTCATCGCCGCGGGTGTGTTGGTATACACGCACCGCACTCGGGTCGAGCGGGTTCCGCCCTCGACACCACGGCTCCGGCTGGGTGGCAGGCATGATGGGCGGGTGAGCGTGGTGGGGGAGTACGGGCGCGTTGCGCAGCAGCAGGATCGGTCGGCGACCTTCGAGCTGATTCGGGTGTTGTCCGATCCTGCTGTTTCGGCGGCGGCCCGGGATGAAGTCGGCGATGTGCTCGAGCGGTTGGGCGATGTGCGGGCGGCTGCGCCGTTGGCCGCGATCGGGCTCGATCGGGACCGGCCCGCCGAGGTGCGGCAGGTCGCGTTGCGGGTGTTGGAGAACTCGGCGATGTGCCCGGAAGGTGCGCGGTGGCGCGCCTGGTGGAACGCCGGTGACGACCTGGTCCGCGGGTGTCTGTTGCGGCAGGCCGAGCGCACCGAAGCCGATCTGCTCGAACCGGTGGCGCGCGATCCGCACCACCCGCTGTACCGGCACGCGTTGACGGGAATCGAATTCGGCTTCGAGGAACCGCGTTGGCAGCAGTACAAGATTCAGGGCTTGGACCATCCCGATCCGGGGGTGCGACGGACTGCGGCCGAGGTTCTGTACTGGGAGGAACCGGTGGCAGCGGAACAGGCACTGCATCGCGCCGCCGACGACCGCGACACCGGTGTCGCCTGCGCCGCGATAGAGACGCTGCGCTGCTACCAGAGCAGGGCCACGCTGCGCCTGCTCCACGAGATCGCCCAGGGTGTCGATGAAAGAGCCGACGCCGCCAGGGATTCCAAGGATGACCTGCTCGGCAGCTTCCAGTGCGAGCAGCGGTCGATTCCGAGCTGGCTCGCACCCGTGGCAGACCTGTTGGGACCGCCCGAATTCGATGCTGCGACTTCGGGTGGTGCGTCGGTACCTGACACGCGCGAACTGATCGTGCCGGTGGCGGCGCAGATCTTCTCCACCTACTCCGACCCCGACGGCGCGTGGGCACCGAGACTGGACGCACTGCACAGCTACCACTGGATCGGTGTGCCTACTGCCGGCCGCGTCGGCCTCGCCACTTTCCTGTCCGGCCATCCGGACCCGCAGGTGCGAGCATTGAGCTGCCGGGCGCTGTCGACCTGGCACGAGGCGGACCTGCTGCTCGCGCTCGCCCACGATCCGGACATGAGCGTCCGTAAATCCGCCGTGTACTACCTACGGTTCGTGCCGCGATCACACGAAATTGCCACGATCACTTGGGATCTCGTCGCCTCAGGCGAGGTTGCCGGTACTCGCGGCTACGAGGCGCTGGCCACCTGCGCCGCACACACACCACCGGGCGAACTCGATGACCGACTGATCGAGTTGGCGCGCGCGGATTTTCGCGAGAGCATCCGTGCCGAGGCCGTATCCCAACTGGCCCATCGCATCGAACCGGTCTTGCCCGTGCTGACCGAATCACCCTTGGTGACCTGGGCCGTGCACATCAGGATCCTGAGCGCTTGCCGCGAGCAAGGCCTGCGTCCGCCCGGCACCGGCACACTCCGAGATGTCGACAATCTCGACCTGGCAGTCGCGCTGGCAGGCTTCGATGATGTCAGCGGCGCGCACCAGCCCCTGTGAGCCGGGGTCGCACGGCGTCCGACGATGGAGACCCTTGCCGACCTCACATCTGAGCCTCATTCATCCAATTGGCAATCTGCACACGACTTTTCGCGGCCAGCTTGTCCAGAATGTGCTGGATGTGGGTGTCGATGGTGCGCACCGAGACCACCAACTCTGTGGCGATATCGCGATTGCTCTTGCCCTGTGCGACCAATGCCGCGATCTCGTTCTCGCGTCGGGTCAGTGGTCCCGGCTCGTCGCGAGGTTCGAGCATGTACTTCCAGGCGTGGTCGATCGACATCTTCTTGCCGCGCTGCCACAGTTCATCGAAGCGTTTGCTGCCCAATGTCTTTCGGGTCGCGTCGCGATGGGACTGGTGGATGAACGTGACCGCGATATCGGGTGACGCGCCCAGGTCCTGCCAGCCGCCTGCCGCGATGCCGAAGATCGTCGCGGCGCGCGGGAGATCGCCCTGCCGGTGCGTGATCCAGGCCAGCGCCTCGATCAGGTAGGCGGCCATCGCCACCCGCTCGAACCCGAAACCGTCGGCCAGCCGCAAACCCGTGGTCGCCGCGCGCGACGCCACCTCCACGTCGCCGAACTGCACCTCCACCAACGCTTGGCCGAACAGTGCCCCGATGAGGCTGAACTCGGCGCAAGCGTGCGTGCACACATCGAGGTTCCGCTGCACCGCGGCACGTGCGGTGTCGAGGTCGCTGCTGAACGACTTGGTGACCCCGTCGAGGAACAGCAGGTGCGGTTCGGGCGTGCGGGCATGTCGGTCGAACGTGGCCACCGCGTCGGAGATCAGCGTGGCCGCACCATCGACGTTGAGCGACAGTAGTTCCAGGAATCCTTGCGCGTGCCCGATCTGGGCGCCCAGAATCTCGTCGTCGCCCGCGAGGGCGCGTGCCTGGATCAACAGTTGTCGCGCCGCGTCCAGATCGGCCTGCCAGATCGCGAACATCGCCTCGGTGCGCAACGCGAACGCGATCGTGGGGCCGTCGACGTGTTCGGCACGCGCGGCGGCGCCGGCGCGGCGCAGCCGATCCCGTGCCTCGCCGAGAGCGCCACGCAGGACCCAGTACTCCTCGAAACGCGACGCCATCCGCACGGCGACGCCCGCTTCGCCGGGCACGGTCAGCGACCACGCGATGGCCTCACGAATATTGGCGTGCTCGTCGCGTAGCCGTCCGTACCACTGTCGTTGATTCTGACCGAGGGCTTCGGTGTCGGCCGACAAGGTGAGTTGGTCGAACCAATCACGGTGGCGGCGTAGCACTGTCGCCTCCTCGCCGGACCCGACGAGCATTTCGCGCCCGTACTCGCGCAGCGTTTCCAACATCCGGTACCGCACGATGCCGTGCGAATCGCCGCGCACCAGCACCGATTTGTCGAGCAATCCCTCGATCAGGTCCAGTACCGGGCCACCCCAAACGTATTCGGCTGCCTCCAGGTCGAAAGAACCATGGAACACCGTGGACAGTGCCCACAGTTTCTGCTCGCTCGGTGAGCACAGCCGAAAGCTCCACTCGATGGTGTCGCGCAGGGTGCGGTGTCGCTGTGTGGTGTCGGCGACGCGGTCGGTCAGCATCGACATCGTGAGCCGATCTCGCAACTGCGCCGGGGTCAAGGCCTTGATCCGTGCGGCCGCCAGTTCGATGGCCAGCGGCAGACCGTCCAGGCGTTCGCACACCTGCGCGACGTCATCGCCGGATTCGGCGAAACCCGGCACCACGGCCGTGGCCCGATCGGTGAACAGCCGGTGCGCGTCGGATGGTCCCAACGGTGGCACGGGGTAGACATGTTCGCCCCGCACCGACAATGCCTGGCGGCTGGTGGCCAGCACCGTGAGGGTGGCGCACCGGCTGAGCAGGGTGGACAACAGTTCGGCGCAGCCGTGCGCGAGGTGTTCGCAATTGTCGAACACCAACAAGATCTTCCGCTCCCGCAGGTGCTCGACCAGCAGGTTCGTCGCGGATTCGAGGGACCGGCGGTGCAGACCGAGCGACTCGATCAGCACTTCGTCCAGCAGCTCCGCGTCGCGCAGTTCGGCCAGTTCGATAGGTATTACCCCGTCGGGGAATCGCTGGTCCAGCGTTGCCGCGATTCGCAGGGCAAGGCGCGTCTTCCCGACCCCGCCGGGCCCGGTCAGCGTGACCAGTCGGGCACGGTCGAGCAATCGCGTGATCTGCGCGGTCTCGGAACTTCGACCCACGAAGGAAGTTACGTCGCCGACATCGGCGACCTTGTCACGCATCACGGGTCCCAGTATCTGGGGTAATTAGTTGTCCGCACATCAGATACGTAATTTTACCGATTCTGCGCCGCGACGTGGTCGGCTACCGTCTGGCGAAGTCACGTTCAGCCTCGCCGGGTCACTGGCGGGTTGTGCGGTAGGCGGCCGACGTTGGGGGCCGCGCGGAGTGGAAAGGCGCGGTGCTGCGCATGACGAGACGGTTTTCGCGCGCCCGATCGAACTCGATCACAGGGCGTTTGCTCCGGATCGCTTTCCTTCCGTGTCTGGTCGCGCTCGTGCTCGGTGCGCTGGTCAGCGGTTACCTGGTGCGAAGCGGTCTGGCGTCGCTGTCCTACGCCGATCAGCGTGACACGGGGATGGGCGCGACCAGTGCGCACATCAAGGCGCTGTCGGTGGAACGGGCGACCACGCTGGGTTATCTCGCAGGCCGCGAGGATCTGCGGCCCGCGATGATCGCCGCACGGGCCGCGGTCGACAAGACCACCGTCGATTTCATGGCCTACACCGACCAGATTCTGGCCGCGGTTCCCCAGATCCAGCCGCAGGTCGAACTCGCGATGGGGTTCATCCCGCAGTGGCAGGACGCCCGCGCGCAGGTCGACGCGGGTCACGCTGATGTGGGGCGCTACGTCGCGCTGTACAACAACATCTTCGACACCATCGCGGTGAGTTCGAAGCGGCTGTCGTACGCGTCCAACAGCGCGGCGGCCGCGTTCGAACAGGTCGTCACCTCCGACACGTTCGTCCTGCTCGAGGCGGTCAACCGGGCCAACGCGCTGGCCGGTTACGTATTCACCCATGACGACCAGGAACTGCGCACCCAATTCGGTGCGATGGTGGGTCTGTATCGCGTCGGTCAGCACGAGTTGATGGCGAACTGGACCGAGGCCTCGCGCGCGGCGTTCACGCAACTGCGCGGGTCGCCGCAGTGGACGACCCTGATCGCGGGCGACGACGCGCTCATCGCCGACCAGCGGTTCGACTTCGCCGCGCGCGCCGAGGCCGCGGAGAAGGTCAGCGCGGTGCTGTCCGCGATCTACGTCGGCCAAGCCGACCACAGTTCCGCTGTCGCCCGCGCGGAGGGACGCGACGCGCTGCGGTGGTCGCTCGCGGCCGCTGTCGTGGTCGCGCTGGCCGCGCTGGGTGCCGCGCTTGCCGCCTACCTCGGCGCGAACCGGCTCGTTCGCCGCATCACCGCGCTGCGCACCCAGACCCTCGAGATCACCGAACGCGAATTGCCGCAGGTGCTGGCACAAGTCGACGCGGGCGGACCGGCCGAACTCGAAAACCCGGTTCCCCGTATCGATTTCGGTGACGACGAGCTCGGCGAGGTGGCGCGCGCGTTCGACAAGGCGCAAAGCAGCGCGACCGCGGCGGCGGTGGCCGAGGTGCAGACCAGACGTGCCGCGCGCACGGTGTTCTCGAATATCGCGCACCGCAGTCAGGCGCTGGTGCACCGTCAACTGCAGTTGCTCGACCAGATCGAACGGTCCGAGGACAATCCCGAACTGGTCGACCGGCTGTTCCAGCTCGATCACCTGACCACCCGTGCCCGCCGCAACGCCGAGAATCTGATCATTCTGGGTGGCGAATCGGTGGGCAGGCAGTGGCGTCGACCGGTGCCGCTGGCGGATGTGTTGCGCGGCGCGGTGTCGGAGACCAAGGACTACACCCGGGTCGACACCGGCCCCGTTCCCGATGTCGCCCTGCATGGTTCGTGTGTCGCCGACATCGGTCACCTGCTGGCTGAGCTGGTGGACAACGGCACCGCGTTCTCGCCGCCGCAGGCCAAAGTCTCTGTGCGCTGCGCGATCACGGGCCGCGGCGTTGTCGTCGAAGTCGAGGACCAAGGCTTGGGGATGCCCGCGAAGCGGTGCGCCGAACTCAACGCATTGCTCAGCGAGCCGGGCGATCTCGGTGTGCTGTCGCTGGTCGGGGAGACCAGGGTCGGCCTGTATGTGGTGGCCACGCTGGCAGCCAAACATGGTGCGCGGGTGACACTTCGGGAGTCCGCCTACGGTGGCATCCACGCGATCGTGCTGTTGCCCTCGGCGTTGCTCGCCGAACCCGCGCAACCCGAGCAACCCGCGCCGGCGGCTGTTCCCGAGTACGCCCCGAACGGGTACGAAGCGTTCATGCCCGGTGCGTCCACGCCGCCTACCGCACCCGATCCCGTCACCTACCGCGCCGAACCGGACAGTTACCGCGCGCCGCCACCCGCGGTCGCCGCCGAACCCCCGCCGCTGCCGACCCGCGTTCGTCAAAGCGATATCGCCCCGCAATTGCGGCAGCGGCCCGCGCCCGGTGGGGGCATCGCGCCGAACGTGGAGCGTTCCAGCGCGGCCCTGTCCGCCTTTCAGCGGGGCACAGCGCAGGCGAGGTTCGAGGCGAACACGGGCGAATTCTCGATCAACGGAGTGGAGTAGCAGTGCGCAACGCAACGAACGCAGGCCTGGACTGGCTGATAGACGACCTGGTCAACCGTGTCGCGGGCGTGCGCAGCGCAGTGCTGTTGGCCACCGACGGCCTGCTGATCGCGGGCAGTGCCGACTTGACGCGCGCCGATGCCGAGCACCTGTCGGCGATCGGTTCGGCCTACCGCAGCCTGGCCGGCGGTGTCGGTAACCATTTCGATCTGGGACCGGCACGGCAGACCGTGGTCGAACTGGGTCGGGCGTATCTGCTGGTCACCGAGGCGGGCCCGCGGGCGAGTCTGGTGTTGATCGCCGACGAGGACGCCGACCTCGGACTGGTCGCCTACGAGATGAATCATGTTGTGCTGCAAGCGGGTCCGCATCTGACCGTGGAGGCGCGGACCGCACCGGTCGGTGGCGGACGACGTCGGCAAGGGTAGCGATGACGGTGGACAACGACCACGAGCGGTGGTGGTTCGACGACGAGGCAGGCCCGGTCGCGCGGCCCTACACCTTCACCGGTGGACGCACCCGCAGCAACTCGGGCATCGAACTGGATCTGGTGACGCTGGTGGTCACCGCGTCGGACCCGTCGAGTTGGCAACGGGTCGACTCCGCCTCGGCGCAACTGCTGAGATTCTGCGAACACCCGCTGTCGGTCGCCGAGGCCGCCGCGGGAGTTCACCTGCCGTTGCGGGTGGTCAAGGTGCTGCTCGGCGATCTGATCCACCAACAGTTGATGCTCTACCGCACCGGCACATCGCGGGCCGGCCGACCCGACGTCCACACAATGCAAAGGGTGATCGATGGTATCCGGGCTCTCTGACACCAAGGCGGACCCACCCGAGGTGTCCCTGGACGCCACCACGTTGAAGATCCTGATCTCCGGTGGCTTCGGTGTCGGCAAGACGACCTTGGTGGGCACGATCAGCGAGGTCACGCCGCTGCGCACCGAGGAGACCATGACCGCGGCCGGCGTGGGCGTGGACGACCTGTCCGGCGTCGGCGAGAAGTCCACGACCACCGTGGCCCTGGACTTCGGCCGCATCACCATCGCCGACGATCTGGTGCTGTATCTGTTCGGAATGCCGGGGCAGCAACGGTTCTGGTTCATGTGGAACGAGATGACCGAAGGTGCGCTGGGCGCGGTCGTGCTCGCTGACACCCGCCGCCTCGACGGTTGCTTCGCCGCCATCGACTTCTTCGAACGTCGCGGCATCCCGTTCATCGTCGGCGTGAACTGCTTCGACGGCGTGCAGCTCTACACCGTCGACGCTGTGCGCACCGCACTGGATTTGACTGCGACGGTACCGATCCTGCTGTGCGATGTGCGCGACCTCGAGTCGACCAAACAGGTGCTGGTCGCCCTGCTCACCCACGCCATGTCGCAGCCTTGAGCGGTCACGGCCTTCCGTAGCGGGTGGGGCAGTGGGTGGGCTCGGGCCGTGCCTATTCGTCGAAACTGGTGCGCGCGCCGAACGCGAAGCGAACGGCCGCGATGATCACCCCGGCCCAGACGAACGTCCACCAGCCGTGTGCGCTCACTCCGAAACCCGCCCAGTCGCTGAACATGGTGAGCAGCCAGAACTTCAGGACGTTCGACGCGATCTCACTGAGCCCGCCGATGTACAGCCGGATCGGCGACACCCCGACCACGATCAGCAGCGCGAGCCCGAGCAGCGCGTACACCAGCCCCTCGAACCCGAAAATCGCCGTGGCACCCCACCATTGCCAACCCGCGGGCATGACGAGCCGCGCGTCATCGAGCCAGCCGACCGCGGCGGCGATCCCGACCGCGTTGCCAAGGGGCATCAACACCGTGCTCGGCGTGCAACCCACTCGAAAGATCGGCTCACCGACACCGAATGCCGGCCCCGCTGGTGGCGGACTCATACTCAAAGGGTAAGTCCGCCAATGAATTAGGGCGTCGCATTGTGGAGCCGGATAGGTAACGACCCGATTCCGGTAGCGGGCGTCTTCAGCGGCAAGCTGTGGTCGCATCCCTGAGCAGAGTGCGAACGGCATTGTCGGCCAGTGCATTACGGCCACTCGGACTACCATGACAAGCAGCGACCACACCCGGGGGAGGTGCATGGTGGACCGACGGCTGCCGAACACGGATGAGGCTCGCCAACTGCGCGCCATGGCTGCGGTCATGCCCGAGCAACTCGAGCAGTTCATCGCCCAGTCCAACAGCGAGGCGCAACGCTGCGCGCAGCGGAAGAAGTGGTCGAAGGCGCACCGTTTCGCGATGGACGTGGTCGTCGGAAGACGGATCCTGATCGAGGTCGACAAGGCCCGGCCGTTCGAACTCGCCGTGGCGCTGGGCGCCTTCGCCACGTACGCGATGCGCGACGGTCTCACGTTCGATGCCGGGTCGGCGGCCGACGAGGTCGTCGAACTGTGTGAACGGCTCATGCCCTGGGACCTGCGCGAAGCCCGACAGCTCGCCGACGACTTCCGCGCCTGCGGACTGTGTGTGCAAGCGACCGCGATCACGCAACGGGTAATCGGCGCGTACCGCGTGCTGGCAGAGGAGAACCCCGACCACGAACCCGACCTTGCCGCGATGCTGGACCAGTTGGTCTGGGACCACTACCGGACCGAATCCTGGTCGCTGGCACGCGAACCCGCGGCGGAATGCGTCGAACTGTGCCGCCGCATCGCCGCTGCCACACCCGCCTATCGGCCACAGCTGGCACGTGCGTTGACCTCGTTGAGCATGGGCCTGAGCTCCTGCAAGGACCCGTCGGCCGCGCAGTTCGGCGAGGAATCGGTGGCGTTGTATCGCACCCTCGTCGCCGAGGACCCGAAGCACGTCCCGGCGTTTGCGGAGGCATTGACTCAGCGCAGCCGTTGTGATTCCGACCGGGGCCGGTGGGCGGATTCCATCGAGGCGACTCGCGAAGCGATCGAGTTACTGGACGCAGCGCCGCGGACCCAGTCGACGCTCACCCTGCTCGCCGAGTTGACGTTGTGGCACAGCGGCACGTTGCGCGACACCGGCGACATACCCGGTGCGCTCGCGATCGGTAAACGGTCCTATCGCCTGCATTGGCAGGCCGTTGCCGCTGATCGGACAGAGGTCATCGCGCTCGCCGGGGCGATGCTCAGTATGAGCGCGACCTGGGCGCGTGCCGGTCGGCGACGCAAGGCGATCAGGCTGGGCAAGAAGTCAATTCGCATCTACCGCAGGGCCGCCGTGGATGACCCGCACTACGAGGACGAACTCATCTTCGCCACGAAGCACCTGAGATACCTCATTCTGGACACGCGACGGTAGCCAGGTCGGCGAGCTCTACGCATACGCGCTGTGCTGACCCCCTCGAAGAATGCGCATGTCGTCGAAGATCACGACCGCGTAGGTGAGGGCGACCAGCGCGGGCCTGACCCGGTCTGTTGTGGGTCTCGCGGCCAGCGCGTGTTCACCACGTTCGTCATCGAAACCGAAGTAGGCCCACCACATCACATACGCCAAGCGAAGGCCCAGCGCGACCATCGCCACCAGTGCGACGGTGATCGGCTCATCGGCCAGACCGACGCCCAGGGCGACGATCGACTCGCCCAGCGCGGCGAATACCAAGCCAGCCGGATTGCCCACGCGCGGCGGAGCTTCCGCTGTTCAGGACCGGGCGTCGCGGCGGTAGGTCTCCGGGTTCTGCCCGGTCCAGCGCCGGAACGCGCGGCGTAGCGTCCGGGCGTCGGTGTAGCCCAGTCGCGCGGCGATCGCCCGCACCGGCAGGTCGGAGGTGCGCAGTAGGTGCTGCGCGCGTTCTCGGCGAGCAGCGTCGACCTCGTCGCGCCACGTGGTGCCCGCCTCGGCGAGCCTGCGCTGGAATGTGCGTGAGCTGGCGGCGAAACGGGTTGCCACAGTTGCCAAGTCGAGGTCACCTGCGGCGAGGTCGTCCAGAACAGCCGTGCGCAACGCCTGCGGGAACGTAGGGACCGGGTGGCTGTTCGCGATGGTGAGCTCGGCGTGCCTGCGTACCAGTGCGCCCAGATGCGGGTCGGTGCCGGTGGGCAGCGCGCCGATGTCGAGGAAGGTCAGCTGGGCGTGCGGTGCGTCGAAATCGATACGGCGGGTGCCGAAGACGTCGATCAAGTGCCGACGGGTCGGTGGTGCGGGTTGACGCAGCGCAACGTGGACGGGAGTGATCGGCGTGTCGGTCGCCTCACGCATCCGCCGCAGCACGGTCGACAGCACGAATTCCTCCACCGGCGCGATCACCGGACCGGGCTCGATCGCACCGACCCGGATGACCAACAGTCCACCGTCGGACTGCACGGTCCACTCGACGCCGGGATCGGTGACCAGCGCCCGTAGTTCGAAGGCCGCGCGGACGCTGTCGGCCAGCGATGACGCGCTGGTGAACAGATAGTCCCATTCGGGCAGATGGCCGTGCTCGGCTGCCGCGCCCGCGTGCAGGCCGGCGCCGGGTCCGCCGATCGCGTCGATGAGTTCCCAGATGCGCCAGGTCGATTCGGTCGGCACACGGGCCAGATCGTCGGGGATGCCCGCGGGGTCGGGGCCCGGCAGGTGCCGAAGTTCGCCCTCGGCGACGCCGACGCTGCGTGCTGTCGCCCGAATCAGGCGGGCGGTGCGAACCGGGATGGTGCCGTCGATCACCAGCAGATATTAGGTCGGAAACCCCCACTCGGCCACAACGTTTCGATTGGACGTGGTGGCGCGGATAGTCCGCAGCTCGGCGGCTGGAGTCCGGTGGTGGCGACAGTGCCGCGCCGTAGCGTTATCAGTGCGCCCCTACAGCGCTTCCCCCGAATCCCGAACTTTTCACCGGAGTGGGGAATCAATACGCCGTCTCTAACTGTTGAAAGCTCTATCAACGGTTAGTACACACCGAATCAGTGAGGTCTCCGATGTCTCGTCTGCCCCTTGTCCAGCCCGAAACCGCCACCGGCCGCGCCGCGCAACTGCTCGCCGACGTGCAAAAGGGTTTCGGCGTCACACCCAACATGACCAAGGTGATGGTCAACAGCCCCGCCGTGCTCGCCGGCTACCTCGCCCTCACGTCCGCGCTGGCGGGCGGCGCGCTGTCGGCGGGCACCCGTGAGCGCATCGCGCTGCTGGTCGCCGAGGAGAACGGCTGCGACTACTGCCTGTCCGCGCACAGCTACATCGGCGAGAACGTCGCCGAGCTCGACCATGAGGAGATCGCGAGCAGTCGGCACGCCGGCTCGGCCGACGATCACGCCAAGGCTGTGCTCGCCTTCACCGTCGCGGTGCTCGAGTCGCGTGGCGGCGTCGCCGACTCGGATCTGGCCCAGGCGCGCGCCGCGGGTCTCACCGATGGCGAGATCGTCGAGGTCGTGGCCGGTGTCGCACTGAATGTGTTCACCAACTACGTCAACAAGGTCGCCGACACCGAGATCGACTGGCCGGTCGTGCGGCACCACTCCCACTGATCATCCGGTGCCGGGTCCCGAGCGGACCCGGCACCTTCCCCGGAAGAAGTTCGATGAGCAACCACACCGTCCTTGCCCTGTCCGGCAGCTTGCGCGCCGACTCGCACAACACCGCCCTGCTGCGCGCCGCCCAGAAGTACAGCGGCGGGCTCGATATCGAGATCTATGACGGCCTGCGCGAGATCCCGCCCTACGACAGGGATTTCGACACTCCGGACCGGCGGCCAGGGGCGGTGGCCGACCTGCGCCGCCGCATCACCGCCGCCGACGGGCTGCTGATCGCAACGCCCGAGTACAACTACTCGATCCCCGGCGTGCTCGAGAACGCCCTGGACTGGGTGAGCACCGACTGGACCAAGATCGAAGGGCTGCCGCTGCTGCGTAAGCCGATCGCGATCCTGGGTGCCGCGCCGACCCAATTCGGTTCGGTCCGTGCGCAACTCGCGTTGCGGCAGGTTTTCGTCTGGACCAACAGCGACGTCGTGGCGAAGCCGGAGGTCATCGCCTTCCGCTCGCACGAACGTTTCGACGACGCGGGCAACCTCGTCGACGAGGCCACCATTGAGCTGCTCGAGGATCTACTCGCGGTGCTGAGCGTGAAAATCGAACGCGCACAGGGGCAGTCGTGAACGGCGGCATGACAGGGATGCCGCGTGAGCATCTCGCCTGGGCCGGCCTGGCGGCCATGACCGTGTCGTTCGGCCTGAATTTCACGATGGGCGTGTTCTTCGCTCCGACCGTCGCCGAATACGGCATCTCCGCCACCGCGCTGGCTGTCGCCGCTGCCGCGGGCACCGCGATCACCGGCCTGGCCCAGCACGGCATCGGCAGCCTGCTCGATCGGTTCGGGCCCAAGCTCGTGCTGATCGGCGGGCTCACGCTGATCTCGAGCAGCTATCTCGTGCTGGCCGATGTCACGCGGACCTGGCAGTTCGTGGCCGCCTACATGGTGTTGGGCGGACTGGGGTTCGCGTCCTCGGCGACGCTGACCGTGACCACGCTGCTGGGTCGTGCCCACGGCAGCAACGCCGGGCCCGCCATGGCGCGAGCGGCCATCGGCATCAATGTCGGACAGCTGATCGCACCCTGGTTGGCCACCACGCTGTTCGGTCCGGTCGGGGTGCGCGGCACCTTCGCGATATTGGGTGCGATCGGTCTGGCCGTGACCGCAGTGCTCGCGGTGGTGCTGCCTGCCGACCAGCGCGTTGCTACCAGCGCGGGTGCGGCTCAGTCGCTGGCCGATCAGTGGAAAGTGCTGGTGGGCTTGGGGTTACACGCGGCGACCCTGTACGCGGTGGTCTTGATGCTGCCCAAACACGCGGTGGAGCAGGGCTGGACGGTCACCGGCGCCGGCAGGCTCGTCGCGCTCGCGGCGTTGGCGGCGGGGGTGACCTCGGCGGCGATGGTGCGCCTGCTGCGGCAGCATTCACCGGAAACCCTACTGCGAGCACTGTATTCGGTGCGCCTGGTGGCGCTGCTGGCCGCGATGTTCGTGCCAGGACCGCAGGTCTTGGTCGTGGTGGCAGTGCTGTTCGGCATCGCTTCGTTTCCGGTCATCCCGCTCACCATGGCGATCCTGTCGCGAGGCCTCGACCCCGCCCGAATGGGCCGCACGCTGGCCCCCGCCTGGGTGACCCACCAGCTCGCGGCCGCCGCCGGCCTCGGCGTGGCCACCGTCGTGCATGCCCTCACCGACAGCTACCGCGGCTATTTCGCCCTCGGCGCGATGTTCACCATCGCCGCCGCCCTGTTGATCACCCCGGTTCGCCACCGCGAGCCGGTGACTGTCTAGAAAGAGAGATCCATCATGAGCCAGACCCGCCACCACACCGTCCAGATCCAGGGACAGACCATCTTCTACCGAGAAGCGGGAGACCCGAGCAAGCCCACTGTCCTTCTGCTGCACGGCTTTCCGACCAGTTCGGCCATGTTCCGCAACCTGATCCCCGCCCTCGCCGACGACTACCACGTGATCGCACCCGACCACCTGGGCTTCGGCCAGTCGGCCGCGCCGGGCGTCGACGAATTCGATTACACCTTCGACTCGCTCACCGACATCACCCTCGAACTGCTCGACACCCTCGGCATCGACCGGTTCGCGATCTACATCCAGGACTACGGCGCCCCCATCGGCCTGCGCATCGCCTCGCGTCACCCCGAACGGATCACCGCGATCATCACCCAGAGCGGCAACGCCTACATGGAAGGCTTCACTCCGTTCTGGGAGGTGCTGTTCGCGCACGCAGGCGATCGCGTCACCCACGAACCCGCAGTCCGCAAGCTACTCGAGCTCGACGCCACGAAATGGCAATACACGCACGGTGTTCCGGCCGACCGGCTGGCGCTGGTCAGCCCCGACACGTGGACGCTGGACCAGGCCTACCTGGATCGTCCCGGAAACAAGGAGATCCAGCTGCAGCTGTTCTTCGACTACAAGAACAACCTCGACGGATACCCCGGTTTTCAGAAGTACTTCGCCGAACACCGCCCCCCGACGCTGATCACCTGGGGCGAACACGACGAAATCTTCGGTGCCGACGGCGCCCGCGCCTTCCTGGGTGACCTACCCGACGCCGAACTGCACCTGCTCGACGCCGGCCATTTCGCCTTGGAGACACACGGTCCCGAGATCGCCGCGCTGATCCGCGACTTCCTCGGCCGGGTCCTGAACTGAACACATCGGCTGCCGCCTCGCACTCTCGCCGAGGCGGCAGCCGACCGACTCAGTGCGCCGACACCGACCCGAACTCGGGCGCGATTTCCCGAGGCGATTGCGGCTCGACGGACTCCGGGTCAGCCGAGGTCGACCATCGTGAACTCAGCTGATGCCCGTTGCGAACCATCCCGAGGGTGGGGAGGCCGCAGGTTCCCAACGTGGCGCGTAGTGCTCGAGAAATATCTGCCCCACCAGTTCCCCGCGGCTGCGCACCCCGGTCTTGTCGAAGATCGACTTCATGTGGTCTTGAATTGTGAAGGCCGACAACGACATCGCGTGCGCCATCTCCTTGGTTGAGCGCCCTTGAATGCACAGCGTGGTGAGATGGCATTCGCGTGGTGACAGGCCGTAGGCCATCGCGATGACGGGCGCGACTTCGTGTGGTGTCGCGGGCTGGATGATGACGGCGGTGCGTCCGTGCTCGGCGCCGGAAAGGCTTGTCCCGTAAAGCAATAGCCAAGCCCCGGATCGGGTGCGGACCCGCGAGCGCGCGGCAAGCTCGAGCGGATCGGTGCCCGGTGCGATCGCGCGCGCCCTGGCCGCGATGGCCTGCACAACCTTGGACTCGTACGGCGTCGACGGCGCCGGGACCTCGACAATTTCGTCGATCCACCGTTGTGCGGCGGGTGACACCGATTCCGGGTTGCCCGCGGCATCGAAGATCACCAGACCAGGGCCGTAGTCCAGGCTCGTCACAGCGGCCTGGACCTCGTGCAGCATCGACTGCCGCAGACCGGTCGCCAGCGCGGGCGCCAGTGCGGCGATCGCGGCGACGTGCTCGGCGGTGTAGCACGGCTCGTCCGCATTGCGCAGGAATGCCGCTGCGCCCCAATAGATCCCGTCCGAGACCAGCGAGACGCGCAGCTCGTCACCGACCCCGTACGCCTCCTGCGAACGGTGCCGCGCACTGCGGGACATATCGCCGTCGGTGTCCAGGCTCAGCGCCCCCGCCAAACGGCCACTGTGGGCAAGAATCGACCACTTGTTGACGTCCTCGACCTCGTACTCGTAGCGCGCCAACCAGGATCCAGAGCACCCGATGTTGTAGTTGACGCTGCCGGTGAACAGGATGGTGCCCGGATCGACGGTGTGCCAGCAGCAGCGCTCATGCGGGATCACCGTGCGCAGGGCGTCGCTGACTCGCGCGCTGTAGCTCACCCAGTCCAGCTGCTCGGCGGCGGCCCGCGCGATGTGATCGCGGACGCGTGGCAGCTTGCTCTGCGACATGTCCGAAGCGTATCGCAGCAGGTTACGGGCCGCCTACCCCAGAATTCTGGGATAGGACGCAGGGGCAACCGCGACGATGCTGGTGTCATGACGTTGACCGCGCGAGCTGCCCGGTTCAAGCCGACATTCTAGGAGGACACGATGAGCCGGTATCAAGTCGCCATCGTCGGCGCCGGCACCTCCGGCGTCTCGGCCGCGGTGGCGCTGGCAGACCGTGGCCTCGAGCCGTTGGTGATCGACGGAGCGGATCGCGTCGGTTCTTCCTGGCACAGTCGGTATGAACGGCTGCGACTGAACACCGGCAAGCAGTTCTCGCACCTGCCCAACCGCGCCTACCCCGAAGGCACTCCGACCTTTCCCACACGCGACCAGGTGATCGAGCATCTCGAGCGGCACGCACACGCGGCCGGGATCGAGCTACGCTTGGGCTGCCTCGTAGAACGGCTCGACCGCACGGACGGGCACTGGCGCCTGACCACCTCGACCGGTGCGATCGACGCCACCGAGGTGGTGATTGCGACCGGCTTCGATCACGAGCCCTTCATCCCCGACTGGCCCGGACGCCTTGACTGGAAGGGTGCGCTGATTCATTCCTCGCAGTACCGGAACCCGGTGCGGTACAACGGGAAACGTGTGCTCGTGGTGGGAGCGGGCTGCTCAGGAATGGAAATCGCCTACGATCTCGCCACCGGAGGCGCGGCGAAGGTCTGGCTTTCGGCGCGCACGCCGCCCAACATCATGCTCCGCCAGGGCCCCGGTGGCCTCGCGGGGGACTTCATCGCCACGCCGCTCTACCACGCCCCGGTCCGGATCGCGGACGCCATCGCCCGGTTCGGCCGTAAGCGGACCATCGGCGACCTGCGTGAGTTCGGTCTACCGATCCCCGACGAGGGCATATTCGCCCGCAGCGCTCGGCTCGGCGTGGCGCCGGCGATCGTCGACCTCGACGTCATTGCCGCGATCCGAGACAGGTCCATCGAGGTGGTTCCGGGGGTCGAGTCGTTCGATGCGGACGGTGTGCGACTGGCGGATGGTGCGCGGATCGTCCCGGACGCGATGGTCTGCGCGACGGGGTTTCGCCGCGAACTCGACAAGCTCGTCGGTCATCTCGGCGTGCTGGACGACCGAGGCCGACCGCATGTCACCGGTGAGAAGCCGGCGGCTGAGGGTCTGCGTTTCATCGGGTTCGTGCCCAGGCCGTCGCAGATCGGCTTCGCGGCCAAACAGGCGTCCCGCGCGGCCGAGGCGATCGCGCGGGAACTGCGGTAAAGGTGTTCGCTGAGTGGGCATTTCCGCGACTGCGTCGCGATCTCGACCGGCTCGACGAGCCCGATCCTGTCGGACTCGAGGTCAGCGGCGTGAGCGGTCGATCATGGTGAGCCAGGACGGTAGCGGTTCGCGGGCCGACAGCCACTTCTGGGGTACGCCGTTTTCGGTAGTGGTGCCGGTGTAGGACGCGACGATGCCGCCGGTGATCGCGCAGGTGGTGTCGATATCGCCGTCTGCTTCGATGCACGCGGCGATGGCTGCCGGGTAGTTGTCGAGATGTGTTGCGGCGGCCCACAATGCGAACGGTACAGTGTCCTGCGCTTTCACCCTGGATCCGTTGCCCAACTCGTGTGCGGCCTCGGCGATAGTTGTGCCGAGCAAGGTGCGAGCGCGACGGATTCCTTGTGTTGTCTCACCAGGTTCGAGACGGTCTAGGACGCAGCTGAGGAATTCCGTTGGGGCGGTCGGGGTTTGGGCGCTGCGGGCATGAGCGGCCTGTGCTGCGGCGACCGCGACCGCGACGGCACCGGTCACGCCTTCGGGGTTCATGTGGGTGACTTGTGCCGATCGGATCGCTTCGGCGACGGCCCGTTTTGGATCGTCGGCGTAGTACGCGCCCAGCGGGGCGACCCGCATGGCGGCACCGTTGCCGCAGGAACCCTGGCCCTCGAATGCCGCGCTCGCGGTTTCCCTCCACGGTTTGCCGTCGCGGATTCGCCGAAGCGTGGTGACCGTCGCGTGTCCGTAGTCGCGTTCTGGTGAGAACCGGCGCGCGAAGCCCGCGGCCAGTCGATCCTGGTCGATCTGTTGGCGCCGTTGCAGTTCGGCGACCACGCTGCAGGCCATCTCGGTGTCATCGGTCCAATCCCACTGTCCCAGTGGGGGATTACCCGCACGAAGGCCGGACAGCGATCGTCCCATAATGAAGAACTGCGCGCCCAGCGCGTCGCCGACCGACAACCCGTCGAGCGAATCGAGCATCAGTGCGACGCGATCGATGGCGGGGGCCGAACGCCACTTCCATCTCACGATGTCGAGAGCCTTTCCGGTGTGGGTACGTCGTCTGTGTCGCATCGGACCGTAACCGAGCAGACGAATCGCGCCATTGTGCCGGGTATCGATCCCGGCAAGATCAAGTTCACCGCGACCGTCCGGATCATCGCCGATCGCCTGGCCGATCCGGACGCTCTTCCCCCAAGGGAATCCGTCACACCGGCCCCGCCGAGTCGGACCTGTTGCGCGCGTGCGCGTTGCTGATGCGCGTGCGAGCGAGACGATGGTGGCGAACAGTTGGCGACAAGCACCGAGCGCGCTGTCGATTGATTAATCCAGCACCCCCCCGGAAGGCGTTTGACGCCAGGACCTGCCATCGCCGAACTTGGCAGTGGCAACTGCATCATCCCTCCGAGCGAGCAACGTCCAGCCATTCTCAAATTTTACCCGGAGCGTCCCGGACTTGAATCCGACCGAGGAAATGATACGAGCGCAGACCATCTCTTCCACCACAGAGCGATCCCACGTGATCAATGGCCTACGGTCAGGATCGTTCTTGGTTGCGTGCCCAGGTGAAAGTAGTGCAGTGATACCCACGGTAATAACACTACCTTCGTTGGTAGTCAGTTCAATAGCATTGTCTCGCCACGTGGTCGACATGACCGCCTGGCCGCGAAGCGGCAGTATCCAGCGGTCCTCGAGTTCAGTCAATATAGAATCCTTCGATATCGGAAATGCATGGCTGATCATTCTTCGGGCAAGAAGTCTGTGATATTTCCGATGCTATCCTCTGAAACCGTACCATCGGCATTTTTCGGATACGCCTCACCGGTCTTGGTGTCGATCACCACGTCGGGATTCTTAGCTGCGCCGTTGCCGCGCCACGCCCCACCTGCTTTCACCTTGTGAATTGCCTCTCTGATTTCACGTTCAGTTACATCGTATTCCTTTGCCAACTTCCCGACACTGGTGGTCAGCGAGCCGACCGTGAAGGCGCCCGCACCGCCATTGATATCATCGGAGACTTCGAGTAGGAGTACTTTTGTTGTGATGATAGTTGCGAGCGACGTAATTACTGCGCCGGTGTCGGGCACCCCGTCAAAAGCAGTGATTGCGCCGACCGCGCTACCGAATGCGGCCGAGAATCCGAGAATTCTCAGAAGTTTCTGGGCGTTCAACGCAGTTCGGATCGCGGATGTCGCCTGAGTGGCGGCCAGAGCGGCGGTGCCTGCGCCGACCGCTACGGATCCACCCAGAGAGAAGAGCGCTCCAACCACAGCGACGCCGACAGATAGCGCGACTGCCCACTCAAACGAAATGATAGCGCTACGCACAGCTTGGTTGGCATCGACGATGCTAGTTTTGAATTCTCCCAACGGCGCTGCGATATTGCTGGCAGCCAACGTCATCGTATCAGCCGACGTCCCAATCGTGTTGAGATGTTGCTGTATCAGGGCTCGGTTTTCGACTGCATCGAGGTTGTCGAATCGCTGCGAGATAGCCTCAACACGGGATTTCAGACCCGCTAACGCTTCGCTGTTCGCGAACGCACTCCACGTCGCGGAAACCTCACCAAGTGCATCAACATCAGCATTGGGCAGCTTCTTGAATTCGTTAGTGATGTTCTCCATGAACCGGTCGAAGAATTCTCCGCCGTCATCATTACGGTGGACGCCGTTTCCGGAGATTGCCGTCGTAGCCGACGGGAGGTCGACCTTGTACTCCGTCATCGAAACGATCGTCGGGCGTGGTGGTGCAGGGTCGCTGTTGTTGCTGATCCCATAATTATAGCCGGATGCAAACAGGATATTGCCGAAGTTTGTCAGCGCATCGGCCAAGTTCGTACACGCCTGCAAACCCTTACGAGCTTGGTCATCATATGCTCTTGCCCATTCGGTGCAGCCGGGCGCGTCTCCTGCCATGCCAGCACCTTTGGACCGCATACAATCGTGAACGGGTTTATCAGCTGCACGCAATTCTGTGGCTAGATCGTGACATTCCTTGCCAGCCGCATAATAAGATACCCAATCGACGTACATCGCTCACTCACTCACCTGAAAGCATGCGCCGGTTGGTATCGATCGCTGCGGAATATTGAGTGTGAGCAGATTTAGCTGACGCACTCATCTCGCGAATGCCCTCCGCGAATTCCCGTGCGCCAGTTGCCCATTGCTGGTGTGCGACTTGGTAGGCATCCGCGGCGACACTTTCCCACCCGGTGCCGACGAGTGTCGCAACTCTGTCGTCGATCTCATCGAGGTGCTCTGCGACAAAGCTGGCCAGTCCAGCCACCTTGGCGACAATGTCTTCGAGATGGTCGAGGTCGAGCGAGAATTCCGACCCCATCACAGACCCGGCAGATCTAGACTGAATGCACCGAGGTCTGCACTGAACGATTGGTCAGCCTGGCTATACGTATCGGCAGACACGCCTAGTTTTTCTGCCATTTCTGTGAGAGCACTGATTACGGCGACACCACCCGAACGAGTCTCGGACCAGGCGGTCGCGAACGACTCAGCGTAGTCGCCGGTCCAGCTCCCTCCAGCGCACGCATCTACCTCGCGAGATGCAATGTCGAGAGCCTGGCGTAGTGTATCAGCGAGGCCATACACGAAAGTACCTACGTCGCGGACTTTTTCGGGAACAACCGTCAGCGACTGGCCGTCCCCCCAAGGGTGCTCATGGACACGATTCTAGTACAGACTCGCGCTTTCGCTGGCTGTGGCGGTGGTCCAAGCGTGGGGTGCGGCGATCTGCGTTCGGGGCAGACCTGAACGTCGCAGTGCGGTTTGAGGCCTCGGATTCCGGTTGCCATGCACATCGGGCGGGCTGGGTCGCTCAGCCGCGTGGGTTGTGGTCGTCGTACTCGAAGACGCTGACTGTGCGGAGGTGCTCGCCCTCGTCGGCGGTGAGGGCTCAGGCTTGGCCCATGCCGGTCGGAAGTCAGTAGTACCAGCCGTCGCGCAGGTGGACGTAGCACCGGTAGGCGGTGTCGGCGCTGGCGTACGCGAAAGCTTCGCGAAGCGGAAACTCGATCAGGCATGCCCTCAACCAGAGACTGCGCTTACGAGATGGGCACGTCGGGTACGGGGGTCTGCCGGAGTACCGCGTCGCGGGCTCGGCACCGCCATCCTTCAGCACGGTGTCGTTGTTGCCTGATCTATCGGCATAGACCGAATCCTGGTCACATGCGACAACAACAACCGCGGATCGCGGCGGGTAATCGAACCCTGTTGTGGCACACTGGAATCGGTCGAACCATGGACCGATGGTGGCGACATTCGCCGGTACTGGATCAGCTGATAGGACAATGGAGACCATCACCGAATCGGCCTCACACACGATGCCGTGTATCGAGTGCGGAAAGCCCTCAGAGTCCACCGTCACTGAGGCGCTGGTGGGCGCAGACCACCGGTGGGACGTAGACGGCCAATGCTCGGAATGCGGGTGCGTGTGGGCGGACTGCGGTTACCAGCAGCCACTCGCGGGCTTTCGTGACACGATCCTGGCCGCGAATGGGCCGACAGTCCTCGAAAGCCAGACTGGCGGTGCGTCTTTGGTGACGGTGATGCGAGCATTGCGCTCCGCGAGGTCGCTGTCGTTGGTGCAGGCCCGGATCATGGCCGAGGAGTTGTGCGAGGCGGGGCTCGAGGGCACACGAGTCGAGATGGAAATCCTCGCGCGCCGACTTCGCACGTCGGGCGTGGACGTGAGTATTCGATCCGGCCACAGCAAATTCTGAACGAAGAAGGCCCCGATCTATACGATCGGGGCCTTCTGTACGTGTCCGGAGGGGGACTTGAACCCCCACGTCCGTTAAAGGACACTAGCACCTCAAGCTAGCGCGTCTGCCATTCCGCCACCCGGACTTGTTGGTGTGCCAAAAGATTATCCGACACACTGTCGTAAACCAAATCGCCTAGCTGACCTGCGGCTTTACTTCGTGACGTCACACGGGTCGCGGAGCGAAAACCTGCTCCAGTAGCGCCCGCAGACGGTCCCGGTCCTGGTTGCTGAGTCGGTCCAGCCCGTCCTGCGTGACACGCATTTTCGCGCGAATGGCGTCGACCACACGTTCACCCTCGGTTGTGATGACGAGATTTGTGACACGTCGGTCGGTGGGGTTGGTTTCGCGGCGGACCAGGTCGCGCTTTTCCAGGCGGTTGATGATCCCGGTGATGTTGGAGGCGTCACAGGCCAGGGTGTGGGCCAGGGCGCGCATCGCGACGGGGCCTCGGCGTAGGACGGTCAGGGTTTTGCCTTGGCTCGCGGTGAGGTTTTCGCTGGCCGCGGCGGTGGTGAAGTCGCCGTAGTAGGCGCCCAGTGACACCGAGAGCAGCTCCATGAGCTGGGCCGTATCGACGTGGGGTGCTTCTTCCATACCGACCAGCCTAGCCGCAGAAACTTGACTATCTCAAATAGTTACCTCTAGCGTGGGGGTATTGCTTGAAGTTCTCAACCTTCGATGTTGTCAAGGAGTATCCAGTGATCGTCACCGACGTCTCTCGTACGGCCCAGGTCCTGTCGCGGCCCGTCATGCTGAACGGCCTGACCGTGCCCAACCGCATCGCGATGGCGCCGATGACGCGCATGTTCTCGCCGGAGGGCATTCCCGGTGACGATGTGCGGTCGTATTACGCCCGTCGCGCCGCCGCCGGTGTCGGCCTGATCATCACCGAGGGGACGTACGTCGGCCACGATTCGGCCGGGCAGAGCGACCGGGTGCCGCGTTTCCACGGTGCGGAGCAGCTCGCGGGATGGGCGAAGGTCGTGCAGGACGTGCACGCCGCGGGAGGCAAGATCGTGCCGCAGCTGTGGCATATCGGCATGGTCCGCAATCAGGGAGAACCGCCGTTCGTCGATGCTCCCGCGGTCGGCCCTTCCGGCATTCGCGTCGACGGCACCGAGGGTGCAGGCAAGGCGATGACCCGGCGTGACCTGGACGACGTGATCAGCGCTTTCGCCGAGGCTGCCGCGGCGGCTGAACGCATCGGCTTCGACGGCGTCGAACTGCACGGCGCGCACGGCTATCTCCTCGACCAGTTCCTGTGGGAGCGCACGAACCGCCGCGACGATCTGTACGGCGGTGACTCGGTGGCCCGCACGCGGTTCGCCGCGGAGATCGTGGCTGCGGTGCGGGCGGTCGTCTCGCCCGACTTCCCGGTGATCTTCCGGTACTCCCAGTGGAAGCAGGAAGCCTACGACGCGCGCCTGGCCCAGACCCCGCAGGAACTGGAGGCCATCCTCGCGCCGCTCGTGACTGCCGGCGTCGACGCCTTCCACGCCTCCACCCGCCGCTACTGGCTGCCCGAATTCGACGGCTCCGACCTGAACCTGGCCGGTTGGACCAAGAAACTCACGGGCAAGCCCACCATCACCGTCGGCTCGGTCGGCCTCGACGGCGACTTCCTCCACGCCTTCCGCGGGCAGGGCGCCGAACTGGGCAATCTCGACAACCTGCTCGATCGCATGGAACGCGATGAGTTCGACATGGTGGCGGTCGGCCGCGCCCTGCTCCAGGATCCGGAGTGGGCGGCCAAGGTCCTCGCAGGTCGGGTCGACGAGCTGAAGCCTTACGACGCGGCGGCGTTGAAGACCTTGAGCTGATCCCCTCAGGCTCCGATCGAGGTGCATCCCAAAGGTCCGACTGCGGCCCATCCGAACATCAACCCGAGCTCCGGCCTGCATGCCGACCTTTCTGGCCACGGCAGATGGGCTTTCACTGAGTCGCGGTAGTGCCGAGCGTCGACATGGCCTTCTGGGGGTCAGTCACCGACACGGTGACATCGCGGCCGTCGGACAGGCGCAACCGCAGCGCGGGACCACTGCGCAATGTCAGTAGCCAGCCCCGCGTCGGCAGCCAGAACATCCCCCAACTCCACGGACTCCACCAGGGAATGTCGATGACCTCGACGTGGGCGATAGTCGCTGCGGCATAGGCGAATCGAGGCAGACCGAGGACGCCGAAGCTGGCGGTCAAACCGGTGGGGCCGGTACTCACACGCAGGCTGGTCGCGGTCGCGATCATGGCGATCACGAGCACGACTCCGGCCGCGACCGGGACAGCGGCGCCAGTCCACGGCCCATTGGACGAGGCGCCGATCGCCAACACCGGGACTGTGGCGGCAATAGCGAGCCACAGCATCGGCCAGTTGGTGACGCGGCAGGTGTACACCGTCGACTCGGGCATTACATCAACTCCTCGATCAAGCCGAGCACCTCGGCTTTGCGGTATCCCTGCGCCAGCGCGACCTCGATCAGTTGTCGAGCGGCCTGTTCGACCGGCGCCGAACTGGCGGCGGTCGAGGTCACCCGAACTCCACGTCCGCGCCGGAAGTCCACCACCCCTTCCTCGCGTAGATGCCGGTAGGCGGCCAGGACGGTGTTGCGGTCGACCGACAATGCCGCAGCCAACTCCTTCGCCGGCGGTAGCTGTTCGTTGACAGCCAACTCGCCGGCGCTGACCGCCCGGCGGACGCACGCTGCGATCTGGTCTTGCAGCGTTGCCTTTGAGTTCTGATCGATGCGCCACAACATGGTGCTAATAAGACTAGCACCAATCTGCTCTAGCTCGGCGTGCGCTCGGGTCTGGAGACCGATCCCAACAACAAGGTTGGCCGTCGGCACGTCATCAACACCTCGCGATGTGGGACATCGAGCTGCTCGGCCGTTGAAGTTGGGTAGCGAAATGGACTGGTAACCGAGCAGTTGAATGTCGCACGCTCGCACCATCGCTGAGACTGCAGGAGGTGCGCGATGGTTCGCAGAGGTGAACACGCAGTGGTACTCGGTGCGAGCATGGCAGGTCTGCTCGCCGCCCGAGTGCTGTCCGATTCCTACGACCGGGTCACCGTGGTGGAACGAGATCGCCTCGACGGTGGGTTCGAAACACGGCGCGGGGTTCCGCAGGGCAAGCACGTGCACGCGTTGCTGCCCAGCGGATCACAGGCGCTGGAGCAGCTGTTTCCCGGGCTGCTCGACGAGCTAGAGGCCGCCGGGACCGAGGTGATCGATGACTACACCGGGTTCTATTTCTCGATCGCGGGCAACCGTCTGTCGGCGCACGCGAAGCCCGGTGTGCGGACCTATCTGCCGACCAGGCCGCATCTGGAAGGCCGAGTGCGCGAACGTGTTCGGGCGCTGACGGCACTGCGGTTCGCCGACGGCCGCGATGTGGTCGGCCTAGTCGCGAACGAGTCGCGCGACCGGGTCACCGGTGTCAGGATCATCGCCCGCACGGCGGGCAGCGCGGAGGAAGTTCTCGCGGCCGACCTCATTGTGGACGCCATGGGCCGAGGTACCCGGACCCCGGCCTGGCTGAGCGAGCTCGGCTACGAAATGCCCGCCGAGGACGAGGTTTCCGTCCACATCGGGTACTCGAGTGTGTCGCTGCGGCTGCGTCCGGGGACCGAACCGGAGAATCTGGTCTTGATCGGTCCTGCTCCCGACCGGCCCATCGGGATGGCGTTGCTCGCCAACGAGGACGGCACCTGGTTGTTCACCGCGACCGGGTATCGAGATCATCACCCCGGCACGAGTTTCGACGAACTGGTCGAGTTCGTGGCAGCGTTCGCCCCACCGCATGTGCTCGACGCATTGCGCGCCGCGCAGGCGCTGTCCCCAGTGGCGACCTACCGGTACGACGCCAACCGTCGCCGCCGCTACGACCGGGCGCGCCGACTGCCGCGCGCGCTGATCGTCGCCGGTGATGCGCTGTGCGGTTTCAACCCCATCTACGCACAGGGCATGTCGGCGGCCGCGCTGCAGGTGATGGCGTTGCGGGAGTGCCTGCGCACGGGCGGCGACGACGTGGAACGCCGGTACTTTCGCAAGGCGATCGCCGCGGTGGATGTCGCCTGGCGGCTCGCGGTGGGCGCCGACCTGACCCAACCCCTGGTGGAAGGGACCCGGACACTCCAGATCCGGCTGGTCAACGCCTATGTCCGGCGGCTGCTGGAAGTGGGCAGGCACGACCCGATCGTCGCCGCGCGATTCCTGCGGGTCTCGGCCCTGCTCGACCATCCCGCGCGGTTGTTGCGCCCTGGCACCCTGGCGCGGGTGTCGGTCGGAATGCACAAGCGGGTGGACACGGCGTCAGCGCGACCGGCGGCGTTCGCACGGTGAGAATCGGCTGCGGCGAGCGGGCCCCGTCGATGATCGGACCTGGTAGATATAGGCCATGATCGAGGACACGATGACCGTGGCTGATCGGCTCCGATCAGCGCGTCGGCGGCGGTTCGTCGGGCGGGCAGGCGAAGTGGAATTGTTCCGCGCGGCGCTGGACGCGGACGAACCTCCGTTCACGGTGCTGTTCCTGCACGGGCCGGGCGGGATCGGCAAGTCCGCGCTGCTGGCGGAAATGGTCGAGCTGGCCGAACTCGCGGGCGCGGCGACCACACGGGTGGACGGACGCACCGTCGAGCCGTCTCCCTCGGCGCTTCGCGCGGCGTTGGCTCCGTCGCCGAGCGCGTCGTCGGTCGTATTCATCGACACTTTCGAACGTCTTGCGCCACTGGAGGATTGGTTGCGCGAGTCCTTGCTCCCCACGCTGGCGACGAACGTCGTTGTGGTGATCGCCAGCCGTCATCCACCTGCCCGCGCGTGGTCAGACGACCCCGGTTGGCGGGATCTGCTGCGGACGATCTCGTTGCGCAACCTCGCACCCGACGACGCCCGCGCCTACCTGCGGGTCGCCGCCGTGCCCGCGGACAAACACGACCGGCTGCTGGCGCTCACCCATGGCCACCCGCTGGCGTTGTCGTTGCTGGTCGACGTGCTCGCGCAGACCGCCGGTGAACTGCCCGCCGCGCTGGTGCAGGCCCCCGACGCGGTCCGCGCGCTGCTCGCCCGGTTCGTCGATTCGGTGCCGAGCCGGCGTCATCGGGCCGCGCTCGAGGTGTGCGCGCACGTCCGGTTCACCACCGAGGCGCTGCTGCGGGCCGCGCTCGGCGAATCCGATTGCGCCGATGTCTTCGACTGGTTGCGCGGGCTGGCGATCATCGAACCGGGGCCGCTCGGACTGGCACCGCACGAGATCGCCCGCGACGTCCTCGACGCCGACCTGCGGTGGCGTGATCCTGAGTCCTACCTCGATGTGCATCGACGGGTGCGCGCGCACCTCATCGAGGTGCTCGACGCCACCGCGCAGCAAGCGCGCTGGCCCGTCGCCGACCTGGTCTTCCTGCACCGCCACAACCCGTCCATTTCGGCGTATTGGGATTGGTCGAGCTTCGGTCGGGCCTTTCCCGACCGGTACCGCGCCGAGTACCGGGAGTCGATCCTGGCGATGACGAAGCGGCATCAGGGCCCCGAGCAGGCCGAGTTGGTGGACTTCTGGTTGGCTCGCCAGCCCGAACAGTTCGTCGTGGTCCGGGCTTCGGGCAGCGCGCCGATCGGCTATTTCTGTCGGCTGGCCCTGCACGAGGCGACCGAGGCCGAGCTGGCCGCCGACCCCGGCACTCACACCATGTGGGATTACGCGACCAGATATGGCGGGCCCCGACCGGGCGAGCCGGTGCACGCGGGGCGCTTCCTCGTCGACGCGGAACTGAACCAACTCCCGTCATCGACCATCAATGTGGTGACGGCCTGCTCGACGCAGTTCTGGTTGTCCCGCCCGGATCTGACCTGGGATTTCATCGGCGCTTTCGAGGCATCGCAGGCATGGGAGCCCTTCATGTCCCATATCGATTTCCATCGTGCGCACGAGGCTGAATTCGAGGTCGGTGGCCGTCGATACGCGGTGTACGCCCATGACTGGCGGAGGGTGGGCATTCCCGAGTGGCTCGATCGGACCAGTGATCGTGTCATCGGCGCGGTCCCCGCGCGACTCGCACTGCCCAACCCGCTACTGGTGCTGTCTCAGCCCGAGTTCGCCGACGCGGTCCGCTCAGCGTTGCGCGAGCTCGGCCGCGGCGGCGGTCTCGAACGAAATCCGCTGCTTCGGTCGAAGGTGGTTGCTGATCACGCGGGCCCGAACACCGGCGCCGCCCTGCGTGAGTTGCTCATCGCGATCGTCGAGTCGGTGCGCGAGGACTCGCGCGGCGAGAAGCTCTATCGCGTTCTCGACCGCACCTACCTGCGGCCGGCGCCGACACAGGAGCGGGCCGCCGAACAACTCGGGCTACCGTTCTCCACCTACCGGCGCCACCTGACCCAGGGGATCGAGCGAGTAGTCGCCAAGATGTGGCATGCCGAGCTCTACGGAACCGGCTGACCGGCCATACAGAAGGCCCCGATCAAAACGATCGGGGCCTTCTTCGTTCAGAATTCGAGCCGCGGGATCAGTGGCCGAGACCTGTTCAGGATCAGAGGAATGGGCCGAACGCCCTGCCCGCGTCACCCAGTTTCTCGAAGAACGACCGTTCCGGTGGCGGCGGCGGGACCGGAGTCCAGGCCATGTACAACTTCCCGTCGAAGGCCGCGAGTGCGGGGCCGACGCCGGTATTCACATTCGCGTTCTGTTCGGGCTTGCTCCAGGCTTTGCCGTCATAGGACGCCCACCAGATCGCGGGGGCGTCGGCCGCCTTCCACGCCAGGTACAGCCGGCCGTCGTAGGTGGCGAGTGCGGGACTGACGTGGGTTGCCGCGTTGGCGATCGACAGCGGCTTGCTCCAATTCTTGCCATCGCAGATCGACCAATAGATCTTGGTGTCGGAACTGCTCTTCCACGCCAGATGGACCTGATCATTGAAGGTGGACAGTGCCGGGCTCGCCGACGAAGTGGCGTCGGGAACCTTGTGTTGCTCCTGTCAGGTGAGGCCGTCCGCCGAGGCAGACCACCAGATCTGCTGGTCGCCTCCTGATCCCTGCCACGCCAGGAACAGCCCGTCGTGATGCTGTGCCGCTGTGGGGCCGTCATCGGAGGAGGACCCGATGCCGAGGTTGCGGCTGGGCTGCCAAGCCCCGTCGCCGAAAGTGGACGACCACAGTGTGGTGTTGCCATCGCCGCCGCGTGCGATCTGTACGACGCCGTTCTTGGCGGGGTTGGGCGCCAGAGACGGCCGACTCCACGACGATCCCTCCGGTTGCTGCTGGTCCTCGCGCCAGTTCTGCCCATCGGTGGTGCTGGTCCACCACAGGGTCTGGTCACCGCGGCCCTTCCAAGCGAGGAACAGTGTGGTGTCCACCGCGGCCAGGGTCGGCTGTTTGTCGGTGACGGCGGACAAGGCCTGGTAGGGGCTCCATGCTCGACCGTCGAAGCTGGACAGATAGATTCGCTGGTCGCCGGGGTTGACGGGTGTGAGCGGAAAGAGTTGGTTGAGAATCCCCGCCACGTCGTGGGTGGCCTGATCGCCACCGGTGTTGGTGGTGGTGACCTCTTTGCTGCGCTGAAACCAGGTATTGGCGGCGATGTGCCAGGTCTTGTTGGTGCCGTCTTCGACGACGGTGATCCATTCCAGGTGCCAGTCCGACCCCAGGCCCGTGGGGTCGAGCTCGACTTCGAGTGCGGTCCCCGGCTGTATGTTGACACTCGCGTCGATGTGGTAGGTGTCGCGGCTTCCGGCCTCGAAGTCGTTGCCTGCGTGATCCAGTGTGAACCAGTCGGTCAGTCCATAATTGTCGCGATTGAAGCGAACCTTGACTGTGCCGTCGGTTCCCCCTCCTGACACATTTCCCGTCTGAACAGTCAGGTTGTAACCCATGCCGAACCTCCCGGTGGAACGCGCTGCGGTGAATCACGGTCAACCCTCGTCGCTGAGGTGAGTCAACGAAATCACATGTGCCACAACGATGTTGGGTGATCTGGCCAAAACGACAGGACCGGGCGGTTTGCTCGAAGGTCCGGCGCCTCGCGCGAAGGGGATCAGCTGTAGGCCCGCTGATTGATAGTGTGGGCGAAACGCCAGTGTGCGTGGCTCGAACGTTTCGTGTGTTGTGTGAATCTCGGTGTCGGACTCCAGAGATCGGAACAGCTCGATATGCGACTGAATCCTTCGGATACGGAAAAGCTGCTGCTCAGCGTTGCGGGGATGGTGGCGCGCGACCGGCATGAGCGTGGTGTGAAACTCAATTATCCCGAGGCGGTGGCGTTGCTGTCGTGCTGGGCGATCGAGCGTGCTCGCGACGGTCGGTCGGTGGCCGAGGTGATGAGCGCGGGTCGGCAGGTGCTCACGCGCGGGGATGTGATGGACGGTATCCCGGAGATGTTGGGGGACGTGCAGGTCGAAGCGACGTTTCGTGACGGTCGCAAGTTGGTCACCATCACCGAGCCGATTCGATGATCCCCGGTGAGTACCGGTTCGGTGAGGTTCCCTTGCCGGACGAGAGCGGTCGCGACCAACTCGACGTGGTGATGGTGAACACCGGGGATCGGCCGATTCAGGTCGGTTCGCATCTGCATCTGCCCGAGGCGAACGCCGCGCTGGAGTTCGACCGCACCGTCACGGTCGGTTTCCATCTCGATATCCAGGCGGGCACTTCGATCCGGTTCGAGCCGGGCGTGAGCCGCAACGTGGCGTGCACCCGGTTCGGTGGCCGGGTGGGTCGGGAGATGACGCGGTGAACGCGATTTCACGGCATCGGTCCGCGGAGTTGTTCGGGCCGACCACCGGTGATCAGATCAGGCTCGGTGACACCGATGTGTGGATCGAGGTCGAATCCGATCGCACCAACCGGTATGACGCGGTCGTGTTCGGTGGTGGCAAGACCATTCGCGACGGGATGGGTCAGGGGCGGGTCAGTCGGGATCAGGGCGCCCTGGATGTGGTGGTCACCAACGTTGTGGTGCTGGACCATGGGGGCATTGTCAAAGCCGATGTCGGGATCCGGGACGGGCGCATCGTCGCGGTCGGGCGCGCGGGCAACAGCGAGATCATGGACGGCATCGACGCGGGGATGGAGATCGGGCCCAGCACCGATGTCATCGCCGGGGAGGGCTGCATTCTGACCGCGGGTGCGGTCGACACGCACGTGCACTTCCTGTCCGAGATCGAGATTCGCGAGGGCATCGCGGCGGGCACGACCACCATGATCGGTGGTGGCGCCGGGCCGACGAAGGGCACGAAGGCGACCTCGGTGACACCGGGTGCGTGGTCGTTGGCGATGGTGCACCGCGCGCTGGACGAATTGCCGGTCAACGTCCTGCTTTTCGGCAAGGGCAGCACCACCAGCGTTGAGGCACTGCGGGAGGACGCGCTCGCGGGGGCCGGTGGCTACAAGATCCACGAGGACTGGGGTTCGGCGCCGCCGGTGATCGATGCGGCGTTGCGCGCGGCTGACGAGTTCGGTCTGCAGGTGGCCCTGCACAGCGACAGCCTCAACGAAACCGGGTATGTCCAGGAGACGATCGATGCGATCGCGGGGCGCGGGATCCACGCGTTCCACTCCGAGGGTGCGGGTGGTGGGCACGCGCCCGACATCATGGTGTTGGCCGGTCAGCCGAATGTGCTTCCCGCGTCGACGAATCCGACGATGCCGTTCAGCGTCAACACTGTCGTGGAGCACCTGGACATGCTGATCGTGTGTCACGCGCTCAATCCGAAAGTGCCCGAGGATCTGGCCTTCGCCGAATCACGCATCCGCGCCACGACCATGGCCGCGGAGGACATCCTGCACGACCTCGGCGCGATCTCGATCATGTCCACCGACGGCCAGGCCATGGGCCGCATCGGGGAGATGATCTGCCGTACCTGGCAGACCGCGCACGTGATGAAATCGCGCTTCGGACGCGGTGATTCGACGTTGCCGGCCGATAACGAGCGCGCTCGCCGCTATGTCGCCAAGTACACGATCTGTCCGGCGGTGGCGCACGGCATCGATCACGAGGTCGGGTCGGTGGAGGCGGGCAAGATGGCTGATCTGGTGCTGTGGAAGCCGGCGTTCTTCGGGATTCGGCCGGAGGCGGTGATCAAATCCGGTGCGGTGGTGGCCGCGCCGTTGGGCGATCCGGCCGCTTCGATCACCACACCGCAGCCGGTGTTGATGCGGCCCGGTTTGGCGGCTCACGGTGTGGCGGCGGCGCACCTGTCGACGACGTTCGTGGCGCCGATCGCCTTGGATACCGGGCTCGAGCAGCGGCTCGGTCTCACTCGCAGGCTGGCGGCGGTGCGTCCGACTCGCGACATCGGGAAGAAGGACCTGCCGCGAAACAACGCACTGCCACGCATCGAGATCGACCCGGAGACCTTCATCGTGTCGATCGACGGAGTTCCGGTGCCGCCGCAGCCCGCGGTGGAGCTTCCGCTCGCCCAACGCTATCTGATGTTTTGAGCAGCGTTGTCGATCTGCTGCTGGCGGATGGGCGCCTGCCGGTGGGTGGTCACGCCCATTCCGCGGGGCTCGAACCGGCATTGCGCGCGGCGATGCCCCCGACGCAGATCTCGCGGTACCTGACCGCGCGCTTGCACACGGTCGGGCGCGTGGAGGCGGCTACGGCAGTGCTTGCTCGGCGGGCAGCACTCAGCGAATTCACCGACCTCGATCAGATTCACAGTGCTTATGCGGCAAGGACTTCCAGTTCTGCTCTGCGCGCGGCCTCGGTGCAACTGGGCCGGGGAATCTCCCGGCTCGCACAGCAGTTGTGGCCCGCGGAACCGTGCATAACCGCACTCGCCGCGATGGCGGCACCGTATCGCCCGGTCGCCTTCGGGGTGGTCGCGGCGGTCGCCGGACTCGACGACATCCGGACCGCCCGCACCGCGCTCTACGACGATCTGCAGACCGCCGCCTGCGCCGCACCGAAACTGATCGCCGTGGACCCGGTCGAGCCCGTGCGCTGGGTGCTCGCGCTGGCAGACACCGTGGAACGCATCGCCGACCTGGCCGTGACCGTCACCGGGTGTGCCGATCTGCCCGCGCCGACCGCACCACAGATCGAGCAGTGGTCCCTCGAACATGCGAACCGACACAGGAGGATTTTCCATGCTTGAAAAGTCTGACCCGTCAACACGTCCCTTGCGTTTGGGTGTGGCGGGGCCCGTGGGTACCGGCAAGAGCACGCTCATCGCCACCCTGTGCCGTCGGTTGGCGTCAGAGCTCGAGATGGCCGTGGTCACCAACGACATCTACACCGACGAGGATGCCCGGCTGCTGCGGGCCGCGGGGGTGTTGCCGGTGGAGCGGATCGTCGCGGTGGAGACCGGCGCGTGCCCGCACACCGCGATCCGCGACGACGTGACACCCAACCTCCTCGCAGTCGAGGATCTCGAAAGGCAGTTCGCGCCTTTGGATCTGGTGCTGGTCGAAAGCGGTGGCGACAACCTCACCGCGACGTTCAGCCCGGCCCTGGTCGACGCGCAGGTGTTCTGCATCGACGTCGCCGGTGGGGGAGACGTCGCCCGGAAGGGCGGTCCCGGTATCGAACGGGCGGATCTGCTCGTGGTCAACAAGACCGACCTGGGCCCGCACGTGGGCGTTGACCCTGATCAGATGGTGCGTGACGCCAGCGCCGTGCGCGGCGGGCTGCCGGTGGTGGCGTTGAGTCAGCGCGATCCGGCCAGCATCGACGAACTCGTCGACTGGGTGCGCACGGTGCTGAACGCGCACCGCGGTGGTGCTTTGGTACCGGCTGATCCGGGTCCGATGGCGCCGCATTTCCACGCCGATGACGAGCACGGACACGTCCATGACCATCAGCACGCTCACCAGCACTGAGCCCGACGTCGCGCCGGTGCTGCCGACGCGAATCTCGGTGCAGCCCAGTGCGACCGGAGTGGTCGTCGAGATGCTGGATCGGGGGGATTTTCTGGCGCCGCGGCTGTTGAGTATCGATGGTGCGCGGGTGCGGATCGCGCTGGTCGGGTGCTGTGCGATGCTCGTCGCGGGAGACCGCCTCGAGCTCGACATCGCGGTCGGCGCCGGTGTCGAACTCGAACTCGTCGAGCCCTCGGGCACCGTCGCCTACAACGCCCGCGGCGGGAATGCGAGCTGGACAGCCCGAGTGACAGTAGCGTGCGGCGGGGTATTGCGTTGGCAGGCAGCGCCTTTGGTCATCTCCAAGGGTGCGGATCTGACCCGCTGCATCACCATCGATCTGGCCGAGGGGGCGAGGGCGGTGTTGTCGGAGGTCGTGGTGTTGGGTCGAAGTGGCGAGCGCGGTGGGGCGCTGCGTTCCAGCCAGCGCGTCACCTACGCCGCGGCACCGCTGCTGGTCGAGGAACTATACCTCGCCGACCCCGAATTGCGTTCGTGCCCTGGCATTCTGGGCGATTACCGCGTGATCGGCACCGTCGCGATTTTCGGGCATCGGCCCGACACGCTGCCGAGCCCGACCGCCACCTACCTCGCCGGACCGGGTGCGCTGGCCAGGGTACTGAGCCACGCGGCGCACACGATCGAGCACGAGATGGACCAGTGGTGGCAGGCCTGGCATCGGTAGTGCGTGCGCGACTGCCGCTGGTGAATGAACCAACGCGGCTCAGGCCGCCGGTACTGGTTTGTCGACAGTGCCGGGCGTGCGGCGCGGGTGGGCCAGGAACGCCGCGACCGGTGCCACCACCGCCGCGACCAGACCGGCGGCGAACCCGTTGCCGTAGAGGTTCAGCCCCACCACTAACACACCGGTCACCTGCGCGGTCGAGGCGTGCAGGAATCCGGCGACCACACCCCACTGCGGGCCGAACCGTCCCGCGATCGGCGCCAGGCACGTGCCGAACAGTGCGGCCCAGATCATGCCCGGATCGGTCAGCTCGAGCGGTTTGAGCAACCCGGCCAACACCACACCGACCACGATCGGCACGATATTGAGCGCGTGCTTGCCGCAGGCACCGAACCCGATCACGCTGAGGATCCCCGCCACGACCGGACCGTTGAGGGGTGCGCCGATGACGAGCACATACCCGACCGCCAGCGCACCGATCACGGCGATGTTGAGCAAGACCGCGCCCGCACCGTAGTCGGCGAGAAAGTCCGACGGTGCCCGGCCGTCATTGCGCAGCAGGCGTGCGTAGGCCCGCCACGGCGAGCGGTCGCAGACGAACGCCGCGACCAGCATGGCCACCAGACAGATCGTCAACAGAACGAGGATCGCGGTGTTGTGCCCGGAGGTCCACGCCATCTCCGGTTGCGGGCCGAGTCCGAAGGCCTGATAGACCGCCACGATCACCGCGCCGACAACTCCGGCGACGAATCCCATGTTGTACAGGCTGTATCCAGCATGGGTGTGGAACAGTCGCCGCGCCACCGGCGGCACCACGAACCCGATGAGCACCGACGTCGACACGCCCAGCGCGATGCCGGCCCACGCGGGCAGCGCTGTGGTGAAGACCAGCACCGAGAAGATCGGCGACAACGCGGTGGCGAAGAACGCCGTCGACACATAGTCGGCCAACCGGTCACCGCGAACCACGGCATACAGTGCGACACCCGCGATGATCGGCCAGATATTGAGCAGCGTCTTGCCGTACAGGGAAGTACCGAGCAGCAGCAGCAGGCACGCCACCGCGTCCCCGTTCACCGGCGCACCGGTCAGCCGAAACGCCAGGCATGCCACCAAGGTGACCAAGCCCGCCTGGGCGAACGCGCCGCCCAGGCCCCCGACCCCGACGAAGTCGGTGACCACCAGGTCACGCGCGAACACGATGTCGCCGATGCCGCGCACCACCTGTGCGGGTGTGTCGACTGCGAAACCGAACAGCACGAACGCCAGTGCCGTCGCGGTGATGATCACCAGCAGTGTGTGTTGGTCACGTCGGCCGGTCGTCGAGTTCACCGCACTTCTCCTCGCTGTCGAGCAGCTTCGGTCAGCGTCGCGGACAGGCCGCGTCGGTCTTCGCAGCGACCGCAGGGCAATCGGCATCGCGGGGAGGTTCGACCAGCGCTTCGATCGCGATGCTAGCGGATCCGATCGCGGCTTCGGCGTGGACCGCAGACACGCGGCGCGCCCTGTTCAGCGGTAGTCACGACGCGACTGCCCGCTCTGACACGCGTGTTGAGCAGGGGGTCTGGTGTTACGGTCAGGAATGATTTCGTCCGAGCCCGTCTGATCGGCTTTCGTTCGACAGGCTCATCCTCGGCAACGATGTGGCATCCGTGACTCACAAGGGAACACCATGAATGACGTCGCAAGCAGTCGTGTGTCCGAGTCTCCGCGTCGGGGATTGTCTTTCGGTGGTGTAGTCGGGGTGCTGGTGTTGACCTGGCTGTCGTTGACGCCGTCGTTGTTGCCGCGCGGGCCGCTGTTCCAGGGCGTGGTCACCGGTGCGGCGGCCGTGCTCGGTTACGGACTCGGGCTGGCGGTCACCGCCGCGATCGGCTGGATGCTGGAACGTCGGATCGGGTCGGCGCCGAAGGCATTGCGCTGGGGTTTGGCGGTCGTGGCGGTCGTCGGCACGATCGGCGTGCTGCTCTGGTATGCCGACTGGCAGAGCGAACTGCGTGCGCTGATGGGCGTGGAGGACCTGCCGTGGCACGCCTATCCGATCATCGTGGTGGTCGCCGTGGTCGTGTTCGCGATACTGCTCGCGATCGTGCGTGTGTGTGCGGCGGCGGTTCGGTGGGTCGGGCGGCACGTGGAACGGGTACTGCCCGCGCGCGTTTCCGTAGTGGTGGGCGCGGTGGTGGTGGCACTGCTGCTGGTCGCCGCGGTCAACGGTGTGGTGGCCGAGGCCGGGATGTCGGTGCTGAATCGGTCGTTCAAGGCCGCCAACGAGCAGTCCCCGGACGACACTTCCGCGCCGACGCTGCCGCAGCGCTCCGGCGGGCCCGGCTCGTTGGTGAGCTGGGACTCCCTGGGCAGGCAGGGCCGCATTTTCGTCACCAACGGTCCCACGCCCGTCGACTTGACCGCGTTCAGCGGCCGACCCGCCCCCGAACCGATCCGCGTCTACACGGGTCTGGATTCCGCGGAGAACGTGCGTGCCGAAGCCGATCTCGCGGTCGCGGAGTTGCGGCGCGCCGGGGGATTCGACCGGGCGGTGCTCGGTGTGGCCACCACCACCGGCACTGGGTGGATCAACGAGTCGACCGCGTCCGCGCTGGAATACCTGGCCAACGGCGACAGTGCGCTGGTGAGTATGCAGTACTCGTTCCTGCCCAGTGCGCTGTCGTTCCTCGTCGATCAGGAACGCGCACGCCAGGCCGGTCAAGCCCTGTTCGAAGCCGTGCACGCGGTGTGGGACACCATGCCCGCCGAGCACCGGCCGAAACTGGTCGTGTTCGGCGAGAGCCTCGGATCATTCGGCGGTGAGGCCGCGTTCGCCAGTGTGCAGGACATCGCCGCGCGCACCGACGGTGCCCTGTTCGTCGGTCCTACCGGTCTCAACTCCATCTGGGGCGACACCACCGCGCGACGCGACCCGGGTTCGCCGGAAACGCTGCCGATCTACCGCGATGGAGACACCGTTCGATTCGTCGCCGACGCCGCCGATCTGGCACGCCCGGCAGCCCCGTGGCCGTCGCCTCGGGTGGTGTACCTGCAACATGCCTCCGACCCCATCACGTGGTGGTCACCGAAGTTGCTGTTCCAGAAGCCGGACTGGCTGTCCGAACAACGCGGCAGCGACGTCCTGCCCAGCACCCGCTGGATCCCCGTGGTGACATTCCTGCAGGTCTCGGCGGACATGGCCGTGTCGGTCGACGTCCCCGACGGTCACGGGCACACCTTCCACGCGGCTATCGCCGATTCCTGGGCGGCGATCCTGCAACCGCAGGGCTGGACTCCGGCCGATACCGAACGGCTTCGCGGAATTCTGCGCGGCGAAGGCTGAACGCGACGGCTCAGTGGCTGCGACGCAGAACTGCCTCGTAGAAACGGATCCCGTGTTCGAGGGATGCCACCGATAGTCGTTCGTTGACCGAATGCAGCAAACCGCGAGCCTGCTCGTCGAGCTCGAACGGGTAGAAGCGGTAGACGTAATCGCTGATCTGGGCGAGGTGGCGTGCGTCGCTGGCGCCGACGACGAGGAACGGGGAGATCACCGCGCCGGGAAAGGTTTCGGCGACAGCGTCTTTGACGCGGTCGAACGCGGGACCGTCGGTGCGCGCGGCCGGGGTGGGTTCGGAGGCGTTGATGATCGTGAGCTCGACGTGCGGGTCGTCGATGACCTTGCGGATGCGCTCGACGGTGCCGGCGACGGTTTCGCCGGTGAGGATGCGGATGTTGAGCACCGCCGACGCGGATTCGGCCATGATGTTGGTGCCCTGGCTGCCTTCGAGCATCGTCGGCACCGCGGTGGTGCGGATCATCGCGTTCATCAGCGGCCCGGATCGGGGCATCAGGGCGGCGATCAGGCGCTGGAACCTGTCGGCGCGCGACAGGACCGCGGCGAGCGGGCCGGTGGAGTGTTCACCGATGATGGTGAGCATTTCCATGATCGGCGGGGTGATCTGGGCCGGAAAGTTGTAGTCGCCCATTTTCACCAGGGCGCGCGCGATGCGGGTGGTGGCCGGGTTCTTGCCGGGCATGGAGGCGTGGCCACCGGGGTCGACCGCGGTGAGTTGCAGGTCGAGCAACCCTTTTTCGGCGGTGCCGATGACGGCGACCTTCTCGGGGATCGGGAACAGGTCCCCGGCCACGCCGCCGCCCTCGTCGATGACCAGGCCGGGCACGATGTTGTGCGCACGGAAGTACTCCACCACGGTGGGGACGCCGATGCCCGCGACTTCCTCGTCGTGGCCGAACAACAGGTAGACGTCGCGGTCGGGTGTGAACCCTTGGGCGAGAAGGATTTCCACGGCCTCGCAAATGCACACGAGCGGGCCTTTGTCGTCGATGGCCCCGCGGCCCCAGATCACCCCGTCGGCGACCTCGCCCGAGAACGCCGGGAACGTCCAGTTGGCCGGGTCGCCGGGGGCGACGACGTCCTGGTGGGCCATGAGCACGATCGGGTCCGCGCTCGAGCCGGTATCCCAGTGGTAGACCAGGGTGTGGTCGGCGAAGATCTGCCGACGCAATTTCGCGGTCATCACGGGGTAGAGGGTCTCGAGCGTCTCGCGGAAGAGTGTGAATTGCGTCCAGTCGGTGTCGTTGGCGTCCTGCGTGGTGACGGTAGGAATCTGTAGCAAGGTAGACAGCCGCTGGACCGCGCCGTCCAGGTCGATGGTGCCCTCCGTCATGCCGCTGTCCTCTCCCGAGAATATGCACCTGTTGGCGCGTCTAGCCCGGTTCACAGCGTATACCTGGTTACCACCCTCACCAGGCTGAATGCGGTGCGCGCCCGCTTCCTGAGGTGATCAGGCCGCGCCGCGTGCGGACTCGAGCGCTGTCAGGGCGAGGGACAGCTCCAGATAGGTGCGCTGGCCTTCCAGTGGACGGTCGAGCAGGGTCGAGATCCGCTGTAGGCGGTTGAGCACGGTGTTGCGATGGCAGTGCAACCGCACCGCCGCGTTGGCTGCTGAGCAGTTGTGCGCCAGCCATTCCGACAGGGTTGCGATCAGCGCGTCTCGGTCTCGGGCGGGCAAGGCCAGGACCGGGCCCAACACCCGGGCAACCAATAGGTCGGCCAGATCTGGTGACCGCAGTAGCAGCGCTTCGGGGTAGCGGTCGTTGAGTGAGACCAGGCCGACGGTGCCCGCGGGCACGGTGTCGAGGGCGACGCGGGCGAGTGTGTGCGCGGAGTCGACGTCGGCGAGGCCGGGCACGGCGGGGGAGGCCGCGGCACGTCCGCGGGTCAGGGGTCGCAGGTGGTGCAGGACCGTGTCGGCGTCGCGGTCGGCCAAGGAGACCAGGCCGATCACGGTGTCGGCGCGGCTGTGCCAGATCGAGCGGATGCCCACTGCCCGCAATACCGTTTCGGGGTCCGACAGGGCGGCGCGACCATCCGGTAGCGGGGCGGCCACGATCACCAGGTAGGCGGTGTGCAGCGGAATGTTGAGTTCTCGGCCTGTGCGCGCGGCGAACGTCGCGTCGTGGGCGCGGCCTGCGAGCAGGTCCTCGATGAGGGCGTGCTTGCGGCGTTCGTCGCGCCGGACCATGTCGAGTTCGGTGTTGCGGTAGGCCGTGGACAGTGCCGACGACAGGCCGTCGATGACGGTCCACATGGCGGTGCCCGCGGCGCGGATCTCGCGGGGGGTGACCGCGACGGTCTCGGCACAGTCGAGCAGCGCCTCCCACACGATGCGGCCGCCTAGCCGGAAGGTTCGCAGCATCGCCTCGAGCGGAACACCTTGTGCGGCACGGTGTTCGCCGATTTCGGCCGCGACGGCGTCGGGCTCGGGGACGGGTGCCGCTGTGCTGAGGCGGTCGAGGATGCGCGCGAGGTAGCGCCCGCACGCGTCGCGTAACTCCGCGCGCGGGACCGAGGTGTAGTCGTTCCACTCGGGGTTGTCGGTGAACACGGCGGTGATCAACTTGTCGGTCAGCGCGGGAAGGTCGGCGCGGCACGCTTCGGCCAGCGCGCGAATATCGCCGCTGTCGTCGGTTGGCACGGACACTCCTCTGCTTCGGTGCTCGCCGAGCCCGGGTTCGCACCAGGGCCTCGAGCGAGGCGTTCTGGATAATGTAGGTCGCCTCGATCGCCGACGATGACCGGGCCCACGAACCGGGCCTGATTGGGCAACGCGCCCAACCGCAGGCCCTGAACTCTGGGCTGTCGGTCGATTGTTTGTGCATCAGTGGACCGTGAGACTCATCGGACGACCCGAGCCGAACCGTGGACGGGTTGATCGTTCGAGCTGAGGAGCACCACGAGTGCCGGATTTCGATCTTTTGGTGATCGGTGGCGGACCGGGCGGATATGTGGCCGCCATTCGCGCCGCGCAACGCGGCCTGAAGGTCTGCGTTGTGGAGAAGGAGCGCCCTGGCGGCGTGTGCCTGAACTGGGGCTGCATCCCGACCAAGGCGATGTTGCGGTCGGCGGAGGTTTTCCAGACACTGTCCACCGCAGCGGAATTCGGTGTTCACGCCGATAATGTGCGCTACGACTTCGCCGCGGTGCGGAACCGCAAAGACGCCATCGTCACGGAGCTGACCAACGGTGTCGCGGGCCTGCTGAAGGCCAACGGGGTCACCGTGATCGACGGCCACGCCCGGTTCGTCGCGCCGACCACCGTGGAGGTTCACGAGGTCGGTGGCTCGCCGATCTTCGACGGCGGCCCCCGCTATGCCGCCGCCCCTGGCGCGCCGATTCGCCGGGTGAGCGCGCGCGATGTGATCGTGGCGACCGGTTCGGTGCCCGCGCAGCTGCCGATCCCCGGTGCCGGGTTGCCCGGTGTGGTCACCTCCGATGGCGCGTTCGGCCTCACCGAGGTGCCGCGACGGTTGGTGATCATCGGCGGCAGCGCTGTCGGTGCGGAATGGGCCAGCCTGTTCGCCACCTTCGGCAGTCAGGTCACGGTCGTGGAAATGCGTGATCGTCTGGTTCCGTTGGAGGACAAGGAGATCGGTGACGCGTTAGGTCGCTCGTTCCGCAAGCGCGGGATCACCGTCCTGACCGGCGCCACGGTCACCGCCATCACCGAGGGTGACGCCCTGCGGGTGTCGGTCGGCGGCCCGGCGGCGCAGGAGCTGGACGCCGACGTGGTCCTGGTCGGCGTCGGGCGACGTCCGAATACGTCCGAACTCGGGCTCGAGGTCGCCGGAATCGCCACGGACACACGCGGATTCATCGAGGTCGACGACCGACTACGGACCGGGGTCGAGCACGTGTACGCCATCGGGGATGTCACCGGGCGCGCGCTGCTGGCTCACGTGGCATCACATCAGGGCATCACCGCCGCCGACGTCATCGCCGGGCACGACGCTCACATCGACTACGCGGTGATCCCGGCCGCGACGTTCACCCACCCGGAGATCGCCAGCGTCGGTCTCACCGAAGAGGCCGCTCGCGCCGCCGGTCATGAGATCGTCGCCGCCAAGTTCCCGTTCGCGGCGTTGGGCCGGGCGAAGACCTTCGGGGAGACCGAGGGGTTCGTCAAAATCATTGCGGGGCAGCAGCATCGGGAAGTGCTCGGCGTGCACATCATCGGCCCGTCTGCCAGCGACCTGATCACCGAGGGCGCACTGGCGATGTCGCTGGAAGCCACGCTCGACGAGTTGGCCGACACCATTCACGCCCACCCCACCTTCGGCGAGATCGGCATGGAGGCGGCCATGGCCGGACTCGGCCTGCCGGTCCACGTCGCGCCACGCAAGCGTTGAGGAGCACGACCATGACAACGACCACCGCGCGGAGCACACCCACTCGCAGGCGCACGAAAACCTCCGCACCCGCGGCCACCGACATCGATTCCGCTGTCGCAGTGGAAGATCCAGAGACCCTGCGTGGCCTCTACCGCGACATGCTGTTCATTCGACGGTTCGAGGAGCGCACCGCCCAGAGTTACCAGCAGGCCAAGATCGGCGGCTACTGCCACCTGAACCTCGGTGAAGAGGCCACCGTCGTGGGCCTGGGCGCCGCGATGCGTCCCACCGACTACCTGTTCACCAACTACCGCGAACACGGATACGCGCTGGCCAAGGGCATCGAACCGGGTCGCGTGATGGCCGAACTCTACGGCCGCTCCACCGGCACCTCGAAGGGCTGGGGCGGGTCGATGCACATGTACGACACCGCGACCCGACTGCTGGGCGGTTACGCCATCGTGGGTGGTCAGGTTCCGCTGGCCATCGGTGCGGCGCTGGCCATCGATTACCGCGACGGCGACGACGTCGTGGTGTGTCAGATGGGGGAGGGCACCACCAACATCGGCGCCTTCCACGAGTCGCTCAATATCGCCGCGCTGTGGCGGCTGCCGGTGGTGTTCCTGGTGATCAACAACCAGACCGGCATGGGCACCACGGTCGAGAAGTCGTCGGCTGAACCGGATCTGTGGAAGCGCGCGGCCGCCTACCGCATGCGTGGCGAACGGGTCGACGGCACCGATGTGCTGGCCGTGCGCGACATGGCAAGCGAACTCATCGAAGACGCCCGCCGCAATCGCGCACCCGCACTGCTGGAAGCGGTGAGCTATCGACTCAAGGGCCACTCGGTGGTGGATCCCGGCAAGTACCGCAGTCCCGACACCGTCGCCACCGCCCGCGAGCACGATCCGATCGTGCTGTGGCAGCGGCGGTTGCTCGCGGCCGGGGTGCTGACCGAACAGGCGCTGACCGATCTCGAAGGCGAAGTGGCCGCGGGTGTCGCCGCCGCGGTCGAATTCGCCGACGCCAGTCCGCATCCGGAGCCGTCGAGCCTGTTCGACTACACCTACGCCACCCCGGTGCCCGGCGATTCCCGTCGCCTGCCCGCCGATCCGCTCTTCACCCACTGAGGACCCCACTGTGCCTGTCATGACCTATCGCGAAGCGCTGCGCGACACCCTTGCCGAGGAAATGCGCCGCGACGACGACGTCTTCCTGATCGGTGAGGAGATCGGCGTGTTCGAAGGCTCCTACAAGATCACCGCCGGTCTGCTCGCGGAGTTCGGCGAGAAACGGGTGCGCGACACCCCCATCGCCGAAGAAGGTTTCGTCGGTGCGGCGATCGGCGCCGCGATGCTGGGTCTGCGCCCGGTCGTGGAGCTCATGACGATCAACTTCTCGCTGCTGGCGCTGGATCAGATCGTCAACCACGCCGCGAAGATCTACGGCATGTTCGGCGGGCAGACCAATGTGCCCATCGTCATCCGGACTCCGGGCGGCGGCGGCCAGCAACTGGGTGCGACGCACTCGCAGAACATCGAGCTGTACTACGCCTTCGTGCCCGGCCTGAAGGTCGTGGCGCCCAGTACGCCCGCCGATGCCAGGGCATTGCTCAAAGCCGCTATCGCCGACAACGATCCGGTGCTGTTCCTGGAGAACCTGTCGCTGTACAACACCAAGGGCGAGGTGCCCGACGACCTGCCGCCCGTCCAGATCGGCAAGGCCGCGGTCACCCGCGAGGGCACCGATATCACCGTGATCGGCTACTCCCGGATGGCCACCGTGGCCACCGAGGTCGCCGAACGGCTTGCGGGCGAAGGTATTTCGGTCGAGGTCATCGACCTGCGCAGCTTGCGCCCGCTGGACCGCGACACCATTGTGGCGTCGGTCCGCAAGACCGGGTGCGCGGTGATCGGCGAAGACGACTGGCTCACCTACGGCATCGGCGCGGAGATCGCGGCCTCGATCTCCGATGGCGCCTTCGACTATCTCGACGCCCCCGTGCGTCGGGTGGCGATGGCCGAGGTGCCGCTGCCCTATGCCAAGCCACTGGAGAAGCTCGCCCTGCCGTCCGCGGAATCGCTGTACACCGCGGTGACGGAAACCCTGGCGGCCGTCGGCCGGCGGCGCTGAGAAACTGAGGAACACGCTATGCCCGACATCATCATGCCCCGGCTGTCCGACACCATGGAAGACGGCGTCGTTTCCGTATGGCTCAAGAAGGTGGGTGATCCCATCGCCCGCGGCGAGATCGTCGCCGAGATCGAGACCGATAAAGCGTTGATGGAACTGGAAGCCTACGACGACGGCGTCCTCGAACGGATCATCGCCGAAGCGGGGGTTCGCGTGCCGATCGGTGAGCCGATCGCGGTCGTGGGTGACGGCACCACACCCGTTGCGGCACAGTCTGTTCCGTCGACACCGGCTGTGTCCGACCTCGGCTCGACCACCGCGGTTGTCGAGACCCGACGCGACGAAGGAGTGCCGCGCACGCAGGTGGTCAAGGCCTCGCCGCTGGCTCGTAAGATCGCGCGCGAGTTGGACGTGGATATCGATGCCGTGGTGGGGACCGGTCCGGGTGGGCGGATTACCAAAGTGGATGTGCAGGCCGCGCACAGTGCCGGCGCTGTCGTGACTCCCGCGGTGCCATCAGGTGACGTGAGTGTCGTTGCGCCATCAGGTGATGTGAGTGCTGTTGCGCCGCAAGAGGTTCCCGTGTCAGGGGACTTCGAGGAAGTTGCGCTGACCAACATTCAGCGCGTGTCGGCGACCCGCCTCACCGAGAGCAAGCAGCAGGCGCCGCACTTCTACGTGACCATCGCGATCGACGTGACCGAACTGTTCGCGTTCCGCGAGCGGATCAACGCGACGCTGACTGCGGCGGGCGACGGCAAGGTCAGTGTGAACGATCTGCTGGTCAAGGCGGTGGCGGTCGCGCTGGCGAAGAATCGCGCGATCAACGTCAGTTTCGCGGGTGACAAGGTGTTGCGCCACAAGGGAATTCACATCGGCATCGCGGTCGCGACCCCGGTCGGGCTGCTCGTTCCGGTGATTCGTGACGCGGACCGGCTCAGTGTGTCCGAGATCGCCACCGACAGCCGTGACAAAGCGACCCGCGCCCGCGACCGCAAGCTGCGTGCGCCGGAGATGTCGGGCGGCACCTTCACCATCTCCAACCTCGGCATGTTCGGCATCGAGCAGTTCACCGCGGTCATCAACGCGCCCGAAGCCGCGATCCTGGCCGTGGGCGCGGCGGCCGACGAGCTGCGCTTGGACGGCGACGAGGTGGTCGTGCGCAAGATCCTGCGCGTGACCCTGTCCGCGGACCACCGGGCCATCGACGGCGCGGTCGCGGCCCAGTTCCTGGCACAGGTGAAGGAGTTGCTGGAGAACCCGCTGAGAATTGTCGCCTAGCGGGATTCCCAGTTGGCGAGAAGTTCTCGGTCAATTGTCCAATTTGTAGGGTGTCGGGGCCGCGAGGCGATTACGGTGCCGCGCATGTCTCGTACACACCGCATCCTCGCGGCCGCCGCCCTGGCCGCTGTCCCGCTCACCGCCGCAGCGCCCGCCCCGGCCGCTCCGGTGGTGAACAAAGTCGTGGTCATCGGCATCGATGGCACGCTGTGGAGTGAGGTGGCCGCGGCCGATGCGCCCAACCTCGACCGCCTGGCGGCGCAGGGCACCCTGGCGCGCACCTCCATCGCTCCGCACACCACGATGTCGTGCGTGTCATGGGCGACGGCGCTGACCGGTGTGTGGGATACCAAGCACGGCATCCAGGACAATGAATCCACCTGCAACGCAGGGGCTTTCGCGCCGTATCCGACGGTGTTCACGCAGGCGGAGCGGCAGCGTCCGGCATTGTCGACGGCGTCGATCGGGACCTGGGACACGATCGGCATGATCGCGCGCACGGGCAGCCCGGCGGCGGACCGGGTCACCGTCACGCAGATCGACCCGACCGGTTCGGGCGTGTGTGAGAGCACCGCCGACGCCAGCGCCACCGCACAGGCCGTCTCCGCCATCGAGGACGGCACCGACCTGCTGTTCACCCACCTGGACCAGGTGGACATCGTCGGACACACGCTGCGCGGAGTCTGGCCGCAGGCATACCGCGACGCCATCGGCCGTGCGGACGCACTGATCGGAAAGATCGCCGCCGCGGTCGACGCGCGGGCGGCCGCGCACACCGACGAGCAGTGGACGATTCTGGTCACCACCGACCACGGCCACAAGCCCGACGGCGGCCACGGCGGTCAAAGTGCCGACGAGACAGCCAGTTTCGTTGTCGCGCGCGGCCCGGGCTTCGCCGCGGGCACTCAGAACAACGGCTACACCCTCGCCGACATCACGCCGACCGTGCTGGACCTGCTCGATATCTCGGCCCCCGCGAACCTCGACGGCGAGTCGATGCTGACAGGCGGCTCGGGCAACCCGGCAGCACCGGTGCCGAACACCCCACCGGTCGGTTCCGGCATCACCGGTTCATCGTCGGGCTCGGCCCAGGCGGCCATGGTCGCGAACCCGCTGTGCATCCTGGGCAGCGGTTCGGCGGGTGGATCATCGGACAGGTGATCTCAGGCTGCCTGGACGGCGGCTTCCTCCGACACCTCTGACAGTGTCCCGAGAGCAAGGTTTTTCTGCCTTGTGAGCCAAAGGATTGCGCTGTGCCGCAGCACCCAGTTAGGTGCATCCTCGAGGAGGAAACACACAGTGGCACACGCTATTCGATTCGCTGAAACCGGTGGTCCCGACGTGTTGCGGTGGGAATCCACCGAGGTCGGGCAACCAGGGCCGGGGCAGGTCAGGATCCGGCACACCGCGGTCGGACTCAACTTCGCCGACACGTATTTTCGCACGGGGCTGTACCCGGCGGCGCTGCCCGCGGGACTGGGCGTGGAGGGGGCGGGTGTGATCGAAGCCGTCGGCCCCGGCGTCGAGTTCGCGGCCGGTGATCGTGTCACCTACACCGGCAGCCCGCTCGGCGCGTACAGCACCGAACGGGTCATGCCCGCCGAGCACCTGATCGCCCTGCCCGACGGCATCGCGTTCGACACCGCCGCCGCGACCACCATGCGCGGCCTTACCACCGCCTACCTGTTGCGCCGCATCCACCCGTTGCGCGCGGGAGACACGGTGCTGCTGCACGCGGCGGCGGGCGGGGTCGGCCAGCTGTTCACGCAATGGGCGAAGTTGCTGGGCGTGCACGTGATCGGCACGGTGTCCAGCGAGGAGAAGGCCGCGGTCGCGCGTGCCAACGGCTGCGATCACGTGGTGATCTACACCCGTGAGGACGTCGCGACGCGGGTGCGTGAAATCACCGACGGCGCAGGTGTTCCCGTGGTGTACGACAGCATCGGCAAGAGCACCTACCAATCCTCGATCGACTCGCTGGCCCGGCGCGGCCTGCTCGTGTGCTTCGGCACCGCGTCGGGTCCGGTGCCGCCGATCGAGGCGAGGCAACTGGCGGTGAAGGGCTCGCTGTTCGTCACCAGACCCGCCCTGGCCGACTACATCGCCGACTCGGCCGAACGCGCGGAACTGGCGGGCGAACTGCACGACCACCTCACCGCGGGACGCCTGCGGGTCGACATCAACCAGCGCTACGAACTCTCAGACGCCGTGCGCGCGCACCGCGACCTCGAAGCGGGCACCAGTGTCGGCGCCTCGGTCTTCACGGTCTGACGCGCCCGTCGCAAGGGGAAACACCGGTCCGTCGGGCGGGTGCGCTCAGGGCACGTCCAACACGCTGGCTGGAACCCCGTAGGGCAGGAAGCGGACTCGTCGGCGGTCGTCGGTGTTGTCGCGGTGGGCTCGTAATGCTTCGAGTTCGGTGGGGAATACCTGGTCGACGTTGGCCTGGCCGGTGTCGTCGATGGTGTAGATCGCCCACACTCCGCTGCCGGTTTCGCCCGCGGTCTCGGGTTCAGGTTTCGGCGTGGGTGGTTGCTGGGGTCCGAAGAACTGGCCGACCAGGGCACCGAGGTCGACTTGGTCGACGCGGTCGAGGTAGCCGCCGGCCTTTCCGAGCAGGTCGAGGAATTCTGTTCCCGCTTCGCGCAGTGCGCGTTCGACATCGTCGGGGTCGATGCCGAAAGGTCCATCGGTTGCCATCGCGTGTGCTCCTGGGGACGAGTCGGACGTCTGGATCCCCAGTGTCCTCGCGAAACGGCGACCTCGCCACGACGAGATCGGACCGGATACGCCGAAGGGCGCCGCTGCGAAACAGCGGCGCCCTGCGGTATCAGCGGAACTTACTCTGCGGCAGTTTCTTTCACCCGTGACCGGCGCAGCGTGGTCAGGCCGTAGCAGACGGCCAGCACGGCGGCGAAGACCAGGCCGGTGATCGCCGCTTGGCGCATGTCGGGGATCTTCACCGCGGTGGCGGCGACGGCGAGCACGCCGGCCGCGGCCAGCACCGCGAGGACGCTGCCGCCCGGAATGCTGAACCCGGTGAACTCCTCCGGGTTGGCGTTGCGGTGGCGACGGAAGGCCACGTACGAGGCCAGGATCAGCAGCCACACCAGCATGAGCGCGAAGATCGCGATCGACATCATGATGCCGAACAGCCCGCTCACGTCGTAGAAGGCCAGCAGCGCCGCGGCGGCGATGCCCATGGTCGAGGCGGCCAGCGCGATGGCGGGCACGCCGCGGCGGCTGAGCTTGGCCGTCGGGGCCGGGGCCAGTTTGTCGGCGCCCAGCGAGTGCAGCAGGCGGGACGCGCCGTAGAGGTGGGCGTTGGCGGCGGAGATGGCGGCGATGAGCACCACGGCGTTGGTCAGTGTCGCCGCGGCGGGCACGCCGACCACGGAGAACACCTGCACGAACGGGCTGGTTTCGACGCTGCCGTCGCTGTCGGCCAGTTGACGCCACGGAATCAGCGCCATCACCAGGATGATCGACAGGATGTAGAAGAAGCTCAGTCGCCAGGCGAGCTGACGCATCGCGGTGCGGATGGTGCGCTGCGGGTCCGCGGCTTCGGCCGAGGCGATGGCCACGACCTCGAAGCCCGCGTAGGCGAACATCACCACCGACATGGCCAACCAGATCGAACTCGCACCGTGGGGCATGAAACCGCCGTCATCGGTGAGATGCGCAAGCCCGGTGGCCTGCGTGTCGGGCATGCCGAAGAACACCAGCAGTGCCGCGCACAGGATGAACGCGCACAGCGCCACCACCTTGATCGTGGACAGCCAGAACTCGGTGGTGCCGAACGATTTCACGCTGATGATGTTGACCGCGAGCACCACCGCGGCGATCGCCAGGATGGCCGCCGACATCGGTACCGCGGGCCACCACCATCGGATATACAGCGCTGCGGCGACAACTTCGGTGCCGATGACCACCACGGCGCTGAACCAGTACAGCCACCGGCTCAGGAAGCCGGCCCACGGGCCCAGATAGGTCTGGGCGATGGTGCCGAACGAACCCTGGACCGGGTGCGCGGCACACATCTCGCCCAGGAGCACGGCGATGACGCCGACCAGCAGGGCGCCGAGTACATAGGACACGATCACCGCGGGTCCGGCGGCCGAGATGGCCGATCCGGAGCCGAGGAACAGGCCGGTGCCCAGTGCGGAGCCGAGGCCGATCATGGTGGTTTGTCGGTGGGTGAGGGAGCGGACCAGCGTGGCCCCCTCACCTTCCGGTGGGCGAATATCGTTGGAGGCGGGGGCTTTGTGTGGTGCAGCCATGACGGCGGTGTCCTTCTGCAGGGGTGGGGCGGGGAACTCGAAGGGTCAGGTGACAGTGGGGCGCTGGGTGAACTCGGGGGTTCGGTGAGCGCCGGAGGTGACGATGTCGTGTAGTTCCCGCACGGCGTGCAGCACGTCGGCGTGCGACACGTACAGCGGGTTGAACCCGAAGCGCAGCAGGTCGGGGGCGCGCATGTCGCCGATCACGCCGCGCGCGGTGAGCGCGGCGACCAGCGGGTACGCCTCGGGATGGCGCAGGGCGACCTGGCTGCCGCGGTGGGCGGGGTCGCGCGGGGTGGCCATGGTGAAGCCGAGACCGTCCAGCAGCGTGTCGACGCATTCCTGGAAGAACCCGGTCAGCGAAATCCCTTTGGCGCGTACGTCTTTCATCTCCACGCCGTCGAAGGCGGTGAGCGCGGCTTCCAGGGCAAGCAGCGACAACAGCGGAGGCGTGCTGATCCGGGCGCGGGAGATGCCCGGTCCGGGGGTGTAGGTGCCCGACATCGCGAACGGTTCCGCGTGGCCGTGCCAGCCGGTGATGGGCTGGTCGAAGTCCTGCTGATGACGCTGCGCGACGTAGGCGAACGCCGGCGCGCCGGGACCACCGGACAGGTACTTGTACCCGCAGCCGACCGCGAAATCCGCTGCGATGGCATCGAGTTCGACCGGCAGCGCGCCCGCGGCGTGGCACAGATCCCAGTGCATCACCGCGCCCGCGGCGTGCGCGGCCTCGGTGAGCGCGGCCATGTCGTACAGCTCGCCGGTGCGGTAGTCCACCGGTGCGTAGGCCGCGACCGCGACGTTCGCACCCTCGGCGGCCAGCACCGCGGCGGCCTCACGGGCGGGCACCCGTCGAACTTCGAGGTCGAGCATTCTGCCCACCGAGTCGGCGATGTACTGGTCGGTGGGGAAGTGATCGGGGTCGGTGAGCAGCAGTCGGCGGTCGGGGCGCAGGCGGGCGGCGGCGACCAGGGTGTTGAACAGCTGGACGCTGGTGGAGTCACCGACCACGACCTGGCCGGGCGCGGCGCCGATCAGTCGGCCGAGGGTGTCGCCGGTGCGCAGCGGGGCTTCCCACCAGCCGTTGCCGTTCCAGGAGCGGATCAGGTCGGTGCCCCACTGGCGACGCACCGCGTCCTCGATCACCGCGGGCACGGCGGCGGGCAGGGCGCCCAGGGAGTTGCCGTCGAGGTAGGTGACGCCGTCGGGGAGCAGGAAGCGGTCACGGACGTGGGCGAGCGGGTCGGCGGCGTCCAGCGCAGTGGCGCGTTCGGTCAACATGAGGTGTCTCCGTCGTGGTGTGTAGGGGTGCCGGCTCGGACGAGATCCAGGGCGATGTCGGTGAGCAAGTCTTCCTGCCCGCCGACCAGTCGCCGCTGTCCTGCCTCGACGAGCAGGTCGCGCGTGTCGAGTCCGTGGCGCGCGGCCGCTGTTTCCGCGTGCCGCAGGAAGCTCGAGTACACCCCGGCGTAGCCCAGCGTCAGCGTTTCCCGGTCGACCCGCACGGGCCGGTCCTGTGTCGGCCGGACGAGGTCCTCGGCGGCGTCCATCAGCGGGAACAGGGCGCAGCCGTGTTCGAAGCCCATCAGGTCCAGGACCGCGATGGTCGGTTCCAGCGGGGCGTTTCCGGCGCCCGCGCCCTGTCCGGCCAGCGAGGCGTCCACGCGGTAGGCGCCCTCCTCGACTGCCGCGATGCTGTTGGCCACGCCCAGACCGAGGTTGTGGTGGGCGTGGATGCCGATCTCGGTGTTCGGGTCGAGGACCTCGCGGTAGGCGCGGACCCGTTCGCGCACGCCGTCCATGGTCAGTCGACCGCCGGAGTCGGTGACGTAGACGCAGTGCGCGCCGTAGGACTCCATCAGGCGGGCCTGGGCGGCCAGTTCCGCCGGCGGGGCCATGTGCGACATCATCAGGAAGCCCGACACGTCCATGCCCAGCTCGCGGGCCAGGGTGATGTGCTGGGCGGAGATGTCGGCCTCGGTGCAGTGGGTGGCCACGCGAACCGACGTGACACCCAACGCGTGTGCGCGGCGCAGGTCCTCGGAGGTGCCGATGCCGGGCAGCAGCAGGGTGGTCAGGCGAGCCTTGGTGAGTACTTCGGCCGCCACCTCCAGCCACTCCCAATCAGTGTGTGCGCCAGGGCCGTACGTGATCGAGGACCCGGAAAGGCCGTCGCCGTGGGCCACTTCGATGGCGTCCACGCCCGCGGCTTCCAGTGCGGCCGCGATCGAGCGGACCTGGTCGAGGGTGTAGCGGTGCGATACCGCGTGCATTCCGTCGCGCAGGGTGACGTCTTGGACGTAGACCTTGTTCATCGGGCCGGGCTCCGTTCAGCCAGACGCTGCGCGGTGCGCAGCGCGGCGGAGGTCATGATGTCGAGGTTTCCGGCATAGGCCGGGAGATAGTGGGCGGCACCTTCGACTTCGAGGTAGACCGAAACCAGCAGGCGCCCACCGCCTGCCAGGCGGACCAGGGGGTCGTCGGCGGCCAGTGCGCGGAACTGTGGCTGCTGCTTGAGCCGGTAGCCGGGCACGTACGCGGCCACGGTGGCGGCCATCGCGTGCACGGAGGCGGCGACCTGGTCGGTGTCGCAGTCGTCGACGATGCAGTGCACGGTGTCGCGCATCAGCAACGGCGGTTCTGCGGGGTTGAGCACGATGATGGCCTTGCCGCGGGTCGCGCCGCCGACCTGTTCCAGTGCGCGAGAAGTGGTTTCGGTGAACTCGTCGATGTTGGCGCGGGTGCCGGGTCCGGCCGACCGCGAGGCGATCGAGGCGACGATCTCCGCGTAGTGCACCGGTGCGACCGCGGACACGGCGGCCACGATCGGGATGGTGGCCTGGCCACCGCAGGTGACCATGTTGACGTTGCGGGCGTCCAGGTGCTCGTCGAGGTTGACCGACGGCACCACATACGGGCCGATCGCGGCCGGGGTGAGGTCCACGATCGTCTTGCCGAACGGTGCCAGCGCGGCCGCGTTGTGGTGGTGCGCGCCTGCGGAAGTGGCGTCGAAGACGATGTCGATGTCGTCGAAGCCGTCCATGGCCAGCAGCCCGGCCACACCGTCGGAACTGGTGGGTACGCCCAGACGTCGGGCCCGCGCCAGACCTTCGGAGTCCGCGTCGATGCCGATCATCGCGCCGGCGGAGATCGTCCCCGATCCGCGAATGATCTTGATGAGGAGATCGGTGCCGATATTGCCCGATCCGATCACAGCTGCCTTCATCGGACGGCCTCCTTCAACAGCGGGGTCAGGCCGAAGAAGCGAATGGCGTTGCCGCCCAACACTGCTGCCTGTTCGTCAGGGGTGAGGGTGCTCTCGCGCACCAGGGCGCCGATGTTCTCCTCGCCGAGCGGGAAGGGGTGGTCCGAGCCCAGCATCACGCGTTCCGCGCTCATCACGTCCACCAGCAAGCGCAGCGCGCTCTGGTCGAACACGGCCGAGTCCACGGCGAAGCGGTCGGTGTAGTGCGAGGGCGGGTGCGGGCTGTCGGCGCGGACGATGTCGCGGCGGTGCCAGGCGTTGTCGGCGCGGCCCAGCATGTACGGGAAGCTGCCGCCGCCGTGGGCGAACAGCAGTCGCAGCGAGGCCGGGAGGCGTTCGAACGAGCCGGACAGGATCAGCGACAGGATCGTGAGGTGGGTTTCCGCGGCCATGCCAGCCAGCCACGCGAGCATGTACCGCTCGAAACGGGGGCCCGTGGGCATGTCCCAGGGGTGCACCAGCACGGCCGCGTTCTCGTGGGCGCAGTGCGTGAGGAATTCCTGCAGTGCACCGTGGTCGAGGTCGCGGTCGCCGATGTGGTTGCCGATGTGCACACCGTGGAAGCCCTGGGCCATCGCCTCGGTGAGCACGGCGCAGGCCGCTTCGGTGTCTTGCAGCGGGACCTGGCACAGCGGGGCCAGCCGGTTCGGTGCGTACGAACTGTAGTGCAGCAGCCGGGAATTGACCGTGTGGCACCAGTCGGTGGCACGCTGCGACTCGAGGTCGTAGCCGAACATCAGCGGGGTGCTGGACAGCACCTGGATGTCGACGCCGAGCCGGTCCAGATCGGCCACCCGCTCGGAGGGGTCCCACAGGGTGCGGCGCACGGGCCGGTATTCGGCGGACCCGGCCATCATCATTCCCGCATCGCCGTCGCCGGTGCGCAGCCAGGGGCCGTCCTCGGAGCCGGTCAGCGTCCGCGACTCGGCGCGGCTGATCTCCGGGAAGACGTGAGCGTGGATGTCTACCAGCGTCATTCGCTGTCCACCTCGTCGCGACGGGTGCGCGGACGCAGCTGCTCGGGCCAGTCCTTGCCCGGGTGCACGGTCCCGCAGTGTCCGCAGGTGCGGGCGGCTTCGTCGGCGTAGAACGCGCTGAACACCGGCGGCAGGTCGTCCACGATCGAGGTGAGCTGCAGTTCGCTGCGGTGCACCAGGTGGTGGCAGTTCATGCAGTACCACTCGAACGCGTCGCGGTGGCCTTGCGGGCGGGCGAACTCCACGACCAGGCCGATGCTGCCTTCCTCTGGGCGCTGCGGGGAGTGCCGCAGGTGCGCCGGGGCGAGGAACACGTCTCCTTCGCGGATGTGGATGTCGCGGGGCGGCTGCCCTTCCTCCTCCATCACGCGCAGGACCATGTCGCCCTTCAACTGGTAGAAGAACTCTTCGATCGGGTCGTCGTGGAAGTCGGTGCGGCGGTTGGGGCCGCCCACGATCGTCACCATCAGATCGGCGTCCTGCCAGATCTGCACATTGCCGACCGGCGGCTGCAGCAGGTGGCGGTGTTCTTCGATCCAAGCCTGGAGATTGAACGGGTTCATGGTCATCGCAACTCCTTGGTCTGCGGGAGGTGGGCTACGGCGCTGATCTCGATCAGCAGATGCGGGTGGGGAAGTTGATGGACCGCGACCGTAGTGCGGCTGGGGCCCGTCTCGTCGAAATACTCGGCGTACACGTCGTTGTAGCCGCCGAAGTCGTTCATGCTCACCAGGTACGTGGTGACCGACACCAGATTGTCGAGGCTGCCGCCGACCGCGCCCAGCAGGCTCGCGATGTTGTCCAGCACCGCGCGGGTCTGGGCCCGGATGTCCAGGTCGGTCACGCCCATCGGGTCCACGCTGGCACCGACGAAACTGCCGTCGGGGCGGCGGGAACTGGTGCCCGACACGAAGACCAGGTCGCCCGCTCGGCGCAGGTGCGGGAAACGGCCGCGCGGTGGGGCGGCACCGGGGACGATCACGCGGCCTCCTCGGTGGTGAAACCGACCGTGCCCAGGCCCGCGACAGTGGCTCGGACGTGGGTGCCGGGCGATAGCGCCACGGCGGCGGTCGCCGCGCCGGCCAGGATCACTGTGCCGGGTGCCAGCTCACCGGCGAGGCGGGCGGCGGCGGCGAGGGCGCGCAGTGGATGGCCGAGAATCGCTGCGGTGGAACCGGTTTGGACGAGGCGTCCGTCCAGCTCGAGCAGGACACCGAGGTTGCCGAGGTCGGTCATGTCGCTCCACGCGCCCACGACATAGCCTGCTGCGGAGGTGTTGTCGGCGATCACTTCGGGCAGGGAGAACCGGAACCCGTCGTAGCGCGAGTCGATCACTTCCAGCGCGGGTGCCACCGCCGCGACAGCCGCCGCGGGATCGCCGCCGGCGCGCAGTGTGTCGCCGAGCAGGAACGCCACTTCGGGCTCGACCCGGGGATGGATCAGCCCGGAGACGTCGAACTTTCCGCCGTCGGCGATGTGCATCCGGTCCGTGAGTCGGCCGTGGATCAGGTCGGACACGCCCATCTGCCGCATCTTCGCCAGGCTGGTGAAACCGAGCTTGAAGCCGGTGATCTGTTCGCCGCGAGCGAGCTTGCGCGCCACCAGGGCGGCTTGGACGGCGTATGCCTGGTCGGTGTCGGACAGTCCGCTGCCGCCGCCGGGCAGCGGGCGCGCGTGCAGGGCCGCGTCGTCGAGAGTCTGCGCCAGTTCCGCGGTGTTCATCAGGCGTCTCCTTCTTCTGCCGGGCGACCGAAGGCCGCGCGCACCGAGCCGAGATTGTCGATGCGAGCTTCGAGGACATCGCCGGGCTCGACGCTGACCATGGGGCCGAGCGCGCCGGTGAGGACGGTGTCCCCGGCGCGCAGCGGTCGGCCCAGTCGCACGAGCGTGTCGGCCAGCCAGACCGCGGCGTGCAGCGGATTGCCCAGGCAGGCCGCGCCCGCACCGGTGGACACGGGCTCGCCGCGGCGTTCCAGGACCATGCCCGCGGTCCGCAGGTCGATGTCGCGCAGCAGCACGGGCCGGTTGCCCAGCACGTAGAGGCCGCTCGAGGCGTTGTCGGCGATGGTGTCCACGACGGTGATGTCCCAGTCGCGGATACGGCTGCCGACCACCTCGATGGCGGGCAGCGCGAAGGCGGTCGCGCGGATCACGTCGGCCACGGTGTGGCGCTCGTGGGTGAGGTCGTGCTCGAGCACCAGGGCGACCTCGGCCTCGGCCTTGGGCTGCAGCACCGAACCCCAGGGGATCTCGGCGCCGTCGGCCACGGCCGTGTCATCGAGCAGCGGGCCGAAATCCGGTGTGTCCACACCCAATTGGGCCTGCACGGCCTTCGAGGTGAGTCCGATCTTCCAGCCGGTGATGCGGCGGCCTTCGGCCAGGCGGCGATCGGTCAGGATGGACTGGACGGCGTAAGCGGCGTCCAGGTCTCCGGCCGGGAGGATGTCGCGAACGGGGTCGCACGGGATTCCGCTGTGGCGCGCCTGGTCGATGCGCTCGGCGGCTCGGGTCACGGCACTCACAACTTCACACACACATTCATCGGCTCGGAGAAGAAATCGAGGGAGTGGTCGCCGCCCTCACGGCCGATCCCGGACGCCTTCACGCCGCCGAACGGCGTGCGCAGGTCGCGCAGATTCCAGGTGTTGACCCAGGCGATGCCGACGTCCAGGGCGGGGGCCACGCGGTGCGCGCGGCTCAGATCGCCGGTCCACACGGTGGCGGCGAGGCCGTACGGGCTGGCGTTGACCAGGTTCAGGGCCTCCTCTTCGGTGTCGAAGGGTGCCAGGTGCACAACGGGTCCGAAGATCTCGTCGCGGACCGCGGGATGGTCTTCCGGCAGGCTGGTGAGCACGGTGGGCTCGACCCAGAAACCGCCGTCCCGTTCGTCTTCGAACTTCGGCGCCTTGCCACCGGCGAGCACCTGGCCGTCGGCTGCGGCCTTGTCGAGGAAGCCCAGAACCTTGTCGCGGTGTGCGGCGGAAACCATGGGGCCGTAACCACTCAGCTGCTTCGCGCCCTCGGCCAGCGCTTGCGCGAACGCGTCGAAGATCGACCGTTCCACGTACAGGCGTTCGGTGCACAGGCACACCTGCCCGCTGTGGGTGAACGCCGAACGCAGGGTGCCTTGGACGGCCTGCTCGAAGTCCGCATCGGCGAAGACCAGGCCGGCGTTCTTGCCACCCAGTTCGAACGACACCGGCGTCAGGTGCGCGGCCGCGGCCCGCATGATCGTGCTGCCGGTGCGCGACTCCCCGGTGAACGCGATCGCGTCGACACTCGGGTGCTCGGTGAGCCACTGCCCGGCCTCGCCCGCGCCGCCACCGTGCACCAGGTTGAACACACCCGCGGGCAGTTCGGCGTCGGCGATGACCTCGGCCAGCAGGCAGGCCGTGCTCGGTGTGAGCTCAGAAGGCTTGGCCACCACCGTGTTTCCCATGGCCAGCGCCGGGGCCACCTTCCAGGTGAGCAGCAGCAGCGGCAGGTTCCACGGCGAGATCACCGCGACCACGCCCAGTGGCTTGCGCACGGTGTAGTTCAGCGCGCCGCGACCGTCCGGGGTGGGGGTGTGCCAGGACTGTTCGCTGCGACCCGCGGTGAGGTCGGCGTACGCGCGGAAGTTGGCGATCGCGCGCGGGATGTCGATGGTGGAGGCGAGCTCGCGCGGCTTGCCGGTGTCGGCGCATTCGGCGGCGACGAACTCCTCGAAGCGCTGTTCGATGCCGTCGGCGATCCGGTGCAGCACGGCAGACCGCTGCGCCGGGCTCCAGGTGGACCACGGGCCGTGCAGCGCGTCCTTCGCGGCCTGCACCGCCTGGTCGACCAGCTCGCGGGGTGCGGCTGGAACCTCGCCCGTAGCGGCCCCGGAGACCGGATCGATCAGCGGGAACGGCACGCCCGACGTGTCGAACCTGCCTCCCACGTAATGCCGCACGGGTGAGTTCACCTTGTAGACCTCCGTTGCTGGGTCGGGACCTCTGATGTCCCGAAGCGTGTGGGTAGCATGCGCCCAACAACATATGCCGAGCCAATGCCAATCGACGTCATTGCTATATCGAAGTGGGTATGTTGTGGCTGGACCTGCTCGGACTTACCTGGAAGGAGTGCTGCGATGGACCTGCTGGACGGTCGCTTGAAGTTTCGGCACCTGACGTTGCTGGTCGCGATCGTCGAGCACGGCAGTGTGGTGCGGGCCGCGGAAACTCTGCACCTGACCCAGCCTGCCGCGACGCGGACGTTGCGCGAGTTGGAGAACATCGCTGACGTGCCGCTGTTCGTGCGGGTGCCGCGCGGGATGCAACCCACCGTCTACGGCGAAGCGATGGCCGAGCACGCCCGGGCGGTGGTCGCTGAAATGCGAAGGGCGGGAGAGCATCTCGCTGATCTGCGGCAGGGGCGTGACGGCACGGTGACGGTGGGCACTTTATTGGCCGGTGCGAACGTGCTACTGCCACGTGCGGTGGCGCGGCTCAAGCGGGAGCGGCCCCGGGTCACGGTGATCGTGCGTGAGGGGACCCTGGACGTTCTGCATCCCGCGCTGCTGGCCGGTGAGCTCGACGTCATCGTCGGCAGGGTCGGGCCCGCTCCGGGCGAGGGGGACGGGTTGCGTCAGCGGAAGCTGTATCGGGAGCCCATTCGGCTCGCTGTTCGCGCCGGGCACCCGCTGTCGGGGGCCGACGAAATCAGCCTCACCGACACGCTCGGGTACCCGTGGATTCTGCCGGTCGAGCAGACCGCGCTGCGTCGGGAGGTCGGTGTGCTGTTCGCTGAGCGGGGGTTGTCGCTGCCCGCGGACCGGGTGGAGTGCACGTCGATTCTGACCATGCGGGCGCTGCTGTTGCAGACCGACATGGTGGCGTTGCTGCCCGAGTTGGTGTTGCGCGGGGACGAGCATCTGGCCGCGTTGCCGGTGGAGTTGCCGTCGGTGGGTCGCACGGTGGGCACTACCGAAGCGGCCCACCGCACGCGCACCCCCGCACTGCAAGCGTTGCTGCACCACCTCGATCAGGAGGCGGCGGTGCTGCGCGAGACATTGAGCGAGGCGCCGACGGTCCGTTAGGTCACGGACCGAACGGCCACCGACCTCAGAGTTGCGACAGCACCTGTGCGGCAATAAGTTCCAGCTGATCCAGATCGGTGAGATCCAGGGTCTGCAGGTAGATCCGACTCGAACCGATCTCGCGATAGCGGCCGATCTTGTCCAGGACCTCGTCGGGTGTGCCGGCCAGCCCGTTCTCTTTCAGTTCGTCGACATCGCGCCCGATCGCGGCGGCCCGACGCGCGACCTCGGCGTCGGTGCGTCCGACGCAGATAACCAGCGCATTGGAGTAGATCAGTTCGTCGGTGCGTCCGGCAGCCCGCACCGCGGCCCGCACCCGGTCGAACTGCGCCGCGCTGTCAGCAACCGACGCGAACGGCATGTTGAACTCGGTGGCGTACCGAGCCGCCAAACGCGGGGTGCGCACCTTGCCGGTGCCGCCGATGATCACCGGCACCGGATTCTGCACGGGCTTGGGCAGGGCGGGGGAGTCGGTGAGCTGATAGTGGGTGCCGTCGAAACTGAACGTCTCGCCCGGCTTGGTCTCCCACAGCCCGGTGATCACCGCTAGTTGTTCTTCGAGAATCCCGAACCTGTTGTCCGGGAACGGAATTCCGTACGCGGCATGTTCGGCCGCGAACCACCCGCTGCCAAGCCCCAACTCGGCTCGCCCGCCCGACATCTGATCCACCTGCGCGACCTGAATGGCCAACGGCCCAGGCAGCCGGAAGGTCGCAGCGGTGACCAGCGTGCCCAATCGGATCCGCGAGGTATCCCTGGCCAGCCCGGCCAGGGTGATCCAGGCGTCGGTGGGCCCCGGCAGACCTGAAGCATCGCCCATGGCGAGGTAGTGGTCGGATCGGAAGAACGCGTCGAATCCGAGCTCTTCGGTGGCACGCGCCACCGCCAACAACGTGTCGTAATCGGCGCCCTGCTGGGGCTCGGTGAAGATGCGGAGGTCCATGATCACCATCGTGCCCGATGCGCGCCGCGAACCGGAGGCACGAACTGTCGAACCGCTCTGGCCGCACGTGACGGCGGCGGGTACCAGGGGGCGAAATCCTCTGCGGGCCAGGCATACACGGGCACATCGCCCGACAGCAGCGCGCCGAGTTCGGGTTGGCCGAGATCGGTGGCCGACCACGCGTACAGCTGGTGAACGCGGGGCGCGATGATGCCGATATCGAGGAAGCGTCCGAAGCCGTGCTCGTCATCGATGTAGGTCTCGACGTCGTCGGGCAGTGGATACCGGTCGGGCAGAATCCGCGACATCGACAGGAACAAACCGGTCATCCCCAGCCGCGGATCGCCCAGCACCGGTGCCACCGGCGACAGCCAACCCAACGCCAGCCGCGGCGCCGACACCAGCGCGTGGGCGTACAACACCCGAACCAGCACCAGATTCATGAAGAACCGTTCGGTGCGACTCTCGTCCCGCGCCAACGCCCGGTTCGCGAGATACCCGGCCACGATGCTGGAATTGTGCGCCCGATACCAGTTCGCCGAGGTCGGTTCGGCGATGAACCGCGTGCACAGTTCGACACTGACCGTGGACGGCGCCCCACCCACGCCCCGAGCCAACGCCCGCGCCTCCCACCCGTCGCGCAACAGCTGCTCATTGACCGCCCGCCACCACGGACTTCCCGGCAGCGGATCGGTCATCGGTCGCAGCAGTCCCCGATTCAACTGCCACTGCATGAATGCCGTCGCCGCACGGCGGAAAGGCAGTCGCCACGAACGAGTTTCGGCATCGTCGTAGAGCTGGCGCAGCGACAGCAAACGCCCATCCGGGTCGTCTCGAACACCGGCAACCTGACGTTCGGCGAACTCCGCGGCCTCCGACAGGTGCACCCGGCGATTGTCGCACGGACCGCACGTCACCGCGTGGGCCCGCAGGTGCCACCGCGCCCCGAACGCACATCCATGTCAAGATTCCAGCAAACAATCAGTGACTATGCCGGTTCGCCGGGCACACGAGATCGGAGTCGGCCATGTCCGCCACCACGCCCCCCGCGCCCGCGCCCGCGTCGAGAAGCTGGGCAGTCCGCGCCTGGACCTTGCAGCTGATCGGCTACGTGTGCGCCTTCGGTGCCTCGATCGCGGTGGCCGTGATCGCCTTGGTGAACCGCCGGATCCCGCACCCCGACGCCGCGATCTCCACCCTGTACCAGTGGTCGCAATGGCTGATGTGGCCGGTAGCGGCCGTGACGCTGGTACTGGCCTGGCGCTGGCTGCGCCTGAGCCCCTCCGAACTGGGCTGGCGTGACCCGCGCCCGGTGCGATGGGGTTGGCCCGGCGCGATCGCGGCGGCATTCGCAGCGCAATGGATCGCGAAAGTGACCACCGGCGTACTCCCCGGCTGGCACGGCGTCTCCGCCACCGGCGACACCCCGGTGAGCGTCTGGCAGGAGGTGGAATGGAGCCTGCGCATGGGCGTGATCGAGGAAACGATGCTGCTGGCATTACCGCTGGCAATCATGCACCGCCTCCGCACACCATGGTGGGCCCAGATCCTCGTGTTGGCCGCCCTGCGCACCCCGTTCCACCTCTACCAAGGCTCCGCGGAGATCGCCGAATGCCTGGTCTGGATGGCGCTGCTCTACTACGTCTACACCCGAGTGAAACTGGTATGGCCCCTCGTGATCGCCCACATCCTCGGCGACCTCGCCATCACCGTATTACCCGCGGCCCCACGGTTTCTCCTCACGATTGTGCTGGCGATTGTCGGCATCGTTGTGCTGGTTTCGTGGTGGCGAGCACGCACGCCGGGGTACGACGCGGCCAGTACATCGACGGCTCGGGCGTGACTGTGGCACGGAACTCCCTGCGCGTGCGGGCTACTCGACTCGTGTTCTCATCCTGACCTGACAGGGCACCTCGCCGACCGGGTGCAGCACGACATCGGAGGTCACCGCGACCTCGCCGGGCGGGGTGGTGAACTCGAAGTCGCGGACCAAGGTGGCCAGGGTCAGGGCGGCTTCGAGCATGGCGAAGTGCTGGCCGATACACCCGCGGGGACCGTGCCCGAAGGGGAACCAGGCGAACTTGTGACGTTGTTTGTCCAGGTCGGGGTCGAATCGGTCCGGGTCGAAACGGTAGGGGTCGGGCCACAGGTCGGCGCGGTGGTGCACGACCCACGGTGAGATCGTGACGTCGGCGCCGGCGGGAATGTGGTAGCCGCAGATGTCGCTGTCGCGCACTGCGCGCCGGGACAGAAACGGTGCCGAGGGGTAGAGGCGGGTGGCTTCTTTGAGCACCATCGTGGTGTAGGTCAGCTCGTGGATGTCGGCGGCAGTCGGGGGTGAACCGGTCAGGACCCGATCGGCTTCCTCGCGCACTCGTGCCTGGGCCTCGGGCGCGCTGCCCAGCAGATGCAGCGCGAAAGTGAGTGCGGTCGCGGTGGTGTCGTGCCCGGCGAACAGGAAGATCTTGACCTGGTCGCGAATTTCGTTGTCCGACAGCGCATCATCGCCGTCGCGAGCGGAAACCAGGCGCCCGATCAGGTCCGATCCCGCGACGTCGGCCGCGCGACGGTGCGCGATGATCTCCTCGCAGACAGCACGAATGTGCTTCTGGGCGCGGGCAATTCGCCGGTTGGCAGGCGTGGGCCAGGTCAACGGCGTCGGTGCCGGCGACATGCCCCGCCATTTCACCGCGCGACACAGCACCGGAAACGTCGACCGCACGATCGGCACCATCCGGGTGGAGTCCTCACCGAACAGCACGCGCGCCACGATGGCCAGGGTCAGCCGCGTCATCTCCTTGCTCACGTCGACGACCCCGTCGGGCCGCTGCCGCCACTGTGCGACGACGCGATCGACTTCCTCGGCCATCACGGCGGCATAGCCGTCGACGCTGCGGGCGGTGAACAGCGGCTGAATGAACCGTCGCTGCCGTTTCCAGGTGTCGTCCTGGCTGGTGAGTATCCCATTGCCGAACATGTCCCGCATCGGCTGATAGAAACCGCTGTCTTTGCGGTAGTTCTGGTTGGTCGGCGCGTTCAACAGCTGCGCGGCGCCGTCGGGGTCGCTGACGATGAAATATTCGCGGCGAAGACCGGGCAGTCCGAACACGTACCGAACCACGTCGCCGCCTTCGTCGAAACCACGCAGGGATTTGTCCAGCGGATCGCGAAAGAACTCCCTGGTCGACCCCAGCAACCAGGATCCGGATGCGGTCGGCGGCGTGCTCAGATCGGTCGTGGCTGTGCTCATCCTTCGATCCTGGTCCGTGGCGGTGCTCGGAGCACGAGTAGTGCGCTACCCCATTCAGGAGTAGCGCACCACTCGCGCCACCGTCGGAATCCGCGCGCATCCTGGAAACGTGGGCGACAACCAGACTCGGCGTGCGGCGATCAACCGGTTGCCGGTGCCGTACGCGCTGGCGCTGACATTGCGAGACGCGGGTGTCGACGACGAAGCGATCGCGCAGGAAGTGGGTATCGAACCGCAGGCCTGGGCCACTTTTCTGGCCATCGCCCAGGCCAAACTTGCCGCCGCGCAACGCCCGCAGGCGGATCCGAAAGGCTAGGAACTGCCGTGGTCGCGCGCGTATAATTCGGTGATGATCAGCGCGTGGCCGCTGGTGGGTCGCGACGAAGAACTGCGCACTACCGCGGCCGCGATCCGCGGGAACGGCGGCACTGCCGGGCTCGTGCTCGCGGGTGCCGCGGGGGTGGGCAAAACCCGTTTGGCGCGCGACGCGCTGGGCGCCACCGATGCACGGGTGCACTGGGCGGTGGCGACGGCTTCCGCGCGCGGGCTGCCGCTGGGATGTTTCGCCGACGTCTGCCACCACCTGGGTTCGGACCCGATGCAACTGGTGCACGGGGCCATCGCCGCACTGACCGTCCCCGACGATCCAGGTGCGGTCGTGGTGGCCGTCGACGATGCCCACCTGCTCGACGACCTGTCCGCGTTTCTGGTCCACCAACTCGTGGTTCGACGCCTGGCCACCGTGCTGCTGACCGTGCGCACCGGGATGCCCGCCCCGGACGCGATCACCGCCCTGTGGAAGGACCGAGCCCTGCCGCTGCTGGAACTGCAGCCACTGGGCGACGAGGAACTGCAGGCGCTGCTGGAAGCGGTGCTCGCGGGGCCCGTCGAGGCCGACAGCGCACGAAGGATCTGGTCGTTCACCCAGGGAAACGCGCTGTACACGCGAGAACTGATCGACAGCGAACTCACCGCGAATCGGTTGCACCGCAGTGCCGGGGTGTGGATCTGGCACGGACAACCGACGGTGTCGCGCACGTTGCGTGAGCTCATCGACTCGCGAATGGGAACGTTGTCGGCCGAGGTGGCCGACGTGGTCGACATCGTGGCACTGGGCGAGCCACTGGATGCCACGGTGCTGAGTCGGTTGACGAATTCCGCCGCGATCGAAGCCGCGGAAACGCAGGGGCTGATCATCGTCACCGATGACGATCCGCCGCGAATCAGGTTGGCGCACCCACTGTTCGGTGAAGTGCGCAGGTCCGAAGGCAGCACGCTGCGCTTTCGCAGACTCGCCGGCCTGCTCGCCGCGCAACTGGGACCCTCGCACGGGCGCGCCACGCCGCAGGCGATCGTCGCGAGGGCGGATCTGACTCTGGAATCGGACCTGCCGCCAGATCCCGAGTTGTTCGCCGCCGCCGCTGCCGCCGCACTGGAAATGCTGGACCCGTCGCTGGCGGTGCACTTCGCCGAAGCGGCCTGGCAGGCGGGCGAGCGCGTCGATTACCAGATCCTGCACGCGAAGCTGCTGATGCTGGTCTCCCGAGGTCGTTGTGCCGAAACAGCATTCGCGCGACTGGCCGGGTCCGAGCTGCCCGAGCCCGACCGCGTCGAAGTGGCCAGTCTGCGCGCCGCCAACCTGGTCTGGATGCTGGGCAGACCACGCGACGCCAGCGCGGTCCTCGACGCGGCAGACGTGCCACCGGCGGCCACCGTGACCGCCATCCGGGCGTCGGCGGACTCCGTGCTGGGTCGCCCACACGCCGCCATCGAGGCCGCCCGCACCGCGCTTCGGACGCCGGGACTGCCCGATTTCCACATGATGATGGCGTTGGGCGCGCAGGTGCTGTCGTTCGGGGCGACCGGCGCGATCGCCGAAGCAGGCGCCGCGGCCGACCGCGGATTCGAACTGGCGGCCCGTTCGGGCGAGACAGCGCACTTCCGGTTCTGGATCGGTGCCCTGTACGCGCGGGCACTGCGACTGGCAGGTCTGCTCACCGACACCTCGGTCGGTGCGCAGCAACTTCGATCCGATGCGCTGGACGCGCCCGGACTGGCCCGCGTGCAGACGGCGTTGCTGATCGGGCACTCTCACCTGGCGCTGGGCCGACTCGATGCCGCGATCCGGTCCTTACGGGAGGCCCTGGCCGGGGCCACCGCCTACGACACCACCGACGGACTGCGCGCGGCATGTCTGATGTGGCTGGCGGAAGCCCTCGCCGAAACCGGCGACAGCGCTGCCGCCGCAGCGGCGCTGGCCGAATGCGAGACGGTTCGCTACCAGGACTTCGTATTCACCGACACCGCGATAGCGGTCGCGCGGGCGTGGACCGTGGGCGCCGAGGGCGCGACCAGTCACGCGGTGGCGGTGCTGCACGACGCGGCCGACGCGGCGCGCGAGCGAGGTCAGCTGGCCAACGAGGTGATGTGCCTGCAGGTCGCCACCCAATTCGGCGACTGCGCACGGGCCGCACGCCTGGCCGAACTGGCCGCGCTCGTGCAGGGACCGCGCGCGCGAGCCGCAGCCGCGCACGCCGCCGCCCTCGCGACCGCGGACGGCGAGGCACTGGCACAGGCATCCCGCTCCTACGAAGCCATGGGCGATGCCGTCGCCGCCGCGGACGCCGCTGCCCAGGCATCCACGGCCTTCACCCACGCTCAGCGGCGCGGCTCCGCCTTGACCGCCCAGGCCACCTCCCACCGCCTCGCCGAACAATGCCGGACCGCGCTCACCCCCGCGATCCGTGCGCTGTCGTGTCCGGAACCGCTGACCGGCAGACAGCGCGAAATAGTAGCCCTGGCAGCCCAAGGTTTATCGAATCGTGAAATAGCCCAACGCCTTACGGTTTCCGTGCGCACCGTCGAAGGCCACCTGTACCGGGCATCGCAACGCACCGGAGCGGTCAGCCGCGAGGAACTCGGTCACATGCTGCTCGGCCGAACCCTGCCGCTGACGTAGTCGGCGCCGCCCGTCGCCGCAGTGGGGTAGCGGACTACCCGTGCCGCGGTGCTGCCCTCGCCACAGGATCGATAGGCGAGGCGCTGTCCAGCGGCGCACCAACCAGAAGGGACCGAAATGTTCACGCGCACACGCACCACACGTCGGCAGCGAGTAATCGGAGCCGGTGTCAGCACGATAGGGGCCCTCGCCGCGACCGTGGGACTGGCCGCACCGCCCGCGTCGGCGGACGCCATCAGCGTCACCGTCGATCCGGGTTTCAGCATCGGCCTCACCACGAGTTTCGGCATGGGCTGCAGCTACAAGGTCACCGCGGCGGTGAGCGGCCTGGACAACATCGTCTACTTCACCGACGAAGGCGGCGGCGCCAGCTTCAACCCCAACTACGTGACGTCGAACTCCGGAATCGCCGAAACCACCTGGACCCCCGCAACGCCAGGCATCCACACCATCAGAGCGGTGCACTTCTCCGGTGGCGGCCCCGCGGCCACGATCGTGACCGTCGGAACAGGCATCAACACCGGCTCAGGCTGCGTGGTCCTACCCTGAATCCGCGACGAACAGGGTCGGCGTAACTGGACGTTTGCGCCGACCCTGACCGAATACCTATGTCGGAGGGGCGATCTACCCTCCGTCTATGACCGCTAACCCGACTGTGACCCTGATCGTTGGAATCGTGGCGGCGATCGCTTCGTTGGTCGCGCCGCTCGTTGCCTACCGGTACTCATCTCGCGATCGACGTGAGAATCTGAAGCGAGATTGGGAACTCATCAAGGACATGCCTGACTCGGAATTTTCCAACCGAGCAGAACTAGCGGCCTCGGTCAACGCACGACTGAGTCGCGTTGCGCGCTCCGAGCACTCGTCGTTTCTGGTCAAGCGGGCAGCCGTAGCGGGTGGGCTGTTCGTTGGTGGGGTGATCCTGCTCGAGACCCTCGGTGCTGGAGCGAACTGGGTCAACTATCTCAGCAACGTCGGCGTTGTTCTCGTCGTCGTCGCGTCGTTGACTGCGATGGTTGTGTTCGTCTGCGCGACGGTCCGAGTCGCCGTTCTATGGTCACTGGAACCCGGAAATTTGTGGCTTTTGCGGTTGCTGGTGTTGTTCACGATCCCGTTTCTCCTCGGCGGGGCGGTTATTGCATGGGTGATCAATGCACTGGTGGCGGGACGGCAGGTCGCGGCAGAGGAGTCGCTTCCGGCCCCGTCGCATGCAACTACCCTGCGGGACCTGATCCGGGGCGTGGTCGGCAGTCTGTGGAATCCCGAATCCGCCGCCGTAAACGCCGCAGAGGTCCAGTGAAGGGCTGCTACCGACTCGGGGTCGTCCCGACGATGCACTCTGGTGGCTTGAGGATGGAGCGTCGGTATCGCGAGTTCGCGATGTGTAGCACGATGATGGTGTGACCGCCCCCGCGCCCGGACCTGTTTTCGACGTGATCGCCGTGCTGAACGGTGCGGTGGACCTGCGGGCCTATCCGCGCCGCAACCTGGTGTTGAGCTCGCCGCAAACGGGTGGTTTCTTGTTCGGTTCGGGTGATTATCAGCGGGCGGTCGTCGAGCCGGTCGTGCACCTGCTCAATGGTGTGGAGATGCTGGAATCGCAGGGATGGCAGTTGGTGAGCGTGATCGACCGGAAAATCGACAACGCCTGCTACACCATGGCTTTCATGCGACGGGTCTGACAGGCGCCCCTCGGCGCAACCCCAACAATCCTCGGGGTTATAGTTGCGTCATGCAACAGGATCCGGCAGGGAGGTCTCCGCAGCTCGTCGCGGTTCATGACGCGCTCACGGGGATCGTTCGCGAGGTCGTGGCGGGGCGGCCTGTTTCGGCGGGGATTCCGTCGTTCGCGCAGCAGTCGGCGCTGGCGTATATCGAGCGCAATCCTGGCTGTCGGGGCACCGAGTTGGCCGAGGCGTTCGGTGTGCATCGGTCGACGGTGTCGCGGCAGTTGCGGGCCTGTATCGACGCGGGCTGGGTAATGGCGGGGGAGGGCAGTGTGCGTGCCGGGTATCCGCTGACGTTGACCGAGTTGGGGCGTCGGGCGCACGCGGCGTCGATCGAGCAGGATCTGGCTCGGCTGGGCGAGCGTATGCAGGACTGGACCACCCAGGAAATCGCCGACTTCGCCGCTGCGCTGCGGCGGTTCCATCATCCCGATGACAGCACTGGAGACCAGCATGCGTGAGTTCACCGCGGCACCCGCGTTCACCATCGCCGACGACGAGACCATCGTCGACTCGGTGTTCACCCAGGCCGAGAACGCACCGGATCGGGTGTTGTTCTCGCGTCCGTCCGGGAACACCTGGGTCGACGTCACCGCGGAAGAGTTCGCGCGACTGGTTTCCGCGGTCGCAAAGGGCTTGATCGCCAACGGAATTCAGCCCGGTGACCGGGTGGTGCTGCTGTCGGCGACCCGTTTCGAATGGACGCTGTTGGACTTCGCGATCTGGGCCGCGGGCGCGGTCACCGTCCCGGTCTACGACTCGTCGTCGGCGGATCAGGTGCGGTGGATCCTCGAGGATTCCGGCGCCGCGGTGGCCATCGTGGAAACACCCCGCCACGAGAAACTGCTCGTCGGCGCACCGGAAACTCTGCGCGAAACGTTCGTTATCGATGAGGGTGCCGAAGCCCGCTTGATCGCCGACGGCGCCGACGTTGCCGACCAGAGCTTGCAGCAGCGCCTCGACGGCCTGCGCGCGGACGGCCTCGCCTCGCTGGTCTACACCTCCGGCACCACCGGCCGCCCCAAGGGCTGCATGCTCACCCACCGCAACTTCCTGTCCGAGGTGCGCGGCATCCTGACCGCGTCCATCGGTGAAGTCGCCCGTCCGGGACAGCGGATGCTGACCTTCCTGCCGCTGGCCCACGTACTGGCCCGCGCCGTGTCCCTGGCCGCGTTCGAAGGCGGAATGACCCAGGCGCACTGGTCGGAATTCAAAACGATCACCGGCCAGTTCACCCGCTTCCGCCCGCACACGATTCTGGGCGTGCCGCGAGTGTTCGAAAAGGTGCGCGACGGTGCCGATCAGAAGGCCCGGGAGGGCGGCAAGATCAAGGGCGCGATGTTCCGATTCGCCGAGAACACCGCGATCCAGTGGAGCGAAAACATCGATCGCACAGGTCAATTCGTGCGGAAGCCGTCACTGGTGCTGCGTGGCAAGCACGCGCTGTGTGACCGGTTGGTCTATTCGCCACTGCGCGCGGCCCTGGGTGGCGACTGCGAGTTCGTCATCTCCGGCGGCGGCGCGCTGACGCCACGACTGGGACATTTTTTCCGCGGCGTCGGCGTCGCGATCTACGAGGGCTACGGCATGACCGAGTCCACCGCCGCGCACTGCGTGAATGTGCCGGGCGCGGTGAAGGTCGGGTCGGTGGGACAACCGTTGGGCGGCAACGCCGTTCGCATCGCTGACGACGGCGAGATCGAGCTGTCGGGCGGGGTGGTGTTCGACGGCTACTGGCGCAGCACCGAAGCCACCGCCGCGGCGATGTCCGACGGCTGGTTGCGCACCGGCGACCTCGGTGAACTCGACGAGGACGGTTTCGTGTGGATCACCGGCCGCAAGAAGGACCTGCTGGTCACCGCGGGCGGCAAGAACGTTTCGCCCGGCCCGATGGAAGACCGCATCCGCTCGCACACGCTGATCTCCCAGGCCGTGGTGGTCGGCGACGGGCGCTCGTTCATCACCGCGCTGATCACCCTCGACCCGGAAGCGCTGTCGGCGTGGGCGGCGGCCAACGGTAAGTCGGCCGCCGATCTACGCACCGATCCGGCGCTGCTGGCCGAGGTGCAGTCGGCGATCGACGACGCCAACAGCACTGTCTCCCACGCCGAATCGATCAAGAAGTTCACCGTGCTCGAGCGTGATCTCACCGAGGAATCCGGCGAGCTCACCGCCACGATGAAGGTCAAGCGGCACGTGGTCGCCGAACGCTTCGCCGACGAGATCGAGGGCATGTACCAGCGCTGATCAGGACGTGACGGCTCCGTGTGCGGCGGAGCTGACGAGCTTGCGGTACTTGGCCAGCACACCGGTCGTGTACTTGGGTGGCAGCGGTTGCCAACCGACCTTGCGGGCGTCGAGGTCGTCGATCTCGACGTCGAGGGTGCGGTTGGCCACGTCGAGCACGATCGGGTCACCGTCGCGCACGAACGCGATCGGCCCGCCGTCGACGGCTTCGGGCGCGACGTGTCCCACGCACAATCCTGTTGTGCCACCGGAGAATCGGCCGTCGGTGAGCAGCAGCACGTCCTTGCCCAGGCCCGCGCCTTTGATCGCGCCGGTGATGGCGAGCATTTCGCGCATACCGGGTCCGCCCTTGGGGCCTTCGTTGCGGATGACGACCACGTCACCGGCCACGATCGTGCCGTTCTCGAGCGCGTCCATGGCGGCGCGTTCACCGTCGAAAACCCGTGCGGTGCCACGGAACACGTCGGAGTCGAACCCGGCGCTTTTCACCACGGCGCCTTCGGGGGCCAGGGAGCCGTGCAGGATGGTGAGTCCGCCGGTTTTGTGCAGTGGCCGATCGAGGCCGCGGATGACATCACCGTCGAGCCCGAGTTCGATGTCGGCGAGGTTCTCGGCCATGGTCTTGCCGGTGACCGTCATGACGTCGCCGTGCAGCAGGCCCGCGTCCAACAGGGCCTTCATCACCACCGGAATGCCGCCGACCTTGTCGATATCGTTCATGACATAGCGGCCGAACGGCTTGAGATCGCCCAGCAGCGGCACCTTGTCGCCGACGCGGTTGAAGTCGGCGAGGGTGAGATCGACACCGGCTTCGCGCGCGATGGCCAGCAGGTGCAACACCGCGTTGGTCGACCCGCCCAGCGCCATGACCACGGTGATCGCGTTCTCGAATGCCTCCATGGTCATGATGTCGCGCGCGGTAATTCCCTTGCGCAACAACGCAACCACCGCTTCGCCGGACTTGCGGGCGTAGTCGTCGCGGCGACGATCCGGTGCGGGCGGTGCCGCCGAACCGGGCAGGCTCATTCCCAGCGCCTCGGCAGCCGATGCCATCGTGTTGGCGGTGTACATGCCACCGCACGCACCTTCGCCCGGACAGATCGCCCGCTCGATCCGATCGACCTCGTCGCGCGTGATCAACCCTTTGATGCACGCGCCGACCGCCTCGAAAGCGTCGATGATCGTGACGTCCTTGCCGTCGACATTGCCCGGCAGCGTCGATCCCGCGTAGAGGAAAACACTGGCCAGATCCAGCCGCGCGGCCGCCATCAGCATCCCCGGCAAACTCTTGTCGCAACCGGCCAGCAGCACCGACCCGTCCAGCCGCTCGGCCATCATCACCGTCTCGACGGAATCAGCGATGATCTCCCGGCTGACCAGCGAAAAATGCATCCCCTCGTGCCCCATGGAGATCCCGTCCGACACCGAGATCGTCCCGAACTCGAGCGGAAACCCACCCCCCGCGTGCACGCCTTCCTTGACCGCCTTGGCCAGCCGATCCAACGACAGGTTGCACGGCGTGATCTCGTTCCAACTGGACGCGACCCCGATCTGCGGCTTCACCCAATCGTCGTCCCCCATCCCCACCGCCCGCAGCATCCCGCGCGCAGCGGTCTTCTCGAGCCCGTCGGTGACGTCACGGGAGCGTGGCTTGATGTCGATCGACCGGTCGGCGTCATCAGTCATGCCGCAAGCCTACGTTTCCGATCGAAACGCTCCGGTCAGCTTTCGGGGGTGTCCTCGTCCTGGGTGGCGACGATGAAGGTGCTCTGGCCGTTGTCGGGGTCGATGCCCGCGTCCAGGACCTTGTCGTCGAGGAAAGCCGCGGCCTGCTGGTCCAGGAAGACCCGGGAGCCGTCGGTGGCCAGGATCTTGTCGTTGTCGGCGGGTGCGGCGGCAACGGCGATCTGCAAGGACTCGGCGCCGTCGTCGGAGAAGATGCGCAGGCCGGCGTCGTCGGGGATGCCGTCCCCGGAGGTGATGTTGCGAACGACTTCGATGGCGGTGGGAGTGAGCATCAGCATGGATGGGTCCTTCCGAGGTGATGTTCGTTCGGTGTCGGTAGGGAACCGACCTTCTCTCTCGGTTATCCAGCGAATGCTCGGTGAAACCGAATTTCGCGGCGGGGATCCGGTGCCGACTAGGGTGGCGCAGGTCAGGCGTTCTTATTTGCCGCGATGTCGCACTGGAGGAGTGGACTGGTGATTATCGATCTGACCGGAAAAACAGCGTTGGTGACCGGGTCCACGCAAGGAATCGGGTTGGCGATCGCGCAGGGCCTTGCCGGTAGTGGGGCGCGGGTGGTGGTCAATGGGCGCAACGGTGAACGCGTGGATGCCGCTGTTGCGCAATTGCGTAGTGCGGGTGGCGATGTCATCGGCGTTGCCACCGATGTCACCACCGAGGAGGGCGTCGAGCGCCTGCTGCGGGAGCTACCCGCCGTGGACATTCTGATCAACAATCTGGGCATTTTCGAATCAGTACCGGCGCGCGAGATCACCGACGCGCAATGGCGCACCTATTTCGAGGTCAATGTCCTGTCGGCGGTCCGCCTCATCCGGACCTACCTGCCCGGCATGATCGACCAGGGCTGGGGTCGCGCGATTCAGATCGCCAGTGACTCCGCGGTGGTCACGCCGGCGGAAATGATCCACTACGGGGTGTCCAAGACCGCCCTGCTGGCGGTGACCCGTGGATTCGCCAAGGACGCCGCCGGAACGGGCGTCACGGTCAATTCGGTCATCGCGGGTCCGACGCGCACGGCCGGGGTGGAGGAGTTCGTCTACGGGCTGGTCGACAAGTCGTTGCCGTGGGACCAGGCGCAGCGCGAGTTCATGCGCGAGCACCGTCCGCAATCGTTGATCCAGCGCATGATCGAGCCGTCGGAGATCGCGAACATGGTGGTCTACCTGAGCTCGACGCAGGCCTCGGCGACCACCGGCGGCGCGTTGCGGGTCGACGGTGGGTATATCGACGCGATCCTGCCGTAGCGGAAATCCCACAGGTGGGCGCGGATGTGCGCCAGAATGTCGCCATGCGGACATTCGCCAAGGTGTTGCACGCCGTCACTGCCTCCGTTGTGATCGTTGCCGCTGGTCACGGGGTTGCGGCCGCTCAGCCCACGGGAAGTGCTGACGGGCTGCTGCCGTGGGCGGCCAGTGGTCCCGGCGGGTTGCAGGCGTCGGGGGCGGCGTTGGCGGATGGGTTGACCGGGACGGTGTTGTGGTCGCGGGAGGCGAACACGCCGGTGCCGATCGCCAGTATCGCGAAGGTGATGACCGCGGTGGTGGTGATCATCAGTGGTGATCTCGAGCGGCCGGTGACTGTGCCGCACGAGGCGTCCGGGTACTGCGCCGAACACAACGGAAGCACCGCGGGTTTGGTGCCCGGCGAGGTGCTGACCGCGCGGCAGCTGCTGTACGCGTTGCTGTTGCCGTCGGGGTGCGACGCCGCCTTCGCCGTTGCCGAGTCGTTCGGGCCGGGCCAGCAGGGCTTTCTCGATCGGATGAATGACACCGCACGCGTAATGGGTTTGGGGGGAACGCATTTCACCGACCCCAGCGGTCTGCCGAACCCCACCGACAATTCCACCCACTCCACCCCGGCCAACCTGGTCGCGTTGGCTGTGCGTGCGATGAACCTGCCGCTGTTCCGAGAGATCGTGGCCGCGAGGAACTTTCACGTTCCCGCCGGTCCCGGCAATCGCGAACACTACTGGGAGACAACGAACCGCCTGCTGCAGGAATACCCGGGCACGATCGGCATCAAAACCGGCAACACCAATGCCGCCGGTCACTGCCTGCTGTTCGAAACGGTCCGCGCGGGCATCCCGCTGATCGGCGTCGTGCTGCACAGTTCCGATCACAGCAGCGCCGCCGCGAAAGACGACGCCGTGCGCATGTTGGACTGGGCCTACGACCCGATCCTGCGCGTGTTGGAGCCCGCCGGGCGCTGAACGTCAGACGATCGCGGGGACCTGTTCGGCCGGAACGGGAGGGGCTGGCGGGGTGCCGTCGCCGAACGGCCTTCCGCCCAGTTCCTCGCGGTGATGCGGGGTCAACCAGTTCGACAGGTCAGGTCCCGCGGGGATGATTCCGGTGGGGTTGATGTCGCGGTGCACCGCGTGGTAGTGCTCCTTGATCTGCCCGAAGTCGACAGTGTCGCCGAAGCCGGGGGTCTGGAACAGGTCGCGCGCGTACGCCCACAGCACCGGCATCTCGGTCAGTTTGGTGCGGTTGCACTTGAAATGGCCGCGGTAGACCGGATCGAAGCGGACCAGGGTGGTGAACAGGCGCACGTCGGCTTCGGTGATCGTGTCGCCGACCAGGTAGCGCTGGGTGCTCAACCGTTCGGAGACGCGGTCCAGGGCGGTGAACAGTCGGGTGTAGGCGGTGTCGTAGGCGTCTTGGTCGCCGGCGAAACCGCAGCGGTACACGCCATTGTTGATGTCGCGGAACACTTCTCGGTTGATCTCGTCGATCTGTGCGCGCAGATGTTCGGGATACAGCTGTGGGGCGCCGGGGCGGTGGAACTCGGTCCATTCGGTGGAGAAGTCCAGGGTCATCTGCGCGTAGTCGTTGGTGACGACCTGCCCGGTCGCGATGTCCACGACCGCGGGCACGGTGATCCCGCGCGGATAGTCGGGGAATCGGGCCAGGTAGGCGTCGCGCAGGTGGTGAATGCCCAGGACCGGGTCGACTTCGCCGGGGTCCAGATCGAAGGTCCAGCTCAGTTTGTCGTGGGTGGGTCCGCACAGACCCAGCGACAGCACCGGTTCCAGCCCGAGCAGGCGGCGCACGATCAACGTGCGGTTGGCCCACGGACAGGCCCTGGCCGCAACCAGCCGATACCGACCGGGTTCCACCGGATAGCCGTCACGGCCGTCGGCGGTGATCCGCGTGGTGATGTAGTTGGTGTCGCGCCGGAATTCGCCCGGTTCGACATAGCTGCCCGCTCCCGCATCATTCACTGCCCCAGTTTCGCATAGGCACTGGTCGCCGACTGCTTCCGTGAGCGGCCGTCGAAATCTGAACCGATCCGCTGATTGCCTCTCGAGATCCCGGGTAGGCCGTCTATGGGTCCCGCGGACGGCCCACGACCACACAGGTGGTCGAGCGATCTGTCTGGAAGGAACGAACACATGAGTTTTGTGGACAAGGCGAAAAACAAGGCCGAAGAGCTCGCCGGCAAGGCCAAGGAAGCCACCGGCAAGACCACCGACGACCGGCGCCTCGAGCGCGAAGGCCGCGCCGACCAGTCGAAGGCGAACCTGAAGGACGCGGGCGAAAAGGTCAAGGACGCCTTCCGCGACTGACCGTTGCGCCTCGGGCCCCGGTGGTGGATTTTTCCACCACCGGGGCCTTCTGGTCGGAAAGCAACGTCTACCGCAGGTGCTGTGGCCGTGCGATGATCGTCGCCGAGCAGGGGGTGTTCGGCCCGCTCTTCGAGAGGGGATCCGCAACAGATGTCCAGCACAGGCGTATCGAAATCCGAGGACCCTTCGGCGGGCGTGCTGTATCCCGGCGAATCACCGCGCCTGTACCGCGCGCTGTTCAACGCCTTCCCGCCGTACCTGTTCGGCGGGGTGCGGGTGAAACATCTTGCGGCGGACTGGACTTCGGTGCGCGTGGCCTACACCGTCCGCTGGTGGAACCGCAACAGCCCCAACCGCGCGGCCTTCGGCGGCACCCTGTATTCGATGACGGACCCGTTCTTCGCCATCATGGCGTACGGCCAACTCGGCCGCGGCTACCGAATCTGGAACACCACGGGCAGCATCGAATTCGTCGCTCCCGGTAGGGGAACCGTCACCTGCACCATGGAACTGTCGGCCGAAGAAGTCGACGCGATCAGAACCGCCACCGGCGACGGCGAGAAGTCGATCACCGGGCATCGCACCGAAATCCGTGATGCCGACGGCGAACTCGTCGCCCGCGCGAGCCAGACACTGTACGTTCGACGTCTGCGCGCGTGACGCGACTGTTTCAGGTCGTGTTCACTCGAAACCTCTAGCGCGCAAAGCAAACCGACTTCGGCTCGCACCTGCGGGATCGCACCCAGTACCCTGTGCCCGTGAGACCGATGGGTAAAGCGGGGGGCGGGGTGGCGCGGCCGCGCGTTGCCCTGACCGCAGTCGCTGTAGTGGTATTCGTGACCTTTCTCGACACCACGGTGGTGAGTGTGGCGTTGGGGGAGATCCGCAGCGATCTCAGTGCCGATGTGACGATGTTGCAGTGGGTGGTCAACGCCTACACCGTGGTGTTCGCCGGGCTGATGTTGGCGGGCGGGTCGCTGGGGGATCGGTGGGGGCGTAAGCGGGTGATGATCGTCGGGCTGGTGATCTTCTGCGCCGGTTCGGTGGTGTCCGCGTTGGCCAGCAGTGTCGCGGTGCTGATTGCGGGGCGGGCGATCATGGGGTTGGGGGCGGCGGCGTCGGAACCGGGGACATTGTCGGTGTTGCGGCACGTGTTCCCCGATGATCGGGCGCGCGCCAAGGCAATTGGTGTGTGGGCGGCGGTGTCGGGTCTGGCGTTGGCGGCGGGGCCGGTGCTGGGTGGTGTGCTGGTGCACGCGTACGGGTGGCGGTCGATCTTCTGGTTCAACCTGGTGATCGCGGCGGTGGCACTGGTCGCCGCGCTGTGGTCGGTTCCCGAGAGCGCCGACCCGCGTCCCGAACCCATCGACTGGGCCGGAGCACTGTTGGGCGCAACGGCTTTCGGGTCGGTGATCTATGCCGCGATCGCCGGGCAGGATCGTGGGTATACCGCGCCGTCGGTGCTGGCATGGTTCGCCGTCGGCGGTCTGGCGTTGGCCGCGTTCATCTTCGTCGAAACCCGGGCTCGCGCACCGATGTTGGACTTTCGCTACCTGCGACTGCCCGCGGTGCGCAGTGCGTTGGTGGTCGCGTTCGCGGTCTACTTCGGCATCTTCTCGATCTTCTTCTTCACGGCGCTGTATCTACAAGTGATGCAGTCGTATTCGGGTGCGCGCACCGCGGGGGTGTTCGCGCCGATGGCTGTCACGATCGTGATCGGTTCGCTGGTGGCGGGCTACTGGGTGGCCAAACGGGGCGCGCGAATGCCGATGATCATCGGTTGCGTGGTCGGTGCGGCGGGCATTCTGCTGACCCGGCAGATGCTGTCGGGCGAACTCCACGATCCGTCGCTGGCTGCGGCGATGGCGTTGGCGGGCTTGGGTTTCGGCGTCGCGGTGGTGCCGCTGACCTCGGCGGTGATGTCGGGCGTGCCGGCGGAACACTCGGGAATGGCTGCGGCAGTGACCAATACGATGCGTCAGGTCGGGTCGGCGTTCGGTGTCGCGGTGCTCGGCGCGCTGGTGAGCGGGTTTCTGTCGGCGGACCTGAAGGCCCGCATGGACGAACTCGGGTTGCCGACCGCGCTGCAACCCGACGCCATCCAGGCCGTGGAACTGGGGAAGATCCCCGAAGGCGTCGACATCATCCCCTATCTGAAGTACCTGTCGAAGGTCAACGAGGTGCTCGCCGCGGGCAAGGCGGCATTCCATCACGGCCTGGACGTGGCACTGCTGGTCTCGGCCATCATGATCCTGGCCGCGGCGGCGTTCACCGCGCTCGATCGCGGTCGCCGCGACTCGGCCTCGGATCAGACCGGGGCCACGCCGAGCAAGGTTGTTTGAACCTGCAGTAGGTGGTCGATGTCGCCGTCGGAATCGACGGCGTTGCTGTACAGGAAGCTTTCGCCCAGGCGAACCAGGGCGTAGGCCAGGGTTGTTCGGTCGATCGGGGGTCGGTAGTCGTCGTGTTCTTGGGCGCGTTGGATGAGCCGTTCGACCAGCGTGACACTGCAGCGGTGCACGGCCCCGTCGGCTTGGGTGACCAGCCGATGTGCTGCCGGGGATTCGTTCTGCAGGTAGGTGCGCAGCGCCGGGTCCGCGGCCAACCGGCGCAGCACCTGGTCGAACACCTCGGAGATGCGGTGTGCGCCGCGACTGGTGCAGCGGTTGTCGACGGCGGTGATCACGCGCTCGAACAGGCGGGCGATGGCGGCACCGAGCAGGTCTTCTCTGGTGCCGAATCGGCGGTAGATGGTGGTGCGGCTGATGCCGAGTTCGGTTGCCACCGCGTGTAGTTCGAGTCGTTCACCGCGTAGGAAGATGCTGATCGCGGTGTCGAGCACGTCATTTTGTGGCGGTGCGGGGGATAGGGCCCGTGTACCAGGGGGCGACGGTTCAGCGGGCGTCGCACCGGACTCGACTGCACGCATACTCGGGTCGGCATCGACCGGACGCGTCCTCGCACTCGCATCGACCGCACGCACAGCGGCCGGGTCCAAGTGGCGCATGGCCGCGACAATGATCGAGACCGTCAGATTCGCGGCCGCCGTGAAATCCAGCTCCTGTGCCAGCGCCTGCTGCACCCCTCGCACCCCGATATCGGTGATCGCCGCCGCACAGAAATCAGCACTGGCACCCCACGTCAGATCCGCACCACCGTATTCGTGCCGGATCAGCTCCGCCACGGTGTCGGTCACCGACTGGATGGTGGCCGCGCGCACCTCGTGCGACCGTCCCGCGGTCGCCGCCCCGAACAGCACATGAAAACCCTCACCGTGCGTGGCAGCGAAATCGAACAGTGCCCGCGTGGTGGTCGCAACATGTCGATCCAGGTCGAAACCCTGTGCGCGCCGGTAGCTTTCGCGCATCCACTCCAACAGCCGGGCGGCTTCCCGTCGCACACACGCGTCGAACACTTGATCCTTGTTCCCGAAGTGCGCGTACAGCGTCGGCTTGGATGTCTCGGCCGCGGTGGCCAGTTGATCCATGGTGACGTTGTCGAAACCGTGGGCGGCGAACACCGACAGCACCCCGTCGAGCAGCGTGTCGTCGGACGGCCGCACCGCCGTGGAGCGACGGCGCGGCCGGGCGAGCGCCGGTTCCGAATCGGACCTGGTCATGATGCAGCAGACTACCGTTTCACTTCGACGGCGTCGGGGTTCACTGGTGCACCGACAGCTTGAACAGTTCTTCCTCGACCGCGGCCCGATGCCGCAGCGTGTCCGCACGCGCCGACGCCGGCCGCCACCGACCGGTCAGCAGCCACACCGAAGGCAAGAACACCAGCTGCGCGGCCAGACACACCCACCACAGTCGCTGCCACTGGCCCGGTGATTCCATTGCGGCACGGTGTAATTCGGCCGGATCGGAGTGCGGCCCGGCGTGCGCGAGCACCCCTGCGGCCGGAATCGCGAACACCAGCGCGGAGAACGACACCGCCACGATCACCCGCACACACGCACCCCACACCGCCAGCCCGGTGACCGTGGCCGCCGGATTGCGTGCCTCCACCGTTTCGGTGAACGCCGCCATCCAGGTGGCGAACGTCATCCCGGACCCGACCGCGATCACCACGATGATCGCGGCGAACCGGTAGTAGCCGGTGTCGCTGTCGCCGGTGGCCACCGCGAACCAGCCGACACCGAACGCGCTGATCAACCCGCCCACGATCATGAACGGTTTGCGCACGCCCAGCAGGTCCGACAGCATCCCGAACACCAGCAGGCTGACGGCGTTCACGATCCAGTACCAGGTGGCCAGCCCGTTCGCGCGGGCATCGCTGTACCCGAAGGTGGTGACCAGGAACAGCACCAGGAAGCCGACCGCGACGTAGTAGAACAGCAGGTAGGAACTGATCGCCCAGGCGGGAATCAGGATGCGGGCGGTCATCATCTGCCGCCAGTGCCCACGCGCGAGCTGATCGGGATCGATAGCGCGAGCGCGGGCCTCGAGCAGTGCGCGGTCGCGCAGGCTGACCATGCGCTGATCGCGCAGTCGCGGTGCGAGTTCGCGCAGTCCGACGAACGCGATCACCGACACGATCGCTCCGACCACGCCTGCCACCTGGAACTGGAACTGCCATCGGGGATGGGTGTCGAGGGTGTTGCTCGAGATCACGGTGACCAGCAGGCTGCCCAGCACCGGCCCCAACGTCCAGAACCCCATGGCCGAGGCCCGATTGAGCTGGGGCGAGAAGTCACGGATGAGCGCCGGAGTGGCTACCAGCACGACTCCTTCCACCCCGGCGATCAGCCCGAAGACCACGAAGTAGGCCAGCGCGCTGTCGACGGCGGGCGCGGCCAGGCCGACCAGCAGCGACACCACCACCAACCCGTAGACGACCAGGTTCGCGCGACCCCACCGATCGGCCAGGCCGGCCGCCAGCGAGCCGACGACCCCGACCAGGCCGCCGACGACCTGTCCGAGAATGAAGTAGCTCAGCGACATATCGAGGTCGGCAAGGACTTTCGTCACCACCGCGCCCTGGACATAGAGTTGGTAGTACAGCACCACGGTGGCGGCGACGGTGATCGCCAGATAGGTCGCCCGCTTTCCGTTGGTGGGGTACCGGTCCACTTGGCGATTCCACAGCGTCAGTACGGTCATGGTCGCGGGTCAGCCGTTGCGGGGGCGGCCGAAGCAATTGACCGGGACCCGGTTCGCGGGGTCGAGCGCGTTGAGAATGTGTTGTGCGGCAACAGCATCGCCGCCGACGCCCGCGTGTTCGACCAGGGTGAGCGGGCACTGGTCCTGCAGGACGATATTGGTGACGTTCGGGGCGATCGGCCCCATGCCGCTGGTGTGCGGGACCACCACCTGATCCCAGCGGGTCATGATGAAGGTGTAGTCGATCGCGGCCGGGTAGGCGTCGCCGGAGTTGACCTGTTCGAGGTATTCCGACCCGGTCGTCATCTGCAGGCTGGCGCCGAAACCGAAAGCCTGCGAACGCAATTCGAGGTCGTCCCACACGCCCAGCGCCTTCAACGCGATCGCGAGCAAGCCTTGCCCACCGGCTTGGGTGCCGTGATTGAGCGGGGTCAGGTTCACCGACTTGGCGACCTTGTCCGCTCCGCCGCCGAACTTGATGTACCAGCGCGGCATCACGGTGCCCTGCGAGTGTCCGACAAGGTCGACCTTTTGCGCCCCGGTGGCGGCCAGCACGCGATCCACGAACGGCGCGAGCTCGTTGATCGAGGATTCCCGCATGGTCTTCGTGCCAGGGATCAGGTTCAACGGCGCCGGTGCGGCGGGGTCGAAGCCGTAGTTCAGGGCGAACACGCAGTAGCCGTTGTTGGCCAGCAGCGGCGACATGGTCTGCCAGTTGCCCGCCATGGTGGCGGTGATGCCGTTCACCAGCACCACCGGTTCCGGATGTTCCGCGCTGGGGCGGCAGTTCCAGTCGTTGGCGCCGGGTGGGGAGGATTCCCGGTCGAGGTAGTTGGCGACGGCCGGAACCAGCCCGTAGGGGACGGGGTAGTGCGGTGCGGCGTGCGCGGTGGCGGGGGTGCCCGCGGCGGCGAGGCCGGTCAGCGTCGCGGCGAGGACCAGGCGTTTCAGGGGGCCGAGGTGGCGGATTCGGGGCAGGGAAGACATGTGCGCTCCTAGAACATCGTTGTACTGCGACAAGTTCTAGCACAGCTTTACTAGCCGTTAAGCTGAAACGGATGATTCTCTGCGGATATCGGTCACCTGATTGACACAGACTGGATTTTGATGGAACGTCAAGAGACATTCGTTCCAGTTCAGAGAGTGAACATCGACCATGCAATTGGCACTGACCGGCGACGAGATCGCCTTCCGCAACCATCTGCGGAGCCTGTATCGCAGCGAGATCCCGCCCGAAATCCGCGACGGTGTGCGCGAAGGCCGCGAGCTCAGCCGCGAAGCGCTGATCACCACCCAGCGCATCCTCAACGCCCACGACCTCGCCGTGCCGAACTGGCCGCTGCAGTGGGGTGGCAGGGACTGGACGCCGATCCAGCGTCACCTGTGGCACGACGAGATGGCGCTGGCGTCGGTGCCCGAACCGTTGACGTTCAACGTCGACATGATCGGCCCGGTCATCGCGCGCTTCGGCACCGAGGAGCAGAAGGCCCGATTCCTGCCTGCGACGGCCAACCTCGATATCTGGTGGTGCCAAGGGTTTTCCGAGCCCGAGGCCGGCTCGGACCTGGCGTCGCTGCGCACCACCGCCACGCGCGACGGCGACACCTATGTGGTGACCGGGCAGAAGATCTGGACCAGCGCGGCCCAGTACGCGGACTGGATGTTCTGCCTGGTGCGCACCGATCCCGGCGCGGCCAAAAAGCAGGCGGGGATCTCGCTGTTGTTGATCCCGATGGACTCACCCGGTGTGACCGTGCGGCCGATCGAGCTCATCGGTGGCAGCCGCGAGGTCAACGAGGTGTTCCTCGACGAGGTGCGAGTGCCGGCCGAACAGCTTGTGGGACAGGAGAATCAGGGCTGGACCTATGCGAAGTTCCTGCTCGGCAACGAACGCACCGGCATGGCCGCGGTGGGCCGCACCAAGGTCGCGCTGTCCACGATCAAAGCGCGCGCCAAGCACACCCGAACCGGCGAGGGCACGCTGCTGGACGACCCGCTGTTCGCCGCCCGACTGGCCGAACTCGAAAACGAGGCACTAGCACTGGAATTGGTGCAGATCGGGGCGACGGCCGCGGTGAAGGCGCCCACCTCGTCGGTGCTGAAACTGCGCGGCAGCGAACTGCAGCAGGCCGCCACCGAACTGATGATGGAGGTCGCGGGCCCCGGCGCCCTGCACACCGACATCGACCAGTGGGCCGGCCGCAGCACCGCCGCCTACCTCAACTGTCGCAAGACATCCATCTACGGGGGATCGACGCAGGTGCAGCGCAGCATCATCGCCTCGACGATTCTCGGATTGTGAACTCATGAACTTCGAACCGACCGCGGAACAAACGATGTTGCGCGACACCGTGAACAACGTCCTGGCCGACCAGACACTGGGAAACACCACCGACCTGTGGTCCACCTTCGCCGACTTAGGACTGCTCGGACTGACCATTCCCGAGGCCGACGGCGGTCAGGGGGCGGGTCCGATCGAGGCGATGATCGTGATGACCGAACTGGGTGCAAGTCCCGCGCGGGTGCCGGTGTTGGAGTGCGCGTACCTGCCGGGGAGCTTGCTGGTCGAGGCGGCCAGTCCCGCGCAACGGCGTGAACTGCTACCGAAGGTCGCGACGGGGGATCTTCGGCTGGCGTTCGCGCACGAGGAACCGCGGTCGCGCTGGCCGTTGCGCACGCCGAGCACATCGGCTGTGCGACAGGGTGATTCGTGGCGGATCACGGGGCATAAGTCGCCGGTTCTGTTCGGTGATGTCGCGGATCTGCTCGTGGTCAGTGCGACCGGGCCCGACGGGATCGGCCTGTTTCTGGTCGACCCGGCCGACGCCGAGGTGCGTGGCAGAGCGACGCATGATGGTGGTCGCGTGGCGGACATCGTGTTCGAACATGCTGTGGCGCAACCGCTTGCGTCGCGCCGGGTCGAGGACGCGATCGAAGCCGCTCACGTCGGGGCGCAGGCCGCGTTGTGCGCTGAAGCGGTCGGTGCGATGACCGAGTCTTTGCGGAGCACTGCCGAATATCTGTGTACCCGAAAGCAATTCGGGGCACCGCTGCGGTCGTTCCAGTCGCTGACGCACCGCGCGGCCGACATGTATATCGCGGTCACGTTGGCGCGCGGCATGTCCGTGTACGCGTCGACGGCGTTGGCCGACGGGATGATCGATCAGACGGTGGCCTCTCGCGCGAAACTGCGGGTGGGCCGGTCGGCGCGCTTCGTCGGGCAGGAGGCGGTCCAGCTGCACGGCGGCATCGGGATGACCACGGAGTTTCCGATCTCGCGCTATTTCGCGCGGCTCACCGCCATCGACCAGACGCTAGGCAATTGTGAGGATCACCTGCGTTATCTGACCGACCGGGTCGCCGAGTACGACATGGTCGACCTGTGATGGGCGCCGATCGGCCGGTGGTGCGGGTCAGCGGTGGCACGGTGCGTGGGCGGACCGTCGACGGCGTGAGTGCGTTTCTCGGCGTGCCCTATGCGGCACCACCGGTGGGCGCGGCGCGGTTCCGTGCTCCCGAACCCGCGGTGGGCTGGGACGGAATCCGGGATGCGGACACCGTGGGCGCCACGTGCCTGCAGGGTCCGTACACGCCCGGAATCGACCAGATTCTCGGCAACAACCTGGTGTCGGGCAGTGAATCGCTGAACGTGAACGTGTGGACACCCGACCTCGGTGCTGCCGGTTTGCCGGTGATGGTGTGGATTCACGGTGGTGCCTTCGCGCACGGCTCCAACGCGGTGCCCGCCTATGACGGTTCAGCGTTCGCCCGTGACGGGGTGGTGCTCGTGTCGATCAATTATCGGTTGGGTGCTGCGGGTTTCGCGGTGCTCGAGGGGGCGCCGGACAACCGTGGGCTGCTCGATCAGCTGTTCGCATTGGCCTGGGTGCGCGACAATGTGCGCGCGTTCGGTGGTGATCCCGACCGGGTCACGATCTTCGGCCAGTCCGCGGGGGCGATGAGTGTCGCCTCGTTGATGGGTTCGCCTGCGGCGCAAGGGCTGTTCGCTCGCGCGATCATGCAGAGCGGCAACCCCGCAGTGGCGGCAACGGTCGACGACGCCCGTTTGCTCAGTGGCGAACTCGCCAAGGTGCTCGGCGTGGCCGCCACCGCGGAAGCCTTTGCGGCAGTGGCACCTTCGACGCTGCTGGCCGCGCAAGAGGCGGTGCGCGCGGACTTCGCCGGTGACCCGAACCCGGCCCGCTGGGGTCTGTCGGTTTTGACCGCGGGTGCGGGCATGAGCTTCTTCCCGGTCGTGGACGGCGTCATGCTTCCCACGGTGCCGGTGGAGGCGATCGCGGCTGGATCCGCGCGGGGGATCCCGTTGCTCGCCGGCTACACCGCCGAGGAGTTCCGGCTGTTCACCGTGCCGACCGGGCTCGGTGACGTGATCACCGAACTGGCGCTGCCGTTCGCGCTGGCCCGTTTCGGGATCTCCGCCTCGGCGATCGCACCGTATGCCGCCAACCGCCCGACAGCCACCCCCGGCGACCTGCTCGCAGTCATGGTCTCCGACGCCGTATTCCGCGGCCCGACAACAGAACTCGCGCAGCTGCAAGCTGCCGTGGATACTCCCGCCTACCTCTACGAATTCGCGTGGCGGCGAGAACATCTGGGTGCGATGCACGCGCTCGAGATCCCCTTCGTGTTCGACACCCTGGCCGAAGCCACCAGCCTCACCGGTCCGAACCCGCCGCAACGCCTCGCCGACGACATGCACCGTGCCTGGGTCGCATTCGCCACCACCGGTGACCCCGGCTGGCCCTGTTACGCCGAAAACCAGCAGGTGATGACGTTCGACGAGCCACACTCGGAGCTGGTCGACAATCCGCGCGCCGATGAGCGCGCGAGCCGCCGACCATGACGACAGGACCCACACATGGCTAACCTCTTCGACCCCGTCCGCCGACACGCGGACACCCACCCCGACTCGGTGGCGCTGCGCGGTGAAAGCGATACCCCCGGTGAGGTGACCGCCTGGACGTATCACCAATTGCGTTCGGCCAGTGTCAATTACGCCGCCATCCTGGTGGAGTCCGGCATTGCGGTCGGTGATCGGGTGTTGCTCGTGGCACCGTCGGTTCCCGAGTTCGTGGTCGCCTACCTGGGCATTCAGGTGGCCGGTGCGGTGGTCGTGCCCGTGAACACCATGTCGACTCAGCACGAAATCGACTATGTGCTCGAGGATGCGGGGTGCGTGCTCGTGATCGCTTGGCACACACTGGAACCCGCTGCCTCCGCCGCCGCACAGGCGCGCGGCGTGCCGGTGCGGACGTTGCGTCCCGGCGCGGACTCCGGTCCCGCATCCACCGAGATCCGCGACCGCGACCTCGATGACACCGCGGCGATCCTCTACACCTCCGGCACCACCGGCCGTCCCAAAGGCGCGCAGCTCACCGTGTCAAACCTGTTGTCGGCCGGAGAGATCGGCGTCGCGTGCAGTCGGGCCACGCGCGCGGACCGCACCGGCACCGCACTGCCGCTGTTCCACGTGTTCGGCCAAGCGTCGGTGATGATGACCACCTTCACCGCCGGTGGCTCGCTGTCGTTGCTGTCGCGATTCGACCCCGCGGCCATGATCGCGATGTTGCGTCGCGACCAGCTCACCGTCATGGCCGGTGTCCCGACCATGTGGAATGCGATGTTGCACAGCGCATCCGACGCCGACCCCACGGATTTCGCCCAACTGCGCATCGCCATCTCCGGCGGCGCGTGCCTGCCGGCCGCGGTCATCGAACAGTTCGAAGCCCGCTTCGGCTGCACCATCCTCGAGGGCTACGGCCTCACCGAAACCACGGCCTTCGGCACCTTCAACGACCTCGACCGCACCCCGAAGGTCGGATCCGTCGGCGGCGCAACGCCCTTCACCCAAATCCAGGTTCGCGACGACACCGGCCACCCGTGCGCACCGACGGAAATCGGCGAGATCTACATCCGCGGCGAAACGGTGATGAAAGGCTATTGGCAACGTCCCTCCGACACCGCAGCCGTCCTCGCCGACGACGGCTGGTTCCGCACCGGCGACCTGGGCACCACCGACACCGACGGCGACCTGTACATCGTGGACCGGCTCAAAGACCTGATCATCCGCGGCGGCTACAACGTCTACCCCAGCGAAGTCGAACAGGTCCTGTTCGCCCACCCCGACATCATCGAGGTAGCCGTGATCGGCGTCCCCGACGACCACTACGGCGAAGAAGTAGCCGCCATCATCGTCCGCCACCCCCGATCTCCCCTGACCGCCGACGACATTTCCACGTGGTCCCGCGCCCGCCTGTCCGCCTACAAAACCCCCCGCATCATCGAATTCGTCGACGCCCTCCCCAAAGGCGCCACCGGCAAAATCCTCAAACGCGCCATCGTCCGCGAACCGCTCCGCCGAACTTCGACCAAGGAACAACCATGCACGCCATGAATTCCGTGCCCAACGACCCATGGGAGGCATGATGGAGCCGCCACTTCCTGGTTTCGCCGTGCATGACCGAACGAGCCCGTTCTTGGAGTTGATCGGCCCCCTGTGGTCGCGGGAGGGCGAGCACGGACTCGAGTTCGCGCTGACCATCGATGACCGCCATGTGAACGGGCGTGGACTGGCCCACGGAGGTGTGCTCGCGGGCCTCGCCGACGTCGCTCTCGGCTACGCCAGCGCCTCGTCTGTGCAGCCGCCTGCCCAGTTGATCACCGCGAACCTCACCGTCGACTTCGTCGGGGTGGCCACGCGCGGTGATGTCGTGGTCAGTACCACCGATGTGCAGAAGGTCGGGGGCCGCTTGGCTTTCGCCAATTGCTATTTGTCGGTGGCGGACAAACGCATCGTGCGGGCCAGCGCCGTTTTCGCGAATGTGGGCAACTGTTGAACTCCGAACAAGGAACAGCTATGCACGCCATGAATTCCGTGCCCAGTGTGCTCGGCGATATCGCCATCAGTGAGCTGGGTACCACGTTGATGCACGAACATTTGTTCATTCTCAGTCCCGACAGTCGGATCAATTGGGTCCGGGATTGGGATGAACGCCAGCAGATCGCCAACGCGGTCAGTCGGTTGCAACGGTTGCGGGCCAGTGGAGTTCGTACGATCGTCGATCCGACGGTGGACGGTCTCGGCCGCGACATCCACCGCATCATCACCGTGGCCGAGCAGGTCCCCGACCTCAACATCTTGGTCGCCACCGGGGTCTATACCTACGGAGATGTGCCGTCCTACTTCACGTTTCGTGGCCCGAACCAGTTCGGAGACCTGCCCGAACCCATGGTCGAGTTCTTCGTCCGCGATATCCGGGAAGGCATCCAGGGCACCGACGTCAAAGCGTGCCTGCTCAAGTGTGCGATCGACCAGCACGGCATGACTCCCGGCGTCGAGCGGGTGCTGCGGGCGGTGGCGGCGGGCGGTGGCGGCGGCGCATCACGAAACCGGCACGCCGATCATGGTGCACACCCACCCCGGCGCCCACACCGCACTCGACGTGCAGCGGGTCCTCGACAGCGAGGGTGTGGCGCCTGCTGCCGTGCAACTGGCCCACTGCGGCGACACCACCGACCTCGATCACCTCAGCGCACTGGCCGAGGCCGGGTACCTGCTCGGCATGGACCGGTTCGGTGTCGATGTGATCGTGGGTTTCGATGAACGCGTGGACACCGTCGCGCAGCTGTGTCGGCGCGGGTACGCCGCCAGCATGGTGCTGTCGCAGGATGCCGCCTGCCACACCGACTGGATCGCTCCCGAACTGCTGGAAATGCTGCCCAACTGGCACTACCAGCACGTCCTCGACGACGTCGTCCCGGCGCTGGAACAGCACGGCGTGGACCACAGTGATATCACCGCCATGCTGGTCGACAACCCGCGGCGATGGTTCGAACGGGTGTCGGGGAATTCCTGACGGTTCGATGAACGTTTTCGTCTGTAACCGGGGCTTCAAGCTCCGGTCATTCCGGCGCGAGAGGCTGGCGGCGCGTCGGCGATATCGCGGTCGGGCAGTCGGAGCGGAGGTCGCCGAGGATGGAGATCAGTCGGCGGCGTCTGTTGCTCGCGGGTGGGGCCGGGGTTGTGCTCACCGCGTTCGCTCAGCCGACGCGGGCGGGGTCGATCACAAGGGACGTTTCGGCGGGTCCGTTGGAGTGTGCGAAGCGTGCTGAGCTGGCGGAGCGGGCGATCGTGGCGCGGCATGTTCGGTCGCTGTGGGGATTGCCGCAGCGGGAGCTCGGGGCGCTGGTGTGGCCTGCGGATCTGGTGGAGCGGTCGTTCGGGCGGTGGTGTTACTGGTGGCAGGCGCAGCTGCTGGACTGTGCGGTGGACGCCGCGCATCGCGAACGCACCCCTGCTCGGGTCGACCGGGTTGTCGCGTTGGCGCGTGGTATTCGCACCCGCAATATCACCGGGTGGACCAACCGGTACTACGACGACATGGGGTGGCTGGCCATCGCGTTGGACCGTGCCGATCGGCTGTTGGGCGTTCGCTTCGACAACGCCATCGGGGAGCTGCGGGCAGACCTGGTCGACGGGTGGAATCCCGACGTCGGTGCCGTGCCGTGGCGCGAGGGTGACAACTACTTCAACACTCCCGCGATCGGTCCGACCGGTATTGCGTTGGCTCGCCTCGGCGAGGTTTCGATGGCGGGGCAGCTCGCCGAATTCCTGCATAACCGACTGCGCAACAACGACAATGGGCTGATCTACGACGGTGTCCACGAGCCCGGCGGCAGCGTGGATCGGACCGTGCACACCTACTGCCAGGGAGTGGCCATCGGACTCGAAACCGAATTGGCCGCGCGCACAGGCGATCTCATGCACCGACGTCGAGTCGAAGCGCTAGTCGCTGCGGCCGGAACCGGGCTCACCAACGCTGGTGTGATCATCGCGGCCGCTGACGACGACTCCGGCCTGTTCATGGGAATCCTCGCCCGCTACCTCGCCGAAGCCGCACTGTCACTGAACAATTCGACCGCCGCCCACATCGTGCACACCTGCGCGCGCGCCGCCTGGTCCAACCGCGCCGAGGTAGACGGCCTGCCCCTGTTCGGCGCGGACTGGAACCGCGAAGTCACCGCCCACTCGGGCACCTTCCTTCACCTCGCCGACGAACCCACCGCCGCAGCGGCGAACGTCAGCCGCGACCTCTCAGTCCAGCTGAGCGCCTGGATGCTCCTGGAAGCCGACCACCGCCTCACCGCCGCCGGCATGTGACCCCCATTCGCCGACAATTCGCCGCCACCTAACTGGACCAGTGATCACCACGCTCTCAGCGTGGCCAAATCGGACATTGACCACGCTGGGAGCGTGGTGATCTTGAAACGCGTGGTCGGGGTCACCATTGGGTGGGCTATTGCATCGCGGGGGGTGGGGGTAGGGAATACTTCGGTGGTGAACTCGAGTGACCAGGCAGCGCCTGATGCAGTGGCCGTGATCAGTACGGTGATCGGTACCCAGGCATGCTCGGGGGTGGGGTCGTTTCGGTTCTGGTTTGCTGACAGCCGGTGGGAGTGGTCCGATGAGCTCGCGGCCATTTACGGGTACGAGCCGGGGGAGGTCGAGCCGACTACCGAGTTGCTGCTGTCGCACAAGCACCCCGATGACCTGGAGGACCTGGGTTCGGCGGTGACCGCCGCGATCAATGCCGGTGCCCCGGTCTGTGGTCGGCATCGGATCGTGGATGCCGCGGGTGAGACGCACGAGGTGTTCATCGTCGGCGATCATCTTGTCGATGACGACGGCCAGGTGATCGGGACCACGGGCCACTACATCGACGTCACCGACCGGCTCGAGGAAGAGCGCCAAGATGTACTCGACGAGACCGTGCCCGAACTTGTCGAGGCGCGCGCGGAGATCGAGCAGGCGAAAGGCGCGCTGATTCTTATGTATGGGATCAGTGCCGAGCAGGCGTTCAAGGTGCTGCGGTGGCGTTCGCAGGAAACCAATATCAAGTTGCGTGAGGTCGCGGCGCAGATCGTCGAAGACGTGAGGTCGCTGAATCCGCACCTGCCCGGTTGTCGAACCCGTTTCGATCACCTGCTGCTGACAGTTCATCAGCGTCGACGCCAATCCTGAGACAGCTCAGGGCATTTCGACGGTTTCGGCTCGGGCGATTTCGTTGATCGCGCGCTGAATGGGTTGGCGAGGCGGGGTCTTGCTCAGGTCGGCGAGGTATTCGATCAGCAGCACTGCCGCAGGCTGCGGGTTCGTGCGGGAAGTCTCCGGCTCGTCGGGATCGTCGATCCCGAGCGCCCCGGTCAGCACGCTGACCACTGCTGTCGCGTCGAGACTGGAATGCCAACCCGCCGCGCGCCGCACCACCGCTTCCAACACCGCCCGCACATCGTCGCCGGTGAGCCCGTCCGGATGCGCGGTCTCGAGCAACTCGCGCACGATCGCCGCCAGCACCGCCATGACCTGATCGGCCGGCAGTTCCGCCAGATCCGCGGTCGCGGCGACGAATCCGGGCTCGTCGGCGGCGTGCGCGGCGGTCACCGCGACGTCGACCGAGGTCGCGATCGCGGCAGCGGATGAAGGCCAGTCGTTCGGCCACATAGTGCGGTCTCCTCGCGTCGGTATGCCCACCGACACCAGCCTATCCAGGCGCCTACTGGCTCGGTTCGGGCAGTTGGCATTCGGAGACCTTCGGGTTCACCCCGAGGTAGTTGAGCGGGCCCGCCAGTACCGTGAGCCCGATCGTGCCCAGGTCACCGCAGTTGGTGGGGGTGTTGGTGAAATAGTCGCGCTGCATCGCCGCGATCAGGCCCGCGCCGAACCACACGAGCATCAGTACCGACAGCAGGAACTTGGCGGTCTGGTGGGTGGGGGTGCCGCGGATCTCCCGTACTTCGCGAATCTGCCGATCTCGTCGATTCCGTCCACCGCGCATCGTCATCGCACCCTTCCCACCGACAAGTGTCACGCTGATACACCTTGTGATCAGCGCCTACTGGGCGGGCGCCGCCACGACACGCGAAGAACTGCGATATCAACAGTGCAGGTCGGCGGCGTCGCAGTCAATGGGTGACGCTGTGAGCGGGGCGTTCAGGCGGCGGGAACCGGCTGTTCGTCGACGGTTTGCGCACGCAGCCCGCTCAGCAACTTGGTGAGTTTGCGCGACACGCTCATCTGGGACACACCGAGGCGCTGCGCGATCTCGCCCTGCGACAAGGTGTCGTAGAACCGCCAGATCAGCAACTGCTGGTCGTCGGGGGACAATTGCGACAGCAGCGGCGCGACGGTGATGGTGTCTTCGGTGAGCTGGTATCGGGGGTCCTCGGCGCCGAAGGAATCGGCGATGGTCATGCCGGGTTCGCCGTCGCTGTCGCGCGCGGGGGTGTCGAGGCTGCGGGTGTGGAAAGCGTTGGCCGCGACCAGGGTTCGGGTGATGTCGGTGACGGTCACGTCGAGTTCGGCGGCCAGTTCGTGCGCGGTGGGGGAGCGGTGCAGGCGACGGCTGAGGTCATCGGTGGCCACCCGTACTTTGCTCTGCAGCTCCTTCTCGCGGCGCGGCACGTGCACGGGCCAGATGTGGTCGCGGAAATGCCTGCGGACCTCGCCCATGATCGTGGGCACGGCGAAGCCTAGAAACGGTGACCCGGTGGTCACGTCGTAGCGGTCGACGGCCATGACCATGCCCAGTCGCGCGGTCTGCAGCAGGTCGTCGAAAGCCTCGCCGCGACCGGCGTATTTGCGGGCGATGTGCTCGGCAAGCGGCAGGCACAGTTCGATGATGTCGGCCCGCACGGCGTCGTGCTCGGGGCTGCGGGGATCGGTGAGTGAGAGGTGTACGAACAGGGGTTCGGCGTGTTCGTAGGTCCTTTTGTCGGTGTTTCGGGACATGTGCTGCACTCCTGGTGAACTAGAGCTCGTTCGGGCCCAGCATGGTGAGAATGGTCAGCATCGCGGCGGCCAGGCCTGCGGCGCCCAGGATCGCTACGGGCAGCGATCCGGTCAGTGCTGTCAGTCCGACCAGGAAGAACACGCAGGTGCCCAACATGATGGTGGTGCTGGTCAGATCCATGCTCGGCGTACTCGTTGTCCGATTACGTGAGGCGGTCATGTAAGTAGAGTTCACCGCGGTGAGGGTTATTAAACCGTTATTGGTCGACAGGGGTTGACGTGGGCGAGTTCCACAGCAGTTTGCGATCGTGTGAACGGACGTATCCGTGCAGGTGGGAGCGGTATATTCGCCCACTCGGGGTGAATGGGCGAATGTAACGCACGTCATTGCGATGTTTAACCGGGCGATGATTGGGAATTATCGGCTCGGGAATTCATTACGTTTCGTCAATTCGTGGAACGTACCCGCAGGTCCCTGGCGAGGTGGTCGCGCTGCTCGATCACCAGGCGCCGCAGGGCATTCGGGGCGTCGGAGTTGGCCGCGAGCCACTCGTCCACGCCCGCAAGCGAATCCGCGGCAGGGAACAGTCCCACGACGATGCGGCGGGCGATCTCGATGCTGCGCTGCTCCCAGATCGAGCGCAGGACCGCGAAGTACTCGGTGTCGTAGCCCGCGATCAGGTCGCGGTGGTGGCCGGCGCGGAATCCGTCGATGGTGGCGTCGAGGTGGTCGTTGGTCAGGGTGGTGTCGCTCAGCGCCGAATCCCACGCCGCGGCTTTGACTTCCGCTACTGGTCGCGCCGCGAGTGCTCGACGGTGCGCGGTGGCACCCGAGGCCGTGTCGTCTCGTTCGAGTTCGGCGTCGAGCTCGGTGGCCGTGGCTTCGCCGGTGGCCGACAGTGCCGTCCACAGCGACCAGCGCAGGTCGGGGTCCATGGCCAGACCCTCGGGGGCGCGATCGAGCAGCATCGTGCGGATGTCGGCGGCACGGCGGCCGTCGACCGAGGCGGCTGCTGCTGTCGCACGCGCCCACGCCAGTTGCGCGCCCGAACCCGGTTCAGCGGAAAGCATTGCCGCCCAGCAGGATTCGAGCCAGTCCGCGCGCCACGTGTCCTGCGCCTTCTCGGGCAGATAGTGGCCGATGGTGAACGACGCGTTGGCCAGCACCGCGGTCAGCAGCGCCATGTTCGTTTCGGTGGGCGCGAAATCGCGGGCCATGGATAGGTAGCGGTGTGCGGCGAGTTCGCCGTCGCGGGTGGCGTTCCACAGCGCCGACCAGATCAGTCCGCGCGCCAGCGGGTCGGTGACACGGTTCAGTGAATGTTCCACGGTGGCAAGCGAATCCGGGTCGAGGCGAACCTTGGCGTAGGTGAGGTCGCCGTCGTTGAGCAGGCGCAGCGGTGCGGGGGCGAGGGTGACCGGGGTGCGTGCGTCGACGATGTCGAGCTCCACGCGGTCGCGCCGAACCAGGTCGCCCGCGGCGTCGAAGTCGTAGAGCCCCACGGCGAGTCGGTGCGGGCGCGGGTCGGTCTGCACGATCTCGCCGTCTTCCAGGGTCAGCGTGGACACCCCGGTGGTCTGCAACCAGGACTGCGCCCAACCCGCCAGATCGCGGCCGGACTCCGCCGACAGCTCGGTCAGCAGGTCGGCCAGGGTCGTATTGCCGAACGCGTGCGAGCGGAAGTATCGGCGCACCCCGGCGAAGAACTCGTCGCGGCCCACATAGGCGACCAGCTGTTTGAGTACGCTGGCACCCTTGGCGTAGGTGATGCCGTCGAAGTTGAGTTTGGCGGCCTCGAGATCGGTGATGTCGGCGACGATCGGGTGCGTGGTCGGCAACTGATCCTGCAGGTACGCCCAGGCTTTGCGCCGATTCGCGAACGCCACCCAGGCGTCGGACCACTGCGTGGCCTCGGCACTGGCCAGCGCGCCCATGTAGTCGGCGAAGGATTCCTTGAGCCACAGGTCGTCCCACCACACCATGGTGACCAGGTCGCCGAACCACATGTGCGCCATCTCGTGCAGGATCGTGTTCGCTCGACCCTCGTACTGTGCGGCGGTGGCGGCACCACGGAACACGTACGCCTCGGTGAACGTGACCAGTCCAGGGTTTTCCATCGCGCCGAGGTTGTATTCGGGCACGAAGACCTGGTCGTACTTGCCCCACGGGTACGGGTAGTCGAAGTGTTCGGCGAAGAAGTCCAGCCCCTGCAACGTCTCCTCGAAGATGGTGTCGGAGTCCAGGTACTTCGCCAGCGACGCGCGGCAGTAGACCCCGAGCGGAATGGTGAGTTCACCACGCGCCCACAGGGATTCGACCCGGTGATACGGACCGGCGGCTACCGCAGTGATATAGGTCGAGATCGGCAACGTAGGCGAGAACACGACGTCCTGAACCACCCCGTTGTCCTGAATCGCCGCGTACGGCCGATTCGACATCACCTCCCACCCCGAAGGCGCACGCACCGCAAACGTGAACGGCGCCTTCATATCCGGCTGTTCGAAGCACGCGAAAACCCGTCGCGCATCAGCGGGCTCGTACTGCGTGTACAGATACGTCTGCCCATCCACCGGATCGACGAACCGATGCAACCCCTCACCCGACCGGCTGTACGCACCCGTACCCCGAACAACCACCACATTCGCCGCGTCCAACCCACCCAGGGCAATCCGAGCCCCGTCGTACACGACCGCGACATCGGTCCCGTTCACCGTCACCGACTCCACCGACATCCCGATGAAATCCAGCCACGTTTCCTCGACCGTGGCATCGAACGCAACAGTGGTAGTCGTGGCAAACCCCGCCCGATCAGGATCAGGGGCTTGCGACAGATCGAGCTCGACACGGTAGTCATGGACAGTGACCGCCGCGGATCGCGCGGCGGTCTCGGTACGGGTCAGGTTCGCGGTATTCACACCGCTGATCCTGCCAGCCGGTCCGGGATCACGGTCACGTTGTTCGCGAGGTTGCGCGGACCTGTCCGTCGAGATTACGTGCGCAGCTCGGTCTGTGATCTGAATCATGTTCTCGTGCTTGCGGAGTGGGTCGCCGGGCGAGTAGTTAGTGTTGTTATCGAGCTGATTGCTCGAAGGGGGTGAGCTGGATTGGCGACGAGGGCGCCCTCTCCCTGGCGGTCGCGGAGATTCCGATATTTCGCAGCGGGCAATCTGCTGAACAACATCGGCGAAACGATGTATGCGTTCGCCCTTCCGCTTCTCGTCCTCAGCATCTCGGGATCGTTGACTCAGATGGCGGCCCTCATCGCCGTCTCGCCGATAATCTTCGCAGCGGCGAGTCCGATACTCGGCCATATAGTCGATAAGTGGGGCTCCAAAGTCTTGGTCGTGCCCGGACTGTTGCTGCAGCTGGGAGCCTCGGTCGCGCTCAACATTGTTCTACTGAACGGAGTTTCTGCACTCGGCGTCCTTTTCCTCGCGGAAATCCTGGTGCAGTTCGGCTCCAACTGTTATCGCGCCGGATGGATGGCCGGCGTTCGTGCGATGTTCCCTGACAACGCTGGTCGATCACGTGCGACGCTGACCACACTGTTCCAAATTTCGCTGATGGCGGGCCCTGCTCTCGCCGCTGTGCTCGTCGGATCGCTCGGATTTCCCGGCCTGCTGTGGTTGAACTCGGCAACATTCCTTGCGCCGCTGATCGTTTGGTTCGTCGGTATCAACCCGGCCGCCGCTCAAGCGGTCCACGCGCCGACGCCCTCGTCCGTCGTCGAATCCATGCGCGCTGGTGCTCGCGAGCTGTGGAAAATGGACGGCATCGCCAGAACGACCATGTTCATGATGGTGCCGCTGGCACTCGTATTCTCGCCTGGCACAACCGCTCTGTTCGTATTTGCCGCCACGACCAACGCACACTCGTCGGCGGCACAGGTCGGACTGATGCTCGCCCTGGCAAACGGATTCGGAGTCGCCGCCAGCATAGCCACCTCCGAACTCCCGAAATGGAATATCAGACCCCTCGGTTACCTGTGCATGTCGGGCGTCGCTGCCAGCCTTGCGATGCTGGGTTTCACCTCGTCCGCACTCGCCATGACGGCTCTGATGGCGATCTTCTTCGCGTGCAACAACGCCCTGATCGTGGCCTCGAACCTGACAGTGTTCGAGGAAATTCCACAGCATGCGGCAGGTCGCATCCTCGGATTCTGGCGGCTACTCGTTGGCGTGCCCGGCGCCGTAGCCCCCATTGCCATCGCCGCCGTAGGGGAATCAGTACATCTGGCGGTCATATTCGGAGCACTGGCCACCATCGCACTCACGACGATGCTCGGCGTCGGCGTCTATCACCGCCGAATCGGCGCGGGCATACCGCCGTGAGTTGCGACTGCGGACCAAGATGATTCGAGTAATTCCTATTCCACGGTGACGCTTTTGGCGAGGTTGCGGGGCTTGTCTACGTCGCGGCCCAGGGCCAGGGCGGTGTGGTAGGCCAGGAGTTGGAGGGGGATGGTGAGCAGCATCGGGTCCAATTCTGGTGCGACCCTGGGGACTCGGATTACTTCGTCGGCCACGTTCGCGGGGAGGTCGGCGTTGGTGATGGCGATGACGGGGCCGCCTCTGGCCTTGATCTGTTCGATGGTGCTCAGGTTCTTGGAGAGGAGTTCGTCGTCGGGGACGATGACGACGCTGGGCATTTCGGGGTCGATCAGGGCCAGGGGGCCGTGTTTGAGTTCCGAGGCCTGGTACGCCTCGGCGTGCACGTAGGAGACCTCTTTGAGCTTTTGGGCGCCTTCGCGGGCTACCGGCCAGGCGCGCACGCGGCCGATGAAGAACATGCTGCGGGCCTTGGCGTAGCGGTGGGCGATCTCGGCGATGGCGTCTTCGTCGGTGAGGACCTGGTCGATGGCGTCGGGCAGGGCGCGCAGGCCTTCCACGATGCGGTTGCCGTCGGCGGCGGACAGGTCGCGGACGCGGCCCAGCAGTAGGGCCAGCATGGTGAAGGACACGGTCATGTTGGTCAGTGCCTTGGTGGAGGCGACCGAGATCTCCGGGCCCGCGTGCAGGAACACGCCCGCACCGCACTGGCGGGCGATCGCGCTGCCCACCGCATTGACCGCGCCGATCACCCGGCCGCCCTTGCGCTGCAGTTCCTGCACCGCGGCGAGGGTGTCCAGGGTTTCGCCGGACTGGCTGATCGCCACGTACAGCGCGTCCGGGTCGACGACCGGGTTGCGGTAGCGGAATTCCGAGGCGGGTTCGGCGACGGCGGGGATGCGGGCGAGTTCTTCGACCAGCTGCGCGCCGAGTTGGCCGGCGTAGTAGGCCGAGCCGCAGCCGAGGAACACGACCTTGCTGATGCTGCGCAATTCGCGCGCATCCATGTTCAACCCGCCCAGATGCGCGGTGGCGAAACGGTCGTCGAGGCGACCACGCAAGGCCCGGCGCACGGCGTCGCTCTGCTCGGCGATCTCCTTGCGCATGTAGTCGGGGAACCCGCCCAGCGCATAGTCCTCGGCGACCATGTCGATGGTGGTCGGGGTCTTGTCGGTCCGCTCGTGATCCACCGCCAGTGTGCTGGTACGAAATTCGCCTTCGCGGACCGTGGCGAGTTCGCCGTCGTCGAGGAACACCACGCGCTGGGTGTGGTGCACCAGCGCGGCGACATCGGAGGCCACGAACATCTCACCATCGCCCACGCCGAGCACGATGGGGCTGCCGTTGCGCGCCACCACCAGTTCGGTGGGGCGGCGCGCGTCGAGCACCAGCAGGCCGTAGGTGCCGCGAATCCGGTGCAGCGCAACACGAACGGCGTCTTCGAGGGACTCGGTGCCGTCGAGCTCGCGGGCGATCAGGTGGGCGATAACCTCGGTGTCGGTATCGGAGATCAGCGCGATACCCAGCGCGGTCAGTTCCGACCGCAGCTGCTCGGCGTTCTCGACGATGCCGTTGTGCACCACGGCAATGCGACCGCTGGTGTCGGTGTGCGGGTGCGCGTTGGTGTCGCTGGGCTCACCGTGGGTGGCCCAGCGCGTGTGGGCGATACCGACCGTGCCGCGCAGGGGAGCGGCGTCGAGCTTGTCGCGCAGCTCCTGCACGCGCCCCTTGGTCTTGGACACGCGCAACTTCCCGCGATGCGGCAGAGCCAGACCCGCCGAGTCGTAGCCGCGGTACTCGAGCCGGTGCAGCCCCTCGAGCAGCACGGGAACAGCTTGCCGATGACCGATATAGCCGACGATTCCACACATGGCGTGAACTACCCCTTATCTGTAGACGATCTAGCCGTAGACGATGCGACGCAGTTGCCGTTCGGTGAATGTCGGCGCCGCGACCGGACGCTGCGCGAGCTCGCCGGCCAGCAGCTGCCAGATCTCGGCATTGCGCACCTCGCGGGCCTGCAGCTCGGCGTGCCTGCGCCGCACGAACTGCTCGGCCGTCTCGTCGAAGTAGCCGACGATATCGGCGACCACCCGGGCGGCCACACGTTCCGGCAAACCGGTGGACGCCACTACGTAGCGCACCAGGTCGGTGGGTACCCCGTCATTCACTCGGACGATCATGCCCGGCGCGACCCGGTTCGCCAACATTCCTGCCCGATTTCGGGCACAAAGGTGACCGAAGCGGGATCTTCCGGATGGCGGCGCGCGGTCGGTGCTCATCCCGTTACCGCCTTGTGAAGGTGTGAGCCGCGACTTGCGGGCAATTTGCTGGAAAGGTGTCAGACAGCACAGAACGCATCTTCAGTGGAGGTTGTGATGAGGCGGCACCGAATGGACGACGCGTTCAGTGAACAACTATTTTTCGCGGGCCCCGCGCCCACCTCGGCCGAAGCGCTGGGCAGAGCCGAATATGTGGTGGATGCCGCCATTGTCACCGTTGCCGAGCAAATCGTGCAAACCGGTTTCGACGCGCAGGATTCCGCCCATCAGCGCTTGCGTCGATTCTGCGCACACGCGAAAGCCGAAGGGGCAATGGTGAATTGCCTGCTCGGTGCGGCCACCGCGGTGGATGACAGCGGGGCCGTTCCCTTTGTCGGGCGGGTGGTGAGCAGGCTCGGGCACGCGGAGTTATTGTTCGATATCGCGCTGGGGGAGTCGGGTATCGACCCGTTCTCCGGCAATCCTGTCGAGCAGATGGTCGCGCCGTGCATGATGTCGGAGTTGGATTTCGAATTCGTCATCGCACAGGTCAGTGAACTGGTGGACGGGCTGTTGCTGCCGAATTACCTGACCCTGCTGGAATGGCGAGATCTCACCGGCGAAGAGCCGCGTTCGCGTCCGCCGGAACGGTCCACCGCCCTGCTCTACGAGCTGAACACCCGCTTGGCACCGGTGCTGGGTGAGATGCCGCTGGCGTGGCTGCTGCTGCACTACGCGGAGTTCGGCGTCGACCCGGTGGCGGATTCGATCCATCGCGCGCTGCTGCGCACCAATGCTGCCGACGCGGTGTCCGCCGCGCGCACCGCCGCCGCGGCGCTGACGGCGATGTCGTTCGTGTCCCCGTCGGCTCGGCTCGGTGCGCTGCCGGTGGTCTCGCGGCGCACGCGGCATCAGCCCACGCTGGTCACCGGCAATCACGTCATGGCCGACCTGGTGTGCGCGCTGTCGCGCTGCGACACCATCAACGGCTGGCAGGCCGACGCGCAGATGCTGCGACCCGCCGACGCGCAAACGGTGGGCTGGTTGCTGGTCGAGGACCGCCGCTACCGGCGCGAAACCCGGTGCAGCCGGGACGATCTCATGGCTTCGGTGATCGGTCTGGAGATCATGCTCGGCGTGGATCACACCTCGAGCTCGGCCCCGGAAACCGTGCAGCGCCCGACCGTGATCACCACCGACCTGCTGCAGGTGCTGCGCCAACCGTGGGATCACATCCCCGAATCGGCCCAGTACACCCCGCAGCGGCTGGACGGCGCCCTGCGGTTGGCCTGCTGCGCGGTGGACGCGATGAGCCCCGGCGACGCACCGGGAATCCTGCGCCGCGCCGCCGACCGTGCCGTACCCGCGCTGAGTTCGCGCCCGGAACCGCCGATCTACCTGCAGGGCGCGCTGGCGCTGCTCGAGGCCTGGCATACCGGCGGCGCCTGCCGCACCCGCCCGCTGCTCGAGGCGACCCGCCCCATCGCGCCCGTGGTGTTCACCACGGTCCTGCTGATCGGCGCGGCCCTGATCGAGATGCTGGCCGAGGAATTCGACGCCAACGTGGCCCAGGTCTACGACGCGCTCGAGATCCGGTTGCGCGCGCGAGAACGCCTGTCGGAGTGAGGGAATGGTTCAGAGGTAGGGGCCCAGCTGCGGGACAGCGTTGACGACATGTTGCGCCACGATCGGCGCGCCGATCATCGTGAACGCCCAATCTTGTTGCACGCGATGCAGTTTGCCGAACACCAGCCCCGTATGCCCGCCGGCTTCCATCAAATTCACGCGCACCATTTCGATCCCGGTCGCGTTGTCGACCACGCGACAGAACCCGTTGTCGATCTGACCGAACCGCTGCCCGGAGTAGCTGGTCACCAGGAACACGATGGTGGTGATCTCGGGATCGACCAGGGTGAGATCCACCATGATGACCTCGTTCTCCCCGTCGCCGTCCCCGGTGACACTGTCCCCGTAGTGCCGCAGCGCCCCGTCGCGCGAGGTCAACTGTTCGTGGAAGGCCACGTCGACGAAACGGTCACCGGCGAATGCCACCGCGGCGGCGTTGAGGTCGATGTCCTTGCGCGCCAAGGCCGTTGCCGCGGTGTCGCCCGCGGGGTCCCAGCCCAAGCCCATGGTGACGTGGGTCAGTGATTCGGTCATGCGGTGCTCCTTGTCGCTACCTACGGGACTGCCCCGCACACCACCAGATAAACACCTCGCGGCGTCGCTGGTCGGGGATCGGCTCAGCGGGGACTACCGTGACGGCGATGAGCGCACGGTTCGAAGAACTCGGTTGGCGGCAGACCCCGATCGGGGAGATCAGTTTGCGGCGCAGATTCGACCCGACGGTGCGCGCGGACGTGTACGAGGTGAAACTCGGTGACGAGTACCTGATGTCGAGCCTGTTCACCGTGGCCGAGCGGGAGCTGTCGCGGCTGGGGTTGGCGCGAACGCCCGGCGACCAGCTGGACGTGGTCGTGGGTGGGCTCGGCTTGGGGTACACCGCGCGAGAAGCCCTGGTGGATCCGCGAATTCGAGAGTTGACTGTCATCGAGTACTCCGACGCGGTGATCGATTGGCACGTGCGAGACCTGCTGCCCGACACCACCGGCTTGGCCGCCGACAGCCGCGTCGAACTCGTGTGCGCGGACTTCTTCGCCGCCGCAACAGGATCGGTCGGCTTCGACCCCACACGTCCGGGCCGCACCTACGACGCGCTCCTGCTGGACATCGACCACTCCCCGAAGCACGTGCTGCACGGCCCGAACGCCGACTTCTACACCGGTGCGGGCCTGCGCGCGGTGGCGAACCATGTGGTCGCGGGCGGCACCTTCGCCATGTGGTCCGACGACGCCCCCGACGACGATTTCCGCGCGGCCCTCGAATCGGCCTTCGTCGACGTCGAAGCGCAGCGCATCACCTTCGCCAACCCGCTGACCCGAGGCGAATCCACCGCCACGATCTATCTGGCGACCAGGGCGTAGCACTCGCGACACAGCCCGCGACCAGGCATTATGTGACTCGCAACAAGGATGTGGCGAAGTGATTGCCGAGGGTGTCGCACTGGCCGATGGTCAATGTGTGGGAGTAGCAGTCCCATACGCATCGAGCTTTTCGGATTCGACATCGGAGTCAGGGATGAACAGCTTGCTCGACAGCCACCGTGGATGGGTCGCCGACATCTTCGCCGACGGATTGTGCGGCCACAGCGACGCCCGCAGACCCCGCGCGACCGTCTCGATCGACGCGCAACCACTGCCATCAGACGCCCGGCGCCGACGTCGACCCGACGAGGTGATCGGGTGGCGCGCGCTGTGTTCCTGTGACAGCTGGCACGGCCGCACCTGGCTGCGCACCGACCAGGTCGCCGACCACGCACCGTCCGCGCGCGTGCTGCACTGTTCGACCGGCCGTCTCGACCCCGACCTCGCCGGGCTGGTCCTGGCCGAATGGGACTACCACCAGCTCGAGATGCAGGCCCTGATCCCGGTGCGGCTGGCCTTCGAAGACACCGCCTCGGCCCAGCAACGACTCGTGGAAGCCGTCCGTTTCGTGCGCTCGGCGGGAGCCTCCTGGGAAGCGGTCGCCCGCGTGATCAGCGCGCCGTCGGCCGAAGCGGCACAAGCCCGGTTCGACCAGTGGACGGCCACCGAACGCAGCGCGGCGGCATCGCACCTGCGGTAATTCGGCGTGCTTCCCGAATAAAGTCGCAACTATGACGGAGCAGCGAAAACTCACCCACAAGATTGCGCCCGTGATTCTTGCTCTTGCGGCGGCCGCATTCACCGGAGCGTGCAGCGATTCGGACGACAAGTCCGATTCCAAAGCGTCCTCGACGACAGTGCAGACCTCGAGTTCCACCACCACCAGTTCGGCGGCGGCCACGTCCTCGGGCTCCATCGCCACCAGCGTCGCCACCAGCGTCGCCCCCGGCACCCCCTCGGCGATTTTGGCCGCCACCCCGTGGGAAACGACCTCGGCCAAGGACGAGAAAGGCGGCGCGGTACCGCTGGACGACGACAAGGTCAAAAACTATGTCGGCTACGCCTATTACGCGCCCGACGGCACCTTCACCATGTTCACCCTCGACGACAAGCCGAAGATGCAGGGCGATTGGTCGGTCTCACCCGACGGCAAAACCCGCACCTTGGTCGCGAAAGACGCTGACGGCAAAGAACAATCGCGCCGCGAAGTAGAGATCGTCACGCTGACCGACCAGGATTTCACCTACCGCGTGCATCCCGACTCGGTGGATAAGTCGAAGTACTACGACATCGTCCACACCCCGACCGACCACCCGAAGCCCGCGAACTAACTTCCCCGCGAAACACCGCGCGCGTCACAGCTTTTCGCTGTGACGCGCGCGGTGTTTCTGTTTCCGACGTCTACTTCGACAGCGGCAACCCGGTCGGGGCCGGGATCTGTTCGACGGTGAGGCGCTTGCGGAACACCCAGTACGTCCAGCCCTGGTAGATCAGCACGACCGGCATGCACAGCAGCGCGGCCCAGGTCATCACCTTCAGGGTGTAGGCGCCGGAGGCGGCGTTGTGGATGTCGAGGTCGAACGCCGGGCTGATGGTGGACGGCATCACGTTCGGGTACAGCGAGCCCACCAGCAGGATCGTGGCCGACGCGATGGTGACGGCGGTGCCGACGAAGGCCCAGCCGTCACGGCCCGCCGCGGTGGCCCCGCCCGCCAGCACCAGCCCGACCACTGCCGCGCCCAGGGCCGCCCAGGTCCAGCCGTTGCCGTAGGCGAGCTGGGTCCACAGACCGAAACCGCCCACGATCACCACGGTCGGAATGAACAGGATCCGCACGCACTTGCGAGCGTCCTCGCGAACATCGCCACCGGTTTTCAGCGCCAAGAAGATCGCGCCGTGCAACGCGAACAGGATGGCGGTGGTGGCGGCGCCGAGCAGGGCGTACGGGCTGAGCAGGTCCCACACCGACCCCACGACCTGTCGCTTCTCGTTCAGCGGCACCCCACGCACCAGATTGGCGAACACCCAACCCCACGCTAGCGCCGGAATCCACGAACCGATCCCGATACCGACGTCACACCACCACCGCCACTTCGGCGAGTTGATCTTGGATCGCCATTCGATGGCGCACACGCGCACGATCAACGCCACCAGTAGCAGCAGCAGGGCCAGGTAGAACCCGGAGAACAGGCTGGCGTACCACTCGGGGAACGCCGCGAACATCGCACCGCCCGCGGTGATCAGCCAAACCTCGTTGCCGTCCCAGACCGGGCCGATGGTGTTGAGCAGCACGCGCCTGCGCGTGTCGGAGCCCTTGCCCAGGATCGGCATCAGCATGCCGACCCCGAAGTCGAAGCCCTCGAGAATGAAGTAGCCGGTGAACAGGACGCTGACCAGCACGAACCAGAATTGCTGCAGACTCATCGTGGTCTCCTAGTACGCGAAGGACAGCGGTTCGACAGGATCGGCGCGGTGTTTACCGCCGCCACCGTCGTCATCGGGACCGGACTGATCATCGGCGGCCGTGGGTCCCGGTTCGGGCCCGACCACGGTGTAGCGGTGCATCAGGTAGTACCAGACCACCGCCAGCGCGCCGTACAGCAGCGTGAACACGGCCAGGGAGAAGATGACGGTGCCCGGCGCGTGATCGGAGACGCCTTGCGCCACGGTCATGCGAATGGTCTTGTCGCCGGTGAGATTAGGCACCACCACCCAGGGCTGACGGCCCATCTCGGTGAAGATCCAGCCCGCGCTGTTGGCCAGGAACGGGGTCGGAATGGCCAGGATCGACAGCCACGAGAACCATTTCTTGTCGGGCACCCGACCGCCGCGCGTCATCCACAGCCCGGCCAGCAGCAACAGCACCGGCCCCGCCAGCAGACCGACCATGCCGCGGAAGCCCCAATAGGTGACGAACAGGTTGGGCCGGTAATTGCCGGGCCCGTAGTCCTCGACGTAGGACTTCTGTAGATCTTCCACGCCCTGCAAGGTCACACCGGTGAACTTGTCCTTGGCCAGGAACGGCAGCACATACGGCACCTGGAACAGGTGGTCAACGCTTTCACAGTTGTTGTGCGTGCCGACGGTGAGGATGGAGAACTTCGGGTCGGTCTGGGTGTGGCACAACGATTCCGCCGAGGCCATCTTCATCGGCTGCTGATCGAACATCAGTTTGCCCTGGATATCGCCGGTCATCCCCACCACCACGATCGACGCGGCCACCACCCACATGCCGGCTCGGGCCACCGGCCGCCACATGGTCTTGGCCTCTTCCTGTTTCGTGGCGTCGCCGCTGCGCATATTGCGCACCATGAACCAACCCGCGATACCCACGACGAACGTGGCCGCGGTCAAGAACGCGCCCGCGACCACGTGGGGGAACGCGGCCAGGGTGGTGTTGTTGGTGAGCAGCGCCCAAATACTATCCAGCTCAGCACGTTTGGTTTCGGGATTGTATTTCGCGCCCACCGGGTGCTGCATGAACGAGTTGCCTGCGATGATGAAGAACGCGGAGGCGTTGACACCGAACGCGACGATCCAAATCGTGGCCAGGTGAACCAGTTTGGGCAGTCTGGTCCAACCGAAGATCCACAATCCCAGGAATGTCGACTCCATGAAGAACGCGATCAGCGCCTCGAATGCCAGTGGCGCACCGAAGACATCGCCGACGAACCGGGAGTATTCACTCCAGTTCATGCCGAATTGGAACTCCTGCACGATGCCGGTGGCCACGCCGATGGCGAAGTTGATCAGGAACAGTTTCCCGAAGAACTTGGTCAGGCGGTACCAGTGCTCTTTCCCGGTGATCACCCAGGCCGTCTGCATACCGGCCACCAGTGGGGCCAGGCCGATGGTGAGGGGAACGAAGATGAAGTGGTAGACCGTGGTGATACCGAACTGCCACCGGGAGACGTCCAGGGTGCTCATTGCCAGCGAACTCATCTTCGGATCTCCTGCCATCGCAGTGAACTGTGGCCGAACCGCGTGCGCTTGGTGATTGTCGTCTGTGTCTAACGTCTGATGCGGATATCGAGATGAAATGGATGCATATCAATTTTCCGGCGGCGGGGGATAGGTGATGGTCGTGCCCGCCACGTGGGCGAAGTCGGTGAGCTGGTGGTCGGGTGCGCGGGTGGCGGACATGATGTCGCGCACCTGCACGCCCCGGACCAGCAGCGCGTCGCCGACCAGCGAGCGGTGGCACCGCCACGGCACGGCTTCAGCGCACATGATGGCCGTGGTCGCCTCGCCCGCGAGGTCGATGAGTTCGTCGATGCCCGCGGCGAATTCCGGTGTCTGCATGTAATTCGCGTACTGGCGAAACGACGCGTTGCGCCAGCCGGCATTGGTATCACTGCTTTGACCGTGCCGCAGCCCACCCAGCGCCGCGAGATACACATAGCGAATGCCTGCCGCCTGTAGCGTTTCAGGGAGAACTTCGCGGCCGAACTGTGGATTGTGGCGTGACCGGGGAACGGTGCGGATATCGACCAGTTGGGTGACGCCATAATCGTTGAGCAGACCGACGAATTCGTCCGCGGTCCGCGTGGAATGGCCGATCGTGTACACAGTCAGCACTGCTCGATCCTAGGTCACGATCTCGCCGATTCCGGTCACGACTCGGCGATTGTCTTGGCGCGCAGGAGGACGTCTTCGACCATGGCGGGAGTGACCCGGCCGGTGGCGGTATTGCGTTGGCTCACGTGATAGCTGCCGAGAATGGTGACCGCGCGCCCGTCGGGATGGGTGATCACGACTTCCGCGCCGTGCGTGAAACGGGGGCGTGGGCGGGGAACGTTCCAGCCGCCCTCGAGCAGCACCGCGAACAGGGCCTGCCATCCGAAGGCGCCGAGCACGACCAGTACCCGCAGCGTGCCGCTGAGCAGCTCCAGTTCCCGGCTCAGGAACGGGGCACAGGTGTGTCGTTCCTGCGGTGTGGGTTTGTTCTGTGGCGGGGCGCAGTGCACGGGCGAGGTGAGCCGGGTGTTGATCAGCTCGATGCCGTCGTCGCGGCTGACCGGGTGCGCGCCGGTCGCGAGACCGACCGCGTGCAGGGCGCCGAACAGCACAGTGCCGCTGGGGTCACCGGTGAACATGCGGCCGGTCCGGTTCCCGCCGTTGGCCGCGGGGGCGAGCCCGACCACCAGGATGGCCGCGTCGGCGGGCCCGAAGCCGGGCACCGGTCGACCCCAATAGTGTTCGTCGCGGAAGGACGCGCGTTTGACGGTGGCGACTTCCTCACGCCAGGCGACCAAGCGCGGGCAGGCCCGGCAGGTGGAAACGAGGTGGTCGAGCGCGACGATGCTGCGGGTGTGTTTCGCCTGTTGCGGGGCAGTTTCCGGGTCTGGGCCGGTCATCAGCACAGTCTAATCGGCGGTGTCGATGCGACTTCGAGACAGTTCGCTGGACGAACCACCTGCGCGGTACCGCCAGTACCACGTACATTCGGGGAATGCTGTCCCCTGAGATCGTGAGCGCCGACGGAGTCGTGCGCGGTCGCGTGGGCCGTCGGATCGCCCGATGGCGTGCCCTGCCCTATGCCGCCCCGCCCACCGGACCGTTGCGGTTGCGCGCGCCCCAGCCCGTTCGGCCGTGGTCAGGGGTGCGGGCGGCGACCGAGTTCGGCTTCGCCGCGGTGCAGAACCCCCAGGGCGCCCGTGTCGGCCCGCGCACCTGGCAACCGACCGGCGAGAACTGCCTCACGCTCAACGTCACCGCCCCGGCCACGACGTCGACGACACCGCGCCCGGTCATGGTGTTCTTCCACGGTGGCGGGTACCTGCTCGGCACGTCCAGCATGTATTCGGGTGCGCGGTTGGCCGCCCGCGGTGACGTGATCGTGGTGTCGGTGAACTACCGGCTCGGCGCGCTGGGCTACGTGGACTTCAGCGAATTCTCCACGCCGGAACGACCTTTCGAGTCGAACCTGGGTCTTCGGGATCAGGTCGCGGCGCTGGAATGGGTGCAGCGCAATATCGCGGCGTTCGGCGGCGACCCGGAAAGCGTCACCATCTTCGGGGAGTCGGCCGGCGCGCACGCGGTGGTCAGCCTGCTGGCCACGCCGTCGGCGGTCGGCCTGTTCCACCGGGCGATCGCGCAGAGCGCCCCCGCGGACTGGACATCGACACCCGAGCAGGCCCGCCGGTTCGCCCGCCGCTGCCTGGAACGGTTGGGCGCCACTGCGGCCGACGCGGCGACGGTCCTGAGCACCGTGCCCGCGAAGGAGCTCGGCCGCGCGGGCGACCGTGCGCTGGCCAGATCCCTGCGCGAGGAGCCCGGCAACTTCCCCTTCGCCCCCGTTGCCGACGGCGAATTCCTGCCCGAGGCGCCCCTGGACGCGATCGCGGCGGGCCGGGCACATCCGGTGCCGTTGATCATCGGCACCAACCGCGACGAGGCCACGCTGTTCCAGCGTTTCGCCAAGGCGATCCCGCACACTCCCGAACAGCTCACCACCATCTTCGAACGCTACGAGCCCGGCGCGGAACAGCTCGTGACCGGCAGTTACCGCGGCTATCCAGCCCCTCGGACCGCGGTGCGCATCGGCGGCGACCACCTGTTCCTTCGCCCCACACTGGCCGTGCTCGAGGGACACAGCGCGTACGCCCCGACTTTCGCGTATCGCTACGACTATGCGCCGCGCGCACTGCATCTCGCCGGCTTCGGCGCGACCCACGCCCTCGACCTCGTTCCGGTCTTCGGCTGGGTCGACGGCCCGGTCGGCCGCGCGATGACAGCGGCAGGTGGCCGGCGTGCGTTCCTCGCCGTGCAGGACTACATCCAGGACAACTGGTTGAATTTCGCCCGCACCGGGCAACCGTTGGCGCCCTGGACGCAGTACACGGCCGAGCAGCGAACCACCTGCATCATCGACAATCCACCGCGCGTGCTCGTCGACCCGGACGCCGCGCGACGTGCCGCCTGGCAAGGCATTCGAAAGTGTGAAGCGTGACTGTGGAGCTCGACGCCGGGCAACTGGCGGATCGCATCAAAACGCTCTACGCCGAAGACGAGCAGCTGCGTGCGGCGCGGCCCGACGAGAACGTGCACGCCCGGGTGACAACACCCGGACTGCCGATCTCGCGCATCGTCGAGACCGCCATGACGGCCTACGTGGATCGTCCGGCGCTGGGTACCCGGCGAACCGAGCTGGTCGAGTCGGGCGGGCGCTGTTTCCGAAAGCTGTTGCCGGAGTTCGAATTCCTGACCTACGGCGAAGTATGGGAGCGCACACGCGCGCTCGCCGCGGCCTGGCAGCGTGACGGCATCGTCGCGGGGGACTTCGTCGCAGTGCTGGGGTTCACCAGTGCCGACTACGCGGTGCTGGATCTGGCCACGATCCACCTCGGTGGGGTCGCGGTGCCGTTGCAGGGCGGCGCGGGCCTGGAACAGTTGCGGTCGATTCTGGCCGAGACCGAGCCGACGGTGTTCGCGGTCGACACCGCGCACCTGGACGTCGCGGTCGACGCTGTGCTGGCCGGGGCCACGCCGCGTTCGCTGATCGTGTTCGACCATCACGCCGACGACGACAATCACCGAGATGCCCTCGCTCGGGCACGGACCCGTCTGTGCGCCGGGGGATCGGCCGTTGTGCTCAGCACGCTCGACGACACCATCGCCCAGGGCCGTCTGGCCGAACCGGCACCACTGCACGTGCCCGACGACGGCGCGGACCCTCTCGCGCTGCTGATCTACACATCGGGCAGCACAGGCACACCCAAGGGCGCGATGTATACCCAGCGCCTGGTCGCGGTGGGCTGGCAGCCGCGACGGCCGCTGACCGCGATCACGGTGAACTTCCTGCCGATGAGCCACATAGCGGCGCGGCTGACCCTCAACAGCGTGCTCGCCCGTGGCGGTATCGCGTATTTCGCTGCGGCGCCGGACCTTTCGACCTTGTTCGAAGACATCGCGCTGGCACGACCGACCGAGATCTTCCTGGTGCCGAGGGTGTGCGACATGATCGCGCAGCGCTACCGCCGTGAGGTAGCCGAGCAGGGCTCGATGAAAACCGAACTGCGCGAACAGTTCCTGGGTGGACGCTTGATGTCGGCGTCCTGCGGCAGCGCACCGATCGCACCCGAACTGCGGGCCTTCATCGAGTCGGTGTCGGACCTGCGTCTGCACGACGGTTACGGCTCCACCGAGACCGGCGGCGGGGTCATCTTCGATACGAAGGTGATGCGGCCGCCCGTGCTGGACTACAAGCTCGTCGACGTGCCGGAGCTGGGGTATTTCGGCACCGACAAGCCGTATCCGCGCGGTGAGTTGCTGCTCAAGACGACCACCATGATCGCGGGGTACTACCGTCGTCCCGAGGTGACCGCCGAGGTGTTCGATGCCGAAGGGTTTTGTCGCACAGGCGATGTGGTGTCGGAGTTGGCGCCGGATCGGTTGGTCTATGTCGACCGTCGCAACAACGTCTTGAAACTGTCCCAGGGCGAGTTCGTGACGGTGTCGCGGCTGGAAGCGGTGTTCGAGGGTGCCGATCTGGTGCGCCAGATCTACGTGTACGGCAGCAGTGAACGGTCGTATCTGCTGGCAGTCGTGGTGCCGACCGAGGCTGCGTTGGCAGGACCTCGCGAGGAGTTGCGTGCCGCGGTGAGCGCGTCGTTGCAGCGTGCCGCGATGTCGGCCGGGCTCGAGCCGTATGAGATTCCGCGTGACTTCCTCATCGAAACCGAACCGTTCTCCACGGCCAACGGAATGTTGTCGGGCATAGCGAAACTGTTGCGGCCCAAGCTGAAACAGCGATACGGCGACCGCCTCGAACAGCTCTACTCCGACCTAGCGCGCGGTCAGGAAGACGAACTCGAGCGCCTGCGGCACGAGGCCCCCGTCCTGCCGGTGTACGACACCGTCGCCCGTGCAGCGCGCGCTGTGCTCGGCGGCGATTCCGCAGACCTGCGCCCGGACGCTAGATTCGGCGATCTGGGCGGGGATTCGCTTGCCGCACTGACATATTCGAACTTGCTGCGTGAACTGCTCGGCGTGGACGTGCCGGTGAACGTCGTGCTCGGACCGGACAGCGACTTGGCGCGCATCGCCGACTACGTGCAGCGGGAACGCGAACCCGGCACGCGCAGAACAGATTCCGATGCGGTACACGGCCCGGCGGCCACCGAGATTCGCGCGGCAGACCTGACGCTCGAGAAGTTCCTCGACGTCACCACCGCCGCGCAGGTACCGGCAGCCGCCCCGGCGAAGACGGTGCTGATCACCGGCGCGAACGGCTATCTCGGACGATTCCTCCTCCTGACCTGGCTCGAACGCCTCGCCCCTGTGGGCGGCACGGTGATCTGCGTGGTCCGTGGCGGTGACGCAACCGCAGCGCGTGAACGTCTCGACGCGGCATTCGACTCCGGCGACACCGAACTCAGCGACCACTTCCAGACTCTCGCGAAGGACACCCTCGAGGTTCTGCCCGGCGATATCGGCGAACCGAATCTCGGCCTGCCGCAACCGGTGTGGGATCGCCTTGCTGCCGACGTCGACCTGATCGTGCACTCCGCGGCGCTGGTGAACCACATGCTCCCGTACACCCAGCTGTTCGGCCCGAACGTGGTCGGTACCGCCGAGATCATCCGCCTGGCACTGACAACCATCCGCAAACCGGTCACCTACCTGTCGACAGTGGCCGTCGCCGCACAGGGGGAGTCCTTCGCCGAAGACGGCGACGTACGAACCATGAGCCCGGTCCGCCGACTCGACGATTCCTACGCCAACGGCTACGGCAACAGCAAATGGGCCGGCGAAGTGCTGCTGCGCGAGGCCTCTGAGCGTTTCGGTCTACCCGTCGCGGTGTTCCGCTCCGACATGATCCTGGCGCACAGCCACTTCCGCGGCCAACTCAACGTCCCCGACGTCTTCACCCGCCTGCTACTGAGCGTGCTCGTCACCGGCCTGGCCCCGAAGTCGTTCTACCGCACCGACTCCCACGGCCACCGACAACGCGCTCACTACGACGGCCTACCCGCCGACTTCGTCGCCACCGCGATCACGGAGCTAGGTGCCACCGCCACCACCGGCTACCGCACCTACGACGTCCTCAACCCCCACGACGACAACATCTCCCTCGACACCTTCATCGACTGGCTGACCGAAGCAGGCCACCACATCGACCGCATCGACAACTACGCCGAATGGTTCGCCCGCTTCGAAACCGCCCTGCGCACCCTCCCCGAACCCCAACGCAAGAGCACCCTCCTCCCCGTCCTGCAGGCCTACCGCCACCCGGCCCGCCCCCTACCGGGCTCAGCCCTGCCCGCAGACAACTTCCGTGCGGCGGTCCGCGAGGCGCAACTAGGCACCGACATCCCACACCTACCAACGGATCTCATCGCCAAGTACGTCCGTGACTTGACCCACCTCGGCCTCCTGAGATAGCTGGCAGTGGGGGAGGGGTGTCACCGGTCGGACAGCTGCTGCAGGGCAGGGGATGCCAAGGGGCAGTAGAGGTTTGAAATGTCCGGGTAGTGACGCCGGTCGTGTTCTCGGGCAAGCCGGTGGCACTCAGTCGAGGCCTCTCAAAAAGCAGAAAATAAATCGTGATACGTACATATATGTATCTACTAATGTGTTCGCCGATCCGATCAAACGGCGCGCCGCCCACAAACCAAGACACTAAAGACGCATAGACGGGAGGGGGCCAGGCTGCCCGCAGAAGTAGTCGACCAACACGTTCGGAACTATGGTCGAATGCGGAACTGAACAGTTCTGGAATTTGTGAGATGAGGGCTGGATGAGCGCGGACAAACCACGGTGGCAGCAGCTGCGCGAGCAGCGCGACGTCGCGACCGCTGATCTGGACCAACTGTGGACCCGGCTACGCCCAGCTCGCGCTGAGGACATTCTCGGGCAATGGCGTGGTGACGCCTTCCAAACCGGGCACCCCCTGTGCGGCGCGCTGCCCGCCAGCGGCTGGTACGGCAAGAACTTCCTCGCCCTAGACGACGCGCAGCCACTGATCTGTCGACGCGACGACGGCACCCTGTTCTCGAACATCGAACTGGGACAGGGGGAGGCGACCCTGTGGAACATCGAGTTCCGCGGCGAGGTCACCGCGACCATGGTCTACGACGGCCGCGCGGTCTTCGACCACTTCAAGTGGCTCGACGACTGCACCCTGATGGGCATCATGAACGGGCGCCCCGACCTGGTGCTCGCGCACGGCGAGTACTTCTATTTCCTGCTGGAACGGGTCGCGTCATGACACTGACCTACAACGACCTCACCGACACCGAGACACCGACCCGAACCCGACGACGACTCACGGCGTTGAGTGCCGCGCGTGCGGTCTTCGTGGTTCAGGGCTATCACGGTGCGAGCATGGACGACATCAGTGACCGGGCCGGCATGAGCAAGCCCGTGCTGTACACCCACTACGCGAGCAAGCTCGACCTGTATCTGGCTGTGCTGCAAGGCTATCTGGACCGGATGGTCGACGGCATCCGTGATGCGCTGGCCGACGCCAGCGGGCAAGAGGACAAGGTGCGTCGCGCCGTGCTGGCCTATTTCGACTTCGTCGACGAGGACGCGGGCGGGCACACCCTGGTCTTCGAGTCGCCCGTGCCCAGCGAACCGGCTGTGCGGTGGCGGGTGCGCAAAGCGATGAGTGAATGCGCGGTGCTGGTCAGTGCGCAGTTGCGTGCGGCGGGCATGGACGACGTTCGCGCGTACACGTGCGCGTTCGGGGTGGTCGGCGCCAGCCACAACGCGGCGAGGCAGTGGCTCGACGCGGGTCGTCCGATTCCGAAGGAGGACGCAGTCGAGACCGTGGTCGCGCTGTGTTGGAGCGGCCTGTCCGCAGTGCAGAATGGGCAGAAATCGGAAAAACGTACGCCGTAACTGCTTATCTGGACTCATGACCCCGTCCATTGCAGTGATCGGCAGCGGGTTCGGCGGCCTGGCGGCCGTGATCGAACTGAAGAAGCGCGGCTTCGACGATATCGTCGTGTTCGAGAAGGCCGACGAGGTCGGCGGTGTCTGGCGGGAGAACACCTATCCCGGTGCCGCCTGCGATGTGCCGTCGCCGTTCTACTCGTACTCTTTCGAGCCGAATCCGCATTGGCCGCACCGCTATTCGCGGCAGCCCGCGATTCTGGACTACATCAGGCAGGTCGCCGAAAAGTACGACGTTGCCCGCCACATCCGTTTCGGCACCGAGGTCGTGAGTGCCGCGTTCGACGAGGTGACCGGGAAGTGGACGGTCCGTGTGAGCACGGGCGAATCGGTGGTGGTCGATGTGCTGGTGTCGGCGGTCGGTCAACTCTCGCGACCCTCCATACCTGCGATCGAGGGACGGGACTCATACGGCGGCACGAGTTTTCACTCCGCCGAGTGGGACCATGAGGTGGACCTGACGGGCAAACGGGTCGCGGTGATCGGCACGGGAGCGAGCGCCATCCAGTTCGTGCCGGAGATCCAACCGCACGTCGAGAAGCTGACGGTGTTCCAGCGCAGCGCGCCCTACATCATCCCGCGCATGGACCGCGAGTTCTCATCGCGACATCAGCGCATGTTCGAGAAGCTGCCGGTGACCGAACTCGCCGAGCGTGGCACCTGGTACGGCGTGGTCGAAGGGCTCAGCGTCGCGTGGGTGTATGCGAAACCGTTGGCCGCCGCGATCAAGGCGGTGTCGAAGTGGCACATGCGCAGGCAGACCAAGACCGCGCCGGGCCTGTTCGAGAAGGTGTGGCCGGACTATCCGGTGGGGTGCAAGCGAATCCTGTTCTCCGACAACTATCTTCCCGCGCTGACCGAACCCAACGTCGAGGTCACCACCGCGGCAATCGCCGAGATCACCTCGACGGGTGTGCGCACGGTCGACGGGCGCGATCACGAGATCGACGTGATCATCTGGGGGACCGGTTTCGCGACCACCGAGTTCCTGGCCCCGATGACGATCACCGGCACGGGCGGGCACCCGCTGGCCGAGGAATGGCGCGACGGCGCGCGCGCCTACTTCGGCATGACTGTGCCCCGGTTCCCGAATCTGCTGGTGATGTACGGCCCCAACACCAACAGCGGCGGCGGTTCGATCATCTTCTTCCTCGAAGCGCAGGCCGCCTACCTGGCCCGGTATGTCGAACATCTCGCGCAGGCTGGTCGGCCGTTGACGGTGCGGCCCGAGGTCGAGCGGGCCTATGACGAACGTGTTCAGGCGCGGCTGGCCGACAGTGTGTGGAGCAAGTGCTCGTCGTGGTACCGCCAGGCGGACGGTCGGATCACGACCAACTGGCCGCTGCTGGGGATTCAGTACAAGCAGCAGGCGCGGTTCGATCCCGCCGATTATGAGGTGGTCCCGTGACATATGACTACGACGTGATCGTCGTCGGCTCCGGTTTCGGCGGCAGCGTGACCGCGCTGCGTTTGACCGAAAAGGGTTATCGCGTAGGCGTTCTCGAATCGGGGCGACGCTGGAACGTCGACGACTATCCGAAGACGAACTGGAACATCGCCAAGTCCATCTGGGCGCCACGGCTGGGTCTGACCGGTCCGCAGCGGATCAGCGCGCTGGGCAAGTGCCTGGTGTTCAGCGGTGCGGGTGTCGGTGGCGGTTCGCTGATCTACGGCAACACCCTGTACGAACCGCTGCCGGAGTTCTATCGCGACCGGGCGTGGGCGCACATCACCGACTGGAAGTCCGAGCTGGCCCCGTATTACGACCAGGCCAAGCGCATGTTGGGCGTGGTGGAGAACCCACAGCTCGGGCCGAAAGACGAAGTGCTGCTGCAGATTGCGCGCGATATGCAGGTGGCCGATACCTTTCATCGCACCCAGGTCGGCGTGTTCTTCAACGAAGGATCCGAAGGCGTCGAGGTCGATGACCCGTACTTCGGTGGTGCGGGGCCTCGTCGAGCCGGTTGTATCCACTGCTCGGAGTGCTTCACCGGCTGCAAGCACAATGCCAAGAACACCACCACGCTGAACTACCTGCACCTGGCCGAAAGCAATGGCGCGCAAGTGCATTCGCTGACCACGGTCACGTCGGTAGCACCCGACGGCAACGGTGGTTATCGCGTGGACACGGTGCAGTCCAACGGCTGGTTGCGCAGAAAGCGGCGCACCTTCACTGCCGAGCAGGTGGTCTTCTCAGCAGCGGCGCTGGGCACACAGAAACTGCTGCACCGGTTGCGCGCTGACGGCACGCTGCCCGAGCTGTCGCCGCGAGTCGGGCAGCTCACCCGCAGTAACTCCGAGGCGATCATCGGCGTGCAGAGCAAGTCGCGCACTGATTTCGCGCAGGGTGTGGCGATCACGTCGTCGTTTCATCCGGAGCCGCAGACCCATGTGGAGGTGTGCACGTACGGCAAGGGGCAGAACGCGCTGTTCGTGCAGACGGTGCCGATGGTCGACGGTGGGGCGTTCCGGTTCCTGCGGTTACTGCTGACGATGCTGTTGCATCCGCTGAAGTTCGCGCGCTCGCAGAACGCGCACCGGGCGTCGGAGCGGTCGGTGATCCTGTTGGTGATGCAGTCGCTGGACAACTCACTGACGTCGTCGCTCAAGCGCGGCAGGTTGGTGACCGCGCAGGGCAGCGGGCAGGCGAATCCGGACTGGATTCCACTGGGTCATGACATCGCGCGCCGGTACGCGGCGGAATGCGACGGCGACACCGGCAATATCGCCACCGACATCTTCAACATCCCCGCCACCGCGCACTACATCGGCGGGTGCACGATCGGCGACTCCCGCGATACCGGCGTGATCGATCCGTACCAGCGGGTCTACGGCTACCCCGGCCTGCACGTCGCCGACGGCAGCGCGATCACCGCCAACCTCGGGGTGAATCCGTCGCTGACCATCACCGCGCAGGCCGAGCGTGCGATGGCGTTCTGGCCGAACAAGGGTGAGCCGGATCCGCGACCCGACCTCGGTTCCACGTACCAGCGGATCGATCCGGTCGTCCCGGTTCGGCCCGCTGTTCCCGCTTCCGCGCCCGGCGCGTTGCGTTTGCCGAGCTGAGCCTGTTTGCCGCGGTGATTGCGGGGTACGCGCCGGATGGGGAGGACCTTCGACGGAAGGACGCGTGCCATGACTACCTACCATGATCCGCATCAACACAAGTTCCCCGATACCGAGCGCACGACGCGTTCGCACGCGGGGGAGTTGGTCCAGGACTCCCTCAATTGGCCGGGGCTGTTGCTCGTGGGCATCGGCATCGTGATGGTCGCGGCCACGTTGACCGCCGCCGGTTCCGGTTTTGTCGGGTGGGCGGTGATCGCCGGGATCGTCAGCGGGGTGTGCTTGCTGCTCGGGGTGGGGATCGTGCTCGCCGAGCATCGCCGGATCAAGGTCGGTGAGGGGCTGCACCTGACCGATCCGTGTGGGCACTGATGGCCGAACCCGCGCTGATCACCGTGGGCTATTCGCATCTGTTTCCCGGCGTGGTGGTGCACGCCGACCGTATGGCGGACGATTTCGATGTGGTGTTCTCCGACGGCGTGCGCACCGAGGCGGGGATCGTGCACGACAACAACGGGGGTTCGGCCTTGGACGTGGTCGGGTACGCGACGGCCGCGGGGACGATGCTGCCCGGGCGGATGTGGCCGATCACGTCGATCGAGGATGCCGAGTCCGGGGTGACTATCAAACTGGGGGCCTTCGTGCGCTAGCGGCGGTGAACCAGGCCGGTTCGCGCTAGCTGGACCTTTCTGTGCCCATCAGCTGGACCGGCGTCCACCTATGCCGCAGTGTTGATTCATGAGCGAGCATCCCGCGCAACGGCGCACGCTGGCCGTGTTGGTCGCGGCGCAGATCTTCAGTGGGGCGGGGCTTGCCGCGGGCATCACCGTCGGGGCGCTGCTGGCGCAGGACATGCTCGGGTCCACCGGGTGGGCGGGGTTGCCCGCGGCGATGTTCACGGTGGGGTCCGCGGGTGCGGCGGTCGCGGTGGGCCGGATTTCGCAGCGAGCCGGGCGGCGGGCGGGGCTGACGTTCGGGTATCTGACCGGTGCGCTGGGCAGTTTCGGGGTGGTGGCGGGCGCGGTGACCGGGAGTCTGCTGCTGTTGTTCGCGTCGATGGTCGTCTACGGGGCGGGCACCGCGACCAGTCTGCAGGCGCGCTACGCCGGTGCCGATCTGGCCCGACCCGCGCATCGGGCGCGCGCGATCAGCACGGTGCTGGTGGCCACGACAGTGGGTGCGGTGGTCGGGCCGAACCTGACCACGCCGATGTCGGATCTTGCTGTGCGGTGGGGCATTCCGAGTTTGTCGGGGCCGTTCGTGCTGTCCGGGGTGGCGTATCTGCTTGCGGGACTGGTGTTGTGGGTGTTGTTGCGACCGGATCCGCTCGTGCTCGCCAAGGCGATCGCCGAGAAGCCCGCCGACGTTGTCGACACGACCGCGACGCCGCGGTGGTCCGCGCCGATTGTGGCCGGGACGACGGTGATGGTGGTGACCCAGTTGGTCATGGCCGCGATCATGACCATGACACCGATCCACATGCAGCATCACGGGCACGGCGTGGGCGCGGCGGGGTTCGTGATCGCGGTGCACGTGGCGGGGATGTATCTGCCGTCGTTGCTGTCGGGGATGCTGGTGGACCGGTTCGGGGCGGGGCTGGTCGCGGTGGCGGCCGCGGCCACGCTGGTGGGTGCCGGGTTGGCTGCGGCGTTGGCTCCGCCGAGTTCGGTGGGGGCGCTGGCGGTGGCGCTGGGATTGCTCGGCGTCGGTTGGAACCTGGGGTTGGTCGCGGGCACCACGATGATCGCGGACGCGACGCCGGTGGCGACCCGCGCTCGCACGCAGGGCACTGTCGACGTGGGGATCGCGATCGCGGGTGCCGGCGGCGGGCTCGGGTCCGGGGTCATCGTGGCCTTCTCCGACTACCCGGGGTTGGCGTTCCTGGGTGCGGGGATCGCGTTGTTGATCGTGCCCGCGCTGGCCTGGTCCGCTCGCCGACCACGCATTCACGACGAGGTCGCGGCCGGTTGACCGTGGTCCGTCGGGGTGGTCGGCCCGTGGGATGATCGGGCGATGAAAGGTCAGACGAGTACATCCCGCCTGTTGACGATTTTCGGCGGCGTGGCCATCGTGATGCTGTTGGTCAACTGGAGTCTGATGCGTGCGGTGGCGTTCGCGGTGATCTGGGCGATCGCGGCGGCGGTGCTGGTGTTGCGGGACCGACGGCGCGGAGCCCCCGAACCCACCGAGTCGGACACCGGCGAGCGCTGAGGCCAGATCCGGACCGTCCAATGCCTTGTTTCGCAGGTCGGGGCGGTGCTGCTGGGTGACGGTGTCGATCACCTCGCGGGGGAATCGTTGTGAGCGCAATCGGTGCCGGAGGTGGTGTGGTCGGCTAACGTTTTCGGGGTCGGGTTCGGTGGTGAGGAGTGTTGGGTTGACGGTCGAGATCGCGGTGCATCCGTTGGATGATCCGGTGCGGGCTTCGTTGCGGGGGCAGCATCGGCGGTTTGCGCGGTGGACGGGGCGGATCGGGCGGTATGACCCGGAGGTGGCTCAGTTCGTCGGGCATCCGGCGGTTTTGGACGACCAGGATTGGGTTGATCTGGGGGTGGCGCTCGGGTCGGGTGGCAGTGCCGGGATTCGCGGGGTAGGGCTTGTGCCGCCGGCGGGGTGGACGGTGTCGGCGGAGTTCGACACGGTGCAGATGGAGGGGTCGGGGTTGCGGGTGGCGGTGGATTCCGGGCTCGAAAGGCTCACTGCCGCTGATGTTCCCGAGATGTTGGCGTTGATCGCCAGGACCGAGCCGGGGCCGTTCGCGCCGCGGACCATCGAGATGGGGACCTATGTGGGGTTGCGGGTCGACGGTCGATTGGTGGCGATGGCGGGGGAGCGGTTGCATCCGCCGGGGTGGACCGAGATCAGCGCGGTGTGTACCGATGCCGAATTTCGGGGGCGTGGGATCGCGTCGCGGTTGATTCGGGCGGTCGGGGCGGGGATTCGGGCGCGGGGGGAGACGCCGTTTCTGCATGCGATCGCGCACAACACCTCGGCGATCAGTTTGTACGAGACGTTGGGTTTCACTGTGCGGAAGAGGTCGATGCTGACCCTGATGCAAGCACCGTAGTCGTTGCGGCGCCGGGATTTCGGTCGCGAAGGGCTGTCACATCTGGCTATTGGGCGATAAAGTCTGCCTGGAGTGAACTACAGCGGAAGGTGGCAGGCCAATGACGGCAGCGGCGGTTAAGCAGCAGGTGCTCGAACTCGGTGGGGCGTTCATGATCTCGCGTGAGGTCAGGGCGTTCGGGGAGACGACCGGGGTGGCGGGGTTTCACGGGCCGTACATGCGGGGGCGTGGTGGGGTGCTCGGTGATGTGGATGCCGATGTGGTGACCGCGGCGTTCGGGTTCTTCGAGCCTGAGTGTGTGCGTGCCGCTTGGGAATCGGTGTCGATGCCTGCTGCGGAGGCCGCGGCGGGGTACATGGTGGCGTGTCGGGAATTCGGGCAGCGCAAGCTTGCCGGGTTCGAGCACGCTGATCGGCTGGCCGCACTGCTGCAGCGGGTGGTGGATGCCGCGCCGTCGGCCGGGTTGCCGTTGTTCGCCGGGTGGCGGGCGCTGCCGGTACCCACCGACGGGCGGGCCGCGGTGCTGCAGTTGATGCATGTGCTGCGCGAACTGCGCGGTGGCTTGCACCTGGTGGCGGTGTTGGCCAACGGGCTCACCCCGTTGCAGGCGATCTTGGTCGCGGGCTCACCGATCCACGACGGGCCCGCTCACGCGAAGTTCCTGGGCTGGACCGAGCCGTTCGAGACGGTCACCGACGACGTGCGCACGCGGTGGGAGGCCGCGGAGAAGGTGACCGATGAACTGATCGCGCCCTGCTTCGACGTTCTCGATGAGTCAGAGCGCGACGAGCTCATCACGCTGATGCACGAAGCGCACCGAGTCGCGTTGACTCGCTAGCGTTTTCACGACCCGATGACGTCGCGCCCGCGCCCCACGATCAGTGGGTCCGCGGTGCCGACGATCTCGACATCTTTGTTGTCGTACTCGAACCCGCTCAGCACATGCCGCATCGCGTTCAGGCGCGCGCGTTTCTTGTCGTTGCTCTTGACCACGATCCACGGTGCCTGGTCGGTGTCGGTGTGCTCGAAGTTCTCCTCTTTGGCCGCGGTGTAGGAATCCCATTTGTCCAGCGACGCGAGGTCCATCGGCGACAGTTTCCAGTGCCGCACCGGGTCGACCTGGCGGATCGCGAACCGGGTGCGCTGTTCCAGCGGCGACACCGAGAACCAGAATTTGATCAGGTCGATGCCGTCGTCGACCAGCATCTGCTCGAACAGCGGTACCTGCGACAGAAACCGCCGATGTTGTTCGGGCGTACAGAAATTCATCACCCGCTCCACCCCCGCCCGGTTGTACCAGGAACGATCGAACAGCACGATCTCGCCCGCGGCGGGCAGGTGCTGCACGTACCGCTGGAAGTACCACTGGGTCGATTCGCGCGCGGACGGCTTCTCCAACGCGACCACCCGAGCGCCGCGCGGATTCAGGTGTTCCATGAACCGTTTGATGGTGCCGCCCTTGCCCGCGGCGTCGCGCCCTTCGAACACGATCACGATGCGCCGACCGGTGGCCTTGACCCAGTTCTGCAGTTTCAGCAGTTCGATCTGCAGCAGCCGTTTGTCCAGGTCGTATTCCAGGCGCGAGAGACGCTCGTCGTACGGGTAGCCCTCGCGCCAGGTGTCCACGACCAGCCCGCCGGGCGCGGTGAGCAGGATCGGGTCGTCGTCGTCGCTGTCGTCGACGGTGAATCCGGTGGTGTCGGCCAGGTTCACCACATCGGCGAGATCGGCGACCTCGCTGACGTCACGGGGCATCGGACTCGTCTGGACATCGGTCATCGTTGGGACGTTAAAGGGTGTGCGTGACACCGAGATGAACGCACGGTGCCCAGGCACGCGTGGCGCGGGTGCACAATCGAAAGATGTTCCGTACGGCGATCTATCCCGAGCGCGGTTCCCGATGAGCGGGCGCGTCGAAGGCCGGCCGGGGTCGCCGACGGCGCTGCGGGACCAGAACCGGGCGCGGGTGGTCGAAGAGCTGCGCAGGCAGGGCCAGGCGACCCAGGCTGATCTGGCCAGGGCGACCGGTTTGGCTCCCGCCACGATTTCGAACATCGTGCGCGATCTCGCGGGCGCGGGCAGTCTTCGCATCGAAAAGCGCAGTGGCAAACGCAATTCCGTGCGACTGACCGGTGGAACGGGGTTCGTTGTCGGGGTGGATCACGGGCACCGTCACGTCACCGTCGGTATCAGCGACCTGGCCCACCAGGTGGTCGCGCAGACCCGCACCGAACTGCCTGTCGGCCTGTCGGCGGCGCAGTCGATGGATCATGCCGCGCGACTGCTGGACAAGACGCTGGTCGACGCGGGCATCGAACGCGCGGAGGTGGTCGGTGCCGCCATGGGCCTGCCCGCACCCATCGACCGCACCACAGGCCGCGTGGGCTCACCGTCGATCCTGCCCGGCTGGGTCGGCATCGACGCCAGCAGTTTGGCCACCACCGCATTGGGCCTGCCGACGTGCGTGATCGTGGACAACGACGCGAACCTGGGTGCCCTGGCCGAACACCAATGGGGCGCCGGGACCGGCACGACCGACATGGTGTACCTGAAACTGTCCGAAGGCGTGGGCGCGGGGCTGATCGTGGGCGGGCGCCTGTATGCGGGGGTCGCGGGCACCGCGGGCGAGATCGGGCATACCACCGTCGACGAATTCGGGGCGGTGTGCCGGTGCGGTAACCGGGGGTGTCTGGAAACGCTGGTGTCGGCGCGGTATGTGGTGTCGCTGCTGGCACCGACCGAGGGGGAGTTGACGATCGAGGAGGTCGTGCGCCGCGCGATCGCCGGTGATCGGGCGTTCGTGCGGGTGCTCGACGATGTCGGCAGGCAGGTCGGGGCCGCGGTGGCGGGGCTGTGCAGCATCCTGAACCCCGAACTGCTGGTGTTGGGCGGCGAACTCGCGCAGGCCGCCCAGATCCTGATCCCCTCGATCCAGCAGGTGGTCGACCGGTGCGGGGTGCCCTCGGCTGCCGCCGCGTTGCGCATCCGACCCGCACTGCTGGGCCCACAGACCCATTTACTGGGTGCGATAGCGCGGGCGATCGCCGATGCAGACCGCTCGGTGTTCATGTCCTGAACGGCAACACGGCGATTTGGGCTCAATTGCGCGAATTCCTGCAGGTGTCATGCAATTCGGGGCACACTGTGATCTGATTCACACTGCTACTCGCGAGGCAATGATGCCCGCCGTGGAGAGGACGAGGCCGATGCACGATGGAGTCTCCTTCGACAAATCCGCCCTACCAGACGGCGAGGGTTCCAGTAACCGCGTCGTGCTGATCGCGTCCGTCGCGGCGCTGGGCGGGTTGCTGTTCGGCTTCGACAGTGCCGTGATCAACGGCGCGGTCTCGGCAATCCAAACCGAATTCGACGTCGCCGACGCGGTGCTGGGCTTCGCTGTCGCCTCGGCGCTGCTGGGTGCCGCGGCGGGCGCGATGACCGCGGGTCGCATCGCCGACCGCATCGGCAGGCTCAAGGTGATGAAGATCGCCGCGGTCCTGTTCTTCCTCAGCGCGATCGTGACCGCGTTCGCCCCCGACGTGTGGACGCTGGTGCTGGGTCGCATCATCGGCGGCATCGGTGTCGGCGTCGCCTCGGTGATCGCGCCCGCCTACATCGCCGAAACCTCACCCGCGCGCATCCGCGGTCGCCTGGGCTCGCTGCAGCAGCTGGCCATCGTGCTCGGTATCTTCTTGGCCCTGCTGGTGGACTACCTGCTCGCCGAACTGGCCGGCGGTGCGAGCGAAACGCTGTGGTTCGGGCTGGAAGCCTGGCGCTGGATGTTCCTGTCGATGGCGATCCCGGCCGTGGTGTACGGGGTGCTGGCGTCCACGATCCCGGAGTCGCCGCGCTACCTGGTGGCCACGCACAAGATCCCCGAGGCGCGGCGCGTGCTGTCGATGCTGTTCGGTGAGAAGAACCTCGAGATCACCATCCACCGCATCGAAGACAGCCTCAAAAGCGACACCAAGCCGTCGTGGAAGGACCTGCGTCGTCCCGGCGGCGGGCTGTACCCGGTGGTCTGGGTGGGTTTGATGCTGTCGGTGTTCCAGCAGGCCGTGGGCATCAACGTGATCTTCTACTACTCGAACGTGCTGTGGGAGGCCGTCGGCTTCGAGGAATCGCAGTCGTTCCAGATCAGCGTGTTCACCTCGGTGGTCAATATCGCGACCACGATCGTGGCGATCATGCTCATCGACAAGGTCGGGCGCAGGCCGCTGCTGCTGGTCGGCTCGATCGGCATGACCATCACCTTGGCCACCATGGCCGTCTGCTTCGGTGCCGCCGACCAGGTCGCCAACGCCGAAGGTGTGCTGGAACCGCATCTGAGCGGTGCGTGGGGTCCGGTCGCGTTGGTCGCGGCGAACCTGTTCGTGGTGTTCTTCGGCATGAGCTGGGGCCCGGTGGTGTGGGTGCTGCTGGGCGAGATGTTCCCCAACCGGATCCGTGGCGCGGCGCTGTCGCTGGCCGCGGCCGGGCAGTGGGCGGCCAACTGGGCGATCACCGTGTCGTTCCCCAGCCTGAAGACCTTCTCGCTGGGCTTCGCCTACGGCATGTACGCGGTGTTCGCCCTGCTGTCGTTGGCGTTCGTGGCCAAGTTCGTGCCCGAGACCAAGGGCATGACGTTGGAAGACATGGACGAAGCCGCCGGTTTCGACCGTCCCGCTACCACCGCCTGACCTCTCCCGCTTCACCAGTCTCGGAGCTCCACCATGTCTGCTTCTGTGCCCTCTTCCGGCCTCAAAATCGCTGTTCTCGGTCCTATTCCGCTCGACCACGTCGTCACGCACCGCGGCGAGGTCATCGACAAATACGGGTGCGCGCTCTACACCGTGGCCGCGCTGGCCTCGTTGCTTGGCCCCGACGATGTGGTGCGGCCGATCGTGCACGTGCGCGAACGCGATCTGGGCCCCATCACCGAACAGCTGTCGCGGTTCAGCAATGTCGACCTCACCGGCATTCGCGCGGGCAGCGACCGCGGCGACGTCGTGGAACTGACGTTCCGTGACCAGAATTTCCGTGACGAACGCCAAACCGGTTTCATGCACCCGATATCCCCCGCTGATGTCGAATTCGCTTTGGATTCCGACGCTTTCGTGTGCGTACCGATCACCGACTACGAAGTCGCTCAACCCACGCTGGCCTACATTCGGGCCAACAGCGACGGCCTGATCCTGCTGGACTGTCACGGCCCCACCGTCGCGCTCACCGCCGCCGGGTACCGGGTGAGCAGGCTGTGGATCGACCGTGACGCGTGGCTGCCCACCATCGACATCATGAAGATGAACCTGGAGGAGGCGGGCCGGGCCTGGTTCCCGCCGCCCGGCGGTGACCCCGACGAATTCGGCAAACCGCTGCCCAAAGAGCAGTTGCCCGAGTTCGCCCTGCACTGTTTGCGCCGCGGGGTGAAGGCGGTGTGTGTGACCCTCGACGAGGAAGGCTGCGCGATGTATTTTCTCGACCCCGACGGGGAGTTACGGGAGGAGATCGTGCCCCGCATCCACGTGGAGAACGTCATCGACACCACCGGTTGCGGTGACTCGTTCGCCTCCGGGATGGCCTTCGGGTACCTGGCCGCGGGCGATTTCGTCACCGCCGCCCGGTACGGCAATGCGATGGGGGCGCAACGGTGTTCGGGCAAGGACCTGTCGGTGTACCGGTCGCTGCTGGAAACCAACCAGCAGTTGCGCGAGGCCTACGGCGCCGAGGCGGTGGGGCAGTGAACGCGCCGGCGCAGACCGACACGACCTGGTCCGTGGTCGAGAACGGGTGGAATCCGCAGCGCGCCAACTACTTCGAGACGATCTTCACCGTCGGCAACGGGCGTCTTGGCACTCGGGGGTCGCTCGAAGAACGGCACACCGGGGCGTTGTCGGTTACGTTCATCGCCGGCGTGTACGACGCGTATGACTCGCCGGTGATCGATCTGGTGAACGCACCGGACTGGCTGGACAGTGAAGTCTTCGTCGATGGTGTGCGGTTGGACACCGAGACGGTGCGCGTTGTCGAACATCGACGCGAACTGGACTTGCGGTGCGGAGTTCTGCACCGCGACACCGTGTTCGCGCTGCCCGACGGTGCGCGGGTTCGGTTGCGCACGCAGCGGTTCGCCAGTACCGCCGATCGTGATCTGTGTTGTCTGCGGATCGAGGTGAGCTGTCTGGATCGGGCAGGTGCGGTGACGGTGCGTACCGGGGTCGACGCGAACCGGCGCAATCTGGAACGTCTGCCTACCTATCGCGAGCAGACCTCGTTCGGATACGAACGCAAGTGGGACAAGTGGGCCAAGTCCACGCACCTGAAGTCGGCCGGTGCGGGGTTCGACGGGGACATCGGGGTGATCGCAAGCCGCACGATCGACAGTGGTATCGACCTCGCCTACGCGTTCACCTGTACCGCGGACGGCGGGCGGCAGCAGCAGCAACGGTGCCGCCATGACGCCATCTCCTTCGAGTGGCAATTCGACTGCGGTGCAGGCGAATCCGTACGGGTGGACAAGCTGGTCGGGATCGCCACCAGTCGCGACTATCAGGCCGTGGAACCGGTGCGCGAACGCGCCGTGGACACCGTGGCGCGCGCGGGCACCTTCGACGATGCGGCAGCGGCGAACCGGGCGGCGTGGGATCTGGTGTGGGCCGACGCCGATTGCGAAGTGGTCGGCAATGATCGGGTGACGCAGGCGTTGCGGTTCGCGATCTACCACCTGCTCATCGCCGCGGACCCCGACGACCCGACCGTGAGTATCGGGGCGAAATCGCTGTCGGGCGAAGGGTATCGGGGGCATGTGTTCTGGGACACCGAGGTGATGCTGCTGCCGTTCTTCCTGTTCACCCAGCCGCGCGCGGCCCGTGCGTTGCTGGGATACCGGCATCACACGTTGCCCGGTGCGCGCGAAGTCGCCGCCGACAACGGGACCGGCGGTGCGCGCTTTCCGTGGGAATCCGCGGACACCGGGCGCGAAGAATGCCCGCAATTCACCCCTGACGGGAAAGACCGTTTCTATACGCGCGAAGAAGAACTGCACGTCACCGCCGATATCGCCTACGCGATCATGCGCTACGCCGAGGTCACCGGCGATGACGATTATCTGTTCGGCGAAGGCGCGGAGATCCTGTTCGAAGGTGCCCGATTCTGGGTGCAGCGGTGCGTGGAAGACGGCGATTCGCTGGTCATCCGGACGGTCATGGGGCCCGACGAATTCCACTCCCACGTCGACAACAACGCCTTCACCAACAAACTGGTGCACTGGCATCTGCTGCAAGCGGCGGCGGTGTTCGACCGAATGTCACGGGAACGGCCCGAACAGCTCGACGCCCTGATGGCATCGATCGGGCTGGATCCGGGCGAACCGGCGGGATGGCTGGCCGCCGCGGACCGGCTGCGGGCACCGGTGGATCCCGACTGCGGGGTCATCGAACAATTCGACGGCTACTTCGAGCGCACGGTCGTGCCCATCGTGGAATGGGACGACAACGACATGCCGTTGTACCCGGTGGGCTACAACCATTTCAACTGCGAAACCACCTCACTGCTCAAACAGCCCGATGTGGTGATGTTGATGCATTTGCTGCCCGACGAATACTCCCTGGCCACCCGGCGGGACAATTACGAGTTCTACGAGCAGCGCACGGTGCACAAATCCTCGCTGAGCCCGTCGATCCACGCGATCGTGGGATTGCAGGTGGGGGATTCGCGCACCGCGGAACGGTATTTCGGACGGTCGGCGTTCGTGGACCTCGATGACAACCAGGGCAATACCGAAGAAGGCATTCACATCGCGTCGGCGGCGGGGACCTGGCAGGTCGCCACGCACGGCTTCGGTGGATTCCGGGCGTCGGTGGACGGGTTGCATTTCTCGCCCGCGCTGCCGTCCTCCTGGGAACGGTTGCGGTTCTCGGTGCACTGGCGTGGACGCACCGTGCGCGCGGATCTGGGACACGGTGACGCGCGGTTCGAATTGGTCGGGGAAGGACCCGCAGAACAGATCACCGTCTGGGGTCGCCCGGTGACACTGACACCCGGCATTCCCGTCGAGGTCGCGGCTACGTGACCCGCGTCTTGGCCTCGCAGGCAGTGCTTTTCGACCTCGACGGGGTGCTCACCGACACCGCGGCGGTGCATCGACGGGCCTGGTCGGCGCTGTTCACCGAGTTCCTGCCCACCGTGGCTCCCGCCGCCGCGCCCTATACCGACGCCGACTATTTCGCACTGGTGGACGGGAAGGAACGGGCGGCGGGAGTGCGGTGCGTGCTGGACTCGCGCGGGGTGCGCGTGCCCGACGGGGCGATGGACGACCCGCCCGAGGCCGCGACCGTGCACGGGCTGGGCAACCGGAAGAACGTGCGGTTCACCGACATCATCGAAAGCGACGGCGTCGAAGTGTTCGCGGGGTCGCTGCGAGTGGTCGACGCGGTGGCCGCGGCGGGAATTCCGATGGCGGTGGTGTCCAGCTCCCGCAACGCGGTATTGGTGCTGGAAACCGCCGGACTGCTCGACCGGTTCCAGGTGGTGGTCGACGGGGTGGTGGCCGGGCGTGAACACCTGGCAGGCAAGCCCGCACCGGACATGTTCCTGTCCGCGGCAACGACTTTGGGCGTGGAACCCGCGCGCACGGTGGTGATCGAGGACGCGGTGTCGGGAGTGCAGGCGGGGCATCGGGGTGGGTTCTGGGTCATCGGCGTGGATCGGGGGACCGGGGTGACGGCGTTGCGTGACGCCGGCGCGGACGAGGTGGTGGCCGACCTGGGGGAATTGTTGGTGTGAGGGTGCACGGGCGCGGTAGGGTCGCACCGACCGTCCAACTGAACAATCGTCCAAGTTTGCTGGGTGTTCACGTCGACGTCGAACGACACCGCTAGATTCGGATCGCACGATTCGCGTTGTCACCGTCGAGGAACGTCTAGGCTGCGTCGCGATTGTCCAACAGCTCCCAGCCAGAAGGTGGCCATGCCCGATCAGTTCTCGTCCGGAATCGGCCGTCGCGAAGTGCTGGCCGGTGCGGCCGGTGTTATGGCGGGCCTGTCGCTGGTGGGCCTGACCCCCGCGTCCGCGGTACCCGCCGACGTGCCCAAGTTCGCACCGGCAGGCGGGCGCAACGTGCGTGTGCTGGTCACCGGTGATGCCGGCACCGGCAGCCGCACCCAGTGGGCCGTGGCCGACGCGGCACGCGAATACCATGCGCGCCAACCGTTTTCGCTCGCGGTAGGCCTGGGTGACAACATCTACGAGACCGGCCCCGACGGTCCCGACGACGAACAGTTCGCCACCAAATTCGAAAACCCCAACGCGGGCCTGGACTTCCCGTGGGCCATGGTGCTGGGCAACCACGACACCAGCGGGGTCTTCCCCGGCGACGGCGGCTGGCTCGCGCGCGGCAACCACGAAGTGGCCTATCACGCGAAGTCGCAGCGCTGGTGGATGCCCAGCCGCTACTACTCGCTGCGCGTGCCCGAACAGAACCCGGTCGTGGAGTTCTTCGTCCTGGACATCAACCCCCTCGCCGCCTACATCCCGCCGTTCCTGGACCCGTACTGGGCGGTGGACGGGCCGTACATGAACCAGCAACGCGTCTGGCTGGACACCGCGCTGGCCGAATCCACCGCGCAGTGGAAGATCGCCTGCACCCACCAGCCCTACCTGAGCAACGGCCCACACGGCGACGCGGGCAACTACGAGGGCCTGCCCATCGAACCGATCAACGGCGTGCACGCCAAACGCTTCTTCGAAGACCATGTCCTGGGCAAGGTGTCGTTCCTGCTGTCGGGCCACGACCACACCCTGCAGGTGCTGGAACCGACCCCGGCCACCGTGGGCACCCGCCAGATCGTGTCGGGCGCGGCGGGTAAAACGTCCAGCGGCCACCCGCGCACCGGCCCTAACGCGTCGCTGTTCGAGACCCAGAACGAACTGGGGTTCATGGTCATGGACCTGACCGCGAACTCGGCGAACCTGAAAGTGGTCACGGTCGACCCGGCTACCGGCGCGAGCACCGAGGTTTTCGACCGACGACTGGGCTGAAACGCCGCCGACAGGGGATGATCGGAACATGGGTTTCTACACCGATCGGATCCTGCCGCACCTCGTCGACAAAGTCTGCGGGACCGCCCAGAACGGGCCACTGCGCGAGCGCACCTGCGCCGGATTACACGGGCACGTTGTCGAGATCGGGTTCGGTTCGGGCAACAACATCGGGTTCTATCCCGCCGCGGTCGACAAGGTCAGCGGGGTCGAGCCTGCGTCGGTGGCGTGGGATATCGCCGCCAAACGTGTTGCGGCCAGCCCGATTCCGATCGAACAGGCAGGCCTGGACGGTCAGTCGCTGCCGTTTCCCGACAACACCTTCGACACGGCGCTGTCCACCTTCACCCTGTGCACCATCCCCGACGTGTCGGCCGCGCTCGCCGAGATCCGCCGGGTGCTCAAACCGGGCGGCACCCTGCATTTCGTGGAACACGGTCTCGCACCCGACGAATGGGTGCAGACCTGGCAGCACCGCCTCAACCCGATCCAGCAGCGCGTCGCCGGTGGCTGCCACCTCAACCGCGACATCGCCGCGCTGATCGGCGACGCGGGCTTCGAGTTCACCGAACTGGACCGGTTCTACCTGCCGGGAGCCCCGAAAGCGTTGGCGGCGTTGTCACTTGGGGTTGCCCGCTGACTGGTTTCGGCAAATGCTTGCGCGACGGTGAGGCTGTCTTCGTAGACGTGGTAGCGGGTGATCACACCGCTTTCGACGGTGAAGTGCAGTGCGCACCGGGCGGTGTATTTCTTGCCGGTTGCCCTCACCGTCTGATTGATCTCGCCGAGCACGACGGCGTCCGGACCGTCGACCAGGATTTTGGTGATTGTCCCGCCACCCTGGCCGGGAACGTGGAAGTCGTGCAGTGCCCTGAAATGGTCGGCGACGTCCGCGCGAGTCGACCGCTGTCGGATCCAGGGCACCGCAGGATGCCCCGCATCGGGCCAATCGAGTTGCCAGTCGACATTTTCCGCGAACAGCTCGGCGATCCGGTTCGGGTCTGCCTGTGCCAGCCGGTGGAGAAATTCGGTCACGACAGCGCGGGCGTCCGAGTCTGGTGTAGAGGTCATAGTCGCAACTGTAAGCAAGCTGCACTGACATCTTCTGTCAGTGAACTTTGACAGAATCGCCGTATGCGCGCGGCTCGTCTGGTGACCCTGCTGTTACTGCTGCAAGCCCGCGAGCGGATGACCGCTCAGGAACTGGCAGACACCCTCGAGGTCTCGGTCCGCACGATCTACCGGGATGTGGAATCGCTGGGCATCGCGGGAGTCCCGGTGTACGGAGAACCCGGACATGAGGGCGGTTACCGCCTTCTAGACGGTTATCGGACCCGACTGACCGGTCTCACCGCCACTGAGGCCGAGGCGCTGTTTCTCACGGGGCTGCCCAAGGCCGCCGCCCAGTTGGGTCTAGCTGCCGAGGCGACCACCGCACAGCTCAAGATCGAGGCCGCGTTGCCCGCCGACGTGCGCGATCGTGCGCGCCGCAGCGCCGATCGGTTCCACCTCGACTCGTCGACCTGGTACAGCGACGCCGACCACACACCCCATCTGTCACCGATCGCCGACGCCACCTGGAATCAGCAATGCGTGCGGATCCACTACCTGCGCTGGGCGGTACCGCGGGAGATCACCCGCATCGTCGAGCCGCACGGACTGGTCCTCAAGGTCGGCGTCTGGTATCTCGTAGCCCGCAATCAGGGACGGTTGCGCACCTACCGGATCTCCCGCATCCTCGAGGTGAAAGTTCTCGCCGAGTCTTTCGACCGATCCGAAGGTTTCGACCTGGCCGCCCACTGGAACGACTACCTGATCCGATTCGACCAGCGCCGCCACCGTGACACCGCCACCCTGCGCCTGTCTCGCCGCGGTATCGAGCGGTTGCCGGGTCTACTCGAGCCCGCCATGGTCGCGGCCGCCCAGCGCACAGCTGTGGGACCGGATGCCGCGGGTTGGACTGAGGTCGAGCTGCCGATCGAGTCGGTCGAAACGGCCGTACCCGAACTGCTGAAGTTCGGTGCAGATGTCGAAGTTGTCGCGCCCGAAGAACTTCGGACGGAAATCACCCGAACGCTGCGAGCGATGTATCGGATCTATGAGTAACAGCTGCCGGGTCCGCTGCTACTCGGTGATCCCTACCAGGAGCTGATCAGTGTGGTCTCGTGGTCGCCGCGGTGCCAGTGTTGCGCGAGGCGGGTGAGGCGGTGGGGGGCGGCGATGCTGCGGGTGGTCGCGATCTTGTTGTCGCGGATTTCCAGGATCGCCACGCCCAGGACGCGGTCGTCGGTGGTGAACACGATGGCTGGGCAGCCGTTGACCACGGCGGCGTGGATCGAGGGTGTGCCGCCTGCGAGTCGGCGTTTGGCCGGTGTCGGGGTGAAACCGGCCTGTATGGCGCGGGCGAGGCGTTGTGGGGTGGCGTAGCTGATCAGTTTCGCTGCGCGGCCGCCGAAGCCGTCGGAGATGCCGGTCGCGTCGTCGGTCAGCAGCGCGATCAGGCGTTCGGTGCGGCCCGAGGAGGCGGCGTCGACGAAGGCTTCGACGATGCGGCGGGCGGACCCGGGATCGGTGCCGGTGTTGTTGCGGGCCACGGTGATTCGTGTGCGGGCGCGGTGCAGGTGTTGCTGGCTCGCGGAGACGGTGAGGTCGAGGATGTCGGCGATTTCGGCATGCCGGTAGGCGAAGGCTTCGTGTAGCACGTAGACGGCGCGTTCGACCGGTGACAGTCGTTCCATCATCGCGAGTACGGCCAGGGTCACCGATTCGCGCTGTTCGACGGTGTCGGCGGGGCCCAGCATCGGGTCGCCGTCCAGCAGCGGTTCGGGCATCCAGGTGCCGACGGCGCGTTCGTGGCGTGCTTTGGCCGACCGGAGTCGGTCGAGTGCGAGGTTGGTGACGATCTTGGTCAGCCAGGCCTCCGGTACGTCGACGTAGGTCCGGTCGGCGGCCTGCCACCGCAGGAACGCGTCCTGCACCGTGTCTTCGGCGTCGGCGGCCGAGCCGAGTAGGCGGTAGGCGATCGAGGCCAGCCGGTGGCGGCTGGCCTCGAAATGCGCCACGGTGGCGGTGTCCATGAGCACGACTCTAGGCGGGGATCACGTCGTGTTCGACGGTGGTGACCGCGCGGTACCGGCGACTGGGCAGTCCGAAAGTCGGATGGCTCAGGCTCCAGGGGTTCACTCCGAGAACCGCCGCTTTGACTCGTGCGGCCGCCCGGCCTCGCAAAGCCCACGACTTGGATCGCGCGTCACCGCCGACCACCTGGAACAACCCGTCCTTGCGACCCAGACTGATGTGATTGCCCACGTAGGGAAGCGATTTCGTCGAGATCGTGCGCCCGGTCAGGTCTCCGACGATCGTGGCGGTGGCCTGCATGCCGGTGAATCCCGCGGACGCGCACGACATCGGCAGCGGTTGTCCGTTGTCGCCGATGACGAAGGCGCTGTCACCGGCGACGTAGACGTCGGGGTGCGAGACCGAGCGCATCTGACGGTCGACGGTGATCTGACCGTTGGGTTCCACGGTGAGACCGGTGGCTGCGGCGATCGGATGGGCGGCGAAACCTGCGGCCCACACCGTCGCGTCGGTGGTGAACACGGTGCCGTCTGTGGCCACCGCGCGTTCGGCTTCGACCCGCTCGATGGCGGTGTTCTGGTGGACGGTGATGCCGAGCCGGTCGAAGGCGTCGAGCAGGTGGGTGCGGGCTTTGGTGCCCAGCCAGCCGCCGAGTTCGCCGCGGGTGGTCAGGCTGACGCGCAGTTCCGGATGGGATTCGGCGATCTCGGTGGCGGCCTCGATCGCGGTCAGGTTGCCGCCGACGATCAGTACCTTCGCGCCCGCGCCGAGGGCGTTCAGGTGGGCGCGCAGTCGCAATGCGGCCGGGCGCGATGCCACGTGAAAAGCGTGCTCGTCGACGCCGGGGACATCGTGGTCGTTCGCGGTGCTGCCGAGTGTGTAGAGCAGGGTGTCGTAGTCGAGTCGGTCAATTCTGTTTCCGTCGGTGATCGTGACGGTTCGGTCCTCGACGTCGACACCGGTCACCCGCGCCACATGAAGCCGGATGCCGGTTCCCGCGAACATCTCCGCCAACGGCAGATGCCGCAGATCCTGACCGGCGGCGAGCTGATGATTGCGCAACCGTTCGGCGAAATCGGGTTCGGCGTTGACGATCGAGATCTCGAAGTCGTCGGAATGGAGTCGGCGGGCCAGGGCCCCGGCGGAGAATGCTCCGGCGTATCCGGCCCCGAGGACGACGATGCGGTGCTTCATGATTCGCTCCTGTCTGGTTCGCGTGCACCCTGAACGAGACAGCTCACGATTTCCTGACAGGTTCGTTATGTGATGTGGGTCACTGCCGTCTGATGGGGGAGGTGGTGAGGAATTCGGTGATGGCGGTGGTGACCGCGGCGGGTTGGTCGAGCATGGACAGGACGTAGGCGTCGTCGATTTCCACCAGGCGCGAGTTCGGGAGCAGGGCGGCCAAGCGGGGGCCGTGGTCGCGAGGCATGACCTTGCCCGCTGAGGACCACAGGATCAGGGCTTCGCCGGAGAAGTGTTGTAGCGCTTCGGTATTGGTGATGAGTTCACGCTTGTCGAAACCGGCTCGGGTGTAGGCGAGTAGGTCTTCGCGAATGCGTGGGTTGCGCAATCCTGGTTCGGTCCAGGCGTGGACGAGGGCGTCGGGGATGTCGGATTTGGCCATCCAGCCGAACATCAGGGGTGTGCGGCGCAGCCAGCCGATGCGCAGTTGGCGCAGCGCCAGGGTGATGCCGCCGGGCAGGGTCGAGGCGAGGATGGCGGTTTTGCCCGGGAGGCCCGGTGGGAAGTTGTCGAAGGCTTCGCTGGGGAAGATGATCAGGCGGCTGACGCGCCGGTCGAGGCCGTAGGCGGTGAGGAACAGGGCGCCACCCCAGTCGGAGTGCACCAGGGTCACGTCGTGCAGGTCCAGGGCGGCGAGGAAATCGGCGACGAGGTGGTTGAGCCCGCGCAGGCTCAGGTCGGTGCCGGGGTTCATCGGTTCGGGGTGGGCGCCCAGCGGCAGGTCGGGCAGCACATACCGGAAGCCGGTGGGGAGGTCGTCGATGATCGCGTCCCAGACCGTGTGGTTCATCAGCAGTCCGTGCAGCAGGACCACCGGGGGACCTTCGCCGCGTTCGCGGTAGTGGATACGGCCCGCATCGAGTTCGACGGTCGGCATGACATCCTCCGTTTCGACTAGAGCATTCACTCTAGTGCGTTTGCTCTAGTCTGGAGGAGTGAGCGAGCAGATGTCAACGACCACCCGCGACCGCTTGGTGACCGCGGTCGCCGAACTGATGCGCGTGCACGGGTACAGCGCGATCACCGTCAAACAGATCACCGCCGCCGCCGGTGCTCCGATGGGGTCGCTGTATCACCACTTTCCGCAGGGGAAGGTGCAGATCGCGGCCGAGGCGTTACGCAGCACCGGTGCTGCCTACATCCAGTTGCTGCCGTTGTTGATGGACCCGCACGAAGATCTGCGGGTGGCCGTGCCCGCCGCGTTCTCCGACGCTGCTCGCGCACTCGAGGAATCCGGGTGGATGAACATGTGCCCGGTCGGCACCGTCGCGGGGGAGGTCGCCGACAGCGAGCCGGTCCTGCGCGAGGTCGCCGCCGAGGTGATGCGGGACTGGATCGACCAGGGCGCAACATATTTCGTCCGACGCGGAGTCGCGGAATCCGCGGCGCGCGAGTTGATTCTGGCGATGCTGTCCGCGCTGGAAGGAGCTTTCATTCTGGGCCGCACGCTGCGTTGCGCCCAGCCGTTGCGGGCGGCCGGTCAGGCGATGGCGGCGCGGGTGGACATCGTGCTCACACCACAATGACCGTGTCACGGGCCCTGTGACACGGTTGTGGTTGTGCGAGTGGATGGTTCATTTACGCGGCGGCGAGCGCTGCGGTGATCTTGCCGGTCATGTCGGCCATCGTCGGGTTGGGCTGCGGCTGGAACAGCGCGGTGGTGTCGATGGCCACGCCGATGGTGTTGCGGAAGTTCTCGGCCTCGACCGGGTCGTGCTCGCCGAGCAGGGCCACCGCCGCCGTGAGAGCGGGCAGTACCTGATCAGCCAGTTCGGCGACCGACGACCCGCTCAGGGCGATGCGTCCGGACTTCTCGGCCAGGACATGTCCGACCAGGCCGGTCGCCGACGACAGCGCGATGCTGCCGGCCGTGGCGATCTTGTGCGGCTTACTGGTGGCCCCGCCGGCTGCGGCGAGGAGGGAGACGGCGCCGTACGCGGCGGTCCGCAGGGTGGTCTTTTCCTGGGTGGTGAGGGTGACAGACATGATGGTGTTCTCCTTGTGTGTTGTTGTGCGGTACGGGGATTGGAAGATTCAGCTGCTTGCCGACGAGGTCGCCTCGACTTCGCGCACGGCGTCGGCGATGGCGCGGAAGTCCTTTTTCAGGATCGCGCCGTGGTTGCTGGGGACCTTCGCGCTGATGCGGATATTGGGGTTGGTGGCCAGCACGGCATCCAGGCCGGTGCGGATCTTTTCCTGCTCGTCGCCCTTGCTGCCGAACGAGGTTCCCGACGCGACCACGTACCGCACCGGGTCGGTGATGGCGTTCAGGACCGGGGTCAGGTTTTTCACGCTGGACAGCTTGCCCAGTTCGATATTGCTGTCGGCCTGCTGCTTCGCGGTCAAACGGGGCGCCAGGCCGGTGGGGCGGGCCAGCGGAAGGACCCAGCTCAGCCGCTTGAACAGTTTGCGGATGCGCAGTTCCATGGCCTCGTCGAGCCAGTCGTAGGGGAAGGCGCCGTCGACCAACACCGCACCCAGCGCGGCGCCGGGGTTGCGGCTGGTCCAGTGCGCGCCCAGGTAGGCGCCGTAGGACCAGCCGACCAGGATCGGCTTCTCGGTGATGCCGCGTGCGGCCAGGATCGCGTGGATGTCGCGCACGCAGGTGTCGAAGGAGTAGTCGGCGGACTTCTTGGACTTGCCGCGGGCCCGCTCGTCGAAGGTGATGTGACGGTAGCCGGGGCCCAGTTCGGCGATGACCTTGCGCCAGTAGCCCTGGGTGCCGAACTGGCCGTTGAGGTAGATCACCGGGGTGCCGGTGCCGCCGGTGTCGGTGACCGCGAGTTCGGTGTCGTCGATGGGGACCATGCCGGTCCAGGCGGTGGTGGTGGCGGTGGAGTTCGAGGAAGTCATTGCCATGTCCTTGCGTTGCGATGTTCGGGCTTTACTGATGATTGAAGAGTAAGTTGCGTTCACTGTTCTGTCAACACTTGATTTCAATCAAAACCCATGTGGGAGTGCGTAAAGGTGTTGGCATTGCAATGGATATGACAGTGAATGCAATGAGTAACCGCGTTGCGTATTGCAATGAGATGAGAGTGAATGCATACTGGGCGTGGGACAGGCGACCACGCCTAGTACCGGTGAACAGAGAGGTGACCAGCAGCGATGCCAGGAGGCAGACTCACCGACGCGGACCGCCAGCACATCGCCGCGGGCCTGGCCCAAGGACTCGGCTACGCCGAAATCGGCCGGACACTGGGCCGACCCGCCTCGACCGTGATGCGCGAAGTCACCCGCAACGGCGGACCCGACGACTACCGCGCCCACCGCGCACACCAGGCCACCCAGCAACGCGCCCGCCGACACAAACAACCCCAACCGGACCCACCCCCGATCCCCGACAACGGCTACGGACGCGACCCCCAGGCCGTCGCGGACTTCGCCGAATCGTTCACCGCCCTGCTCATCGAACAGGGCCTGCCGCGCATGGAAGCCAGAGTGCTTGCCTGCCTGCAGATCACCGACGCCGGCGCCCTCACCGCCGCCGAACTGGTCGAACGCCTGCGCGTGAGCCCCGCATCGATCTCCAACGCGGTCGCCTTCCTCGAACAGCAGGGCATGTTGCGTCGTGAACTGGTCCCCGGACAGCGCCGCGAACGCTACGTCATCGACGACGACATCTGGCTACGCAACCTCGCCGCCTCGGTCCACATGCAAAACGCCCTCGCCGCCATCACCCGACGCGGAGTCGAAGTCTTAGGCCCCGATACTCCCGCAGGCGCCCGCTTCGAACTATCGGGGGAATTCGTGCTCATCGTCGGTGCGGCACTACGACAGGCCATGGAGCAGTGGCAGCAGCGGCTGGCCGAGCGTGCGCGCTACTCATAGATCGTCGCTGCGCGCAGGGCAGTCTGCATGACCTCCCAGCTGCTCCACGGGATCGGGACACCACGGTTGGCGTAAAAGCCCTCAGCATCGGCAAGCCAACCGGCCAGCGCCTCCAGGTAGTCCGGCAACGAATGATTGTCCCAGTGCGCGGGGGGACCAGCTGACCAGTCCGCAACCAACGCACGCACTGCGGAGACCATCCGGTCATTCGACCCTGCCGCCACCGCCGACGGACAGCCAGGCAGACCACAGTCTTCGTCCGGGTCGCCGTCCGGGTTGGACAGGTCGTGCTCGAACTCGTAGTGGAAGCACACGTAATGCATCCCTTCGAACACTGTGTAGTTGTCGCGACCCACTCGAACGGGTCGGCCGCAGCGACGGCAGATCGGGCTGCTGGTGGTATCGGGCACGTGAGGATCATGGCAAATGGTCCGGGTGCAGGTCCTTGCCTCGGGTAGGTGACGAAATCGGAATGCGGTCCGATCGGCGCTCTGGCAGCATGGCCGGATGCCGGATCTGCTGTGGAGCGAGGTCAAGAACTTCTTCGACCCCAACTTGATGGGTGATCTGCCGGATCTGTGGGTGCCCGACACCTCGGTCGAGGACTGGCAGGCGGTTTTCGAACTGATCCGTTCCAGCGGGTGGGCATGGGAGTACGCGGAGGACGGCACCGTGCGACCGCTACCGCCTGCGGCGGACGTGCTGCCGCGTCCTGTTGATGCGGAGTCGGTCACGCTGCGGGTCAGGCCCGTGCCGGGCGTGGAGGTGATCTTTTGGCCGATGTCGGCCACCGAGATCGATTTCGACGTGAACCTCCGTGAGCTGCAAGGCCAGGAAGGCGTGGATACCCTGTGTGGCTTGTTGTGTGCGCTGGGCCGCTTACTCGGCAAGCCGGTGTTCCTGTGTGCCGAAGGCCGCCAGCACGGCTACCCGGTGCTCGGGTTCGACCCGGCAGCTGACCGTGTGGTGCTGCTGGCAGATCCAGAACTCTGAAGACCTTGTTCCGCGCGCGGACCCACTGCGATGCGTGTGGATAGGCAGGCCCCGCCTCTACGAAATCTATTCTGCTGCAGGGTGTTTCGACCGGCTAACCGGTCGGGGTGAGGACGATTCGGGCGATCAGGGCTCGGTGGTCGGCGCCGGGGAGGGGGAGGGTTTCGACGGTGGTGGCGTGGGCGTTGGCTAGGAGGAAGTGGTCTATGCCGATCAGTGGGGGGAACGGTTTGTCGGTGGGGTAGGTGGGGAGGTGGCCTGCGCCTGCTTGGGTGGCGGCGTCGGCGAAGGGGGCGGTGGTCATGGCACGGAACAGGGCGTGGTCGTGGGTGGCGTTGAAGTCGCCGCCCACTATGGCGGGGCGGTCGGTGGGGGCGTTGCGCAGGATTTCGTTGAGGCGGGTCAGTTCGTCGGCCCAGACGGCGGTGTCGTAGACGGGTGGGACGGGGTGGAAGGCGTAGATGTTGACCGGGCCTACGTCGGGGATGGTGGCGGTGGCGGAGATCTGGTTGAGGACGTAGCCGTCGTATTCGGTGGTGTGCGACAAGGGGAATCGGCTCCAGATGCCGGTGCCGCTGGCTGTCTGACCGGGGGCCAGATAGCGGTGGGGAAGGAGGTGGTCCAGGCCTGCGCGGGACAGGGCGTCGACGGCGGGGCGGGTGAGTTCGTTGACGGTGAGGATCGCGATGTCGCGGGTGCGGACCTGGTCGACGAGTACGGCGGGGTCGGCGCCGTCGAAGAGCAGGTTGGCTTGCATCGCCATGATCGGGTGGCCGTTGCCGCCGGGGTCGGCGAAGTACAGCGGTGCCTGGGTGGCGATGCCCGCGCCTGCGACGATTACGGCCACACCGGTCGCGACCCACTGGCGAGTTGCGGCGAATCCGACAGCGCCGATCACCGCGCCGCACATCAGATAGGGCGCCCCGGATGCGGCCAGCACCAACGGTTCCAGCGGCCACCGGATGAAATGCAGTGCCACGCCGACCGCTGCTGCGAGCGTTGCGGCACCGGCCAGCAGGCGGATACCGGTCCGGATTACCTGCGGTGTCATCTCGCCAGCCAAGCACGGGTCGGAAGTTCGCGCGAATGGGCGCTCACCGGTCGGCGCAGTTTCGCTCACGTCGAGTCCACGGTCGCGAGCAGGGGCGCAAGGGCCCGAAGACCGGCGGATGGCGCGGGGGAGGTGCCAATGGTGGTAGGAAAGGGGGCGTGTCGGCATCTGGCGAGAATTCTGGTTCCCACGGTCGGTCGCGCGCGGAGGACGAGGTGGTGGAGCTGGTCAGCAAGCTGATCCAGTTCGACACCTCCAACACCGGCGACCTGGCCACCACCAAGGGCGAGCAGGAATGCGCGCACTGGGTGGCCCAGCAATTGCACGAGGTCGGGTACGAGACCGAGATCGTGGAATCGGGAGCCCCCGGACGCGCGAATGTGTTCGCGCGGTTGAAAGGTGCCGACCCGAATCGCGGCGCGTTGATGATCCACGGGCACCTGGACGTGGTGCCCGCCGAGGCCGCCGACTGGAGCGTGCACCCGTTCTCGGGCGCGGTGCGCGACGGGTACGTGTGGGGGCGCGGCGCCATCGACATGAAAGACATGGTCGGCATGACGCTGGCCCTGGCCCGCCAGTTCAAAGCCGAAGGCACGGTGCCGCCACGGGATCTGGTGTTCGCGTTCCTGGCCGACGAGGAGAACGGCGGCAAATGGGGGTCGCAGTGGCTGGCAGACAACCGGCCCGACCTGTTCGAAGGCGTCACCGAGGCGGTCGGTGAGGTCGGCGGGTTCTCGCTGACCGTGCCGCGACCCGACGGCACCGAACGCAGGCTCTACCTGGTGGAAACCGCCGAAAAGGGCCTGGGCTGGATGCGGTTGCGGGCCAAGGCGCGCGCCGGGCACGGGTCTTTCCTGCACGACGACAACGCGGTCACCATCCTCGCCGAAGCTGTCGCCCGACTGGGCAGGCACACCTTCCCGATCGTGCTGTCGGACTCGGTGGCCGAGTTCCTGGCCGCGGTCAGCGAGGAGAGCGGGCTGGCATTCGACCCGCACGGACCCGACATCGAAGGCCAACTGGCCAAACTGGGCACCATTTCGCGGATCATCGGCGCGACCCTGCGCGACACCGCCAACCCGACGATGCTGCAGGCCGGATACAAGGCCAACGTCATCCCACAGACCGCCGAAGCCGTGATCGACTGCCGGGTGGTGCCGGGACGGCAGGCGGCGTTCGAACGCGAAGTCGACGAGCTGATCGGACCCGATGTGGAACGGGAGTGGATCACCAAGCTGGACTCCTACGAGACCACCTTCGACGGTCACCTGGTCGACGCCATGAACGACGCGGTCCTGGCCCACGACGCCAACGGGCGCACCGTGCCCTACATGCTGTCCGGGGGCACCGACGCGAAAGCGTTCGCGCGCTTGGGAATTCGCTGCTTCGGGTTCGCGCCACTGCAACTGCCGCCGGACTTGGACTTCACCGCACTGTTCCACGGGGTGGATGAACGAGTGCCGGTGGCGTCGCTGGAATTCGGCACTCGGGTGCTGGAACATTTCCTTTTGCACAGCTGACCTCGACTGGAAAGGTCTTTCTATGAGCTACAACCCCTATGACGCGCTGCCCACGGTGCCGTCGTTCACTGTCACTTCCGCCGACATCTCCGATGGTCAGCCGTTGGCCAACGATCAGGTGTCGGGGGTGTTCGGATCCGGCGGCAAAGACATCTCACCGCAGCTGAGCTGGTCCGGATTCCCTTCCGACACACAGAGTTTCGCGGTGACCGTGTTCGACCCCGACGCACCGACCGCATCCGGGTTCTGGCACTGGGCAGTGGCCAATATTCCGGTCTCGGTGACGTCGCTGGACGTCGGTGCCGGTAGCGAGGGCGGGACACTGCCCGCCGGCGCGGTGAGCTTGCGCAACGACGGCGGCTTCCCCGGCTTCGTCGGCGCGTCCCCGCCCAAAGGTCATGGGCCGCACCGGTATTACGTGGTCGTGCACGCGGTCGACGTGCCCGAACTCGAGATCGGACCCGACTCCACGCCGGCCTACCTCGGGTTCAACCTGTTCTTCCACACATTGGCCAGGGCCACCCTGATCGGCACGTACGAACAGAACTGACAAAACAGCGGTGGCCCCGGGGAAAACCCCAGGGCCACCGCTGTTTTCGGTGGTTACTTCACGTTGATGACGTGTTCGGGCGGTGCCTCGGCGTAGAGCTCGGCAATGGTCTCGGCGTACTTGTTCGAGATCGGGGTGCGCTTGAGCGACATCTTCGGAGTCAGCTCGTCACCGCCGGGCTCCCACAGATTGTCCACGATCACGAAACGCTTGATCTGCTCCACCCGCGACAGCTTCCGGTTGCCCTCCAGCACCGCTTCTCTGACCTCGTCGACGATCTCCTTGCGACGCGCCAACTCCGCGTGCGTAGCATCGGTGGCACCGAAGTCCTTGGCGCGCAACGCCGCAACGTCGGGATCGAGCATGATCAGCGCGGTGATGTAAGCGCGCGCCTCACCGATGGCCACGGCCTGACCGATCATCGACGACGCCGCCTTCATCGCGTTCTCGATATTGGACGGAGCGATGTTCTTACCCGCCTCGCTGATGATCAGTTCCTTCTTACGGTCCACGATCCGCAGGTAACCGTCAGCGTCCAGGGTGCCGATGTCGCCGGTGTGCAACCAGCCGTCGTCGTCGATCGCCTCCGCGGTCTTGTCGGGCATATTCCGGTAACCGGGCGTGATGATCGGGCCGCGGATCAACACCTCACCGTCGGCATCCAAACGCAACTCCACCCCGTCCATCACCCGCCCGACCGAACCGGGACGCGGCGAGTCCAGGTCGGTGAAGGTGCCGACACCCGAGGTCTCCGACATCCCCCACACCTCGCTGACCGCGAAACCCAAGCCCAAGAAGTACTCCAGGGTCTCCGGCGGCACCGGCGCGGCACCCGACGCCGCGCACTTCAACTCCTGCAAACCCAACGCCGCACGCAACTTCGACAACACCAGCGCATCCGCGATCTTGTGCTGAACGCCCAGCAGCAGCGGACTCTGCCCCGCCAGATTCGCCTTCGCCTGCGCGACACCGACACCGATCGCCCAATTGGCCAACAACTTCTTGACCGGGCTCGGCTCGACCGCGAGCTTGTTCTCGATCCCGGTCTTGATCTTCTGCCACACCCGCGGCACCCCGAAGAACACCGTCGGCCGGGCATCGGGCAGCGCCGCGGCGATCTCGCGAGGATCGGGCACCGTGGTCAGCTGGATGCCGGTGAGCAGGCTCATCGCATGCGCGGAAATACGGTCCGCGACATGCGCGGCGGGCAGGTACGACACCGCACGGTCATCGAAACCGACCTTCAGCGGACCCGCGACCAGGCCGATGACCTGGGCGATCACATTCTTCTGGGTGAGCTCGACACCCTTGGAGGGGCCGGTGGTGCCGGAGGTGTAGATCAACGTGGCCAGATCGGTGGGCTGCACCGCTTTCCAGGCCGCGTCGAAATCGAAATCCGGGGCCGGATCGGTCTCCAGAGTCGCCAGAGCGATCGTGCCCTCGGCGGTGCCGTCCACGAGCACGGTGTGCTCGACCTGCGCACCGGAAGAACGAATCAGATCGAGGAACGCCTGCTCGGTGACGACCACCTTGTTGCCCGCATTGGCGAACACATGCGCGATCTGCTCGGGCGAACTGGTGTTGTACACCGAGAACGGGACCGCGCCCAGATGCAGTGCGGCGGTGTCGATCAGGTTGAACTCGGGCCGGTTGGTGAGCATGATGCCCACCGCATCCCCATGTCGCACACCGAGTTTCGCCAACCCGGCCGCCAACGCTTGCACCCGCGACGCGTACTCGGACCAGGTGATCTCCTGAGTACCACCGACCGTGCGCAAAGCGATCTGATCGGGCCGCAAAGCGGCAGTCTGCTGGAAGGCGGCGGGCACGGTGTGCACCGTGACGCCCGAAGCGTGCGCGAAACCGATGTCTGTCATATCCCTGTTCCCATAGGCCGAGCTTGGACGCCGAGCCAATGCGAGTGAAACTGCCTCGTTATCTCGAGACAGGGACATCGACAGTGGCGTGGCTCACTTATCGTAACCGGACATACGGGATTGTGATGGGGGTTACCGCCGACGGCCGAAACGCGATCGCTGCCACCATCGCGGCCGGTCCTGGGCCACCTGCGGATCGGCGACCTCGGTCGATGCGGCCGGAAGCGGTGCCCATGGCGCGAAATCGCCCGGGATCATGTGCTTGCGGCGGCGGACTTTGGCGTCGAGGTAGCGACGTCCGCGTTCGGTGTGGAGCTGGATCGCCAGGGGTAGAACCTCGACCGCGATTCCCGCGTCGGTCAACGCCCGTACCTTGTCCGGATTGTTGGTCAGCAGGCGTACCTGGTGCAGGCCCAGATTCAGCAGCGACTTCGCCACCAACTCGTAGCGGCGGGTGTCCGGGTTCAAGCCGAGGTGCTCGTAGCTATCGAAGGTGTCGATCTGGAGCATTTCGCTTGTCTGGTAGCCGATGGCCTTCCAGATCAGGCCCGCGCCGCGACCCTCTTGTTCGAGGTAGACCAGCACCCCGGCACCTTCGGCTTGGATCTTGTTCATCGACAGCGCCAGCTCCGGGCCGCAGTCGCAGTCATCGGACCCCAGCGCGTCACCGTAGAGGCAGCGGGAATGCACACGGACGAGGGGCTTTTCGCCCAGCTGTCCGAACACGAGCACGTAGCCGCCGTCGGACGGGCTATCGATGGTGTGTACCTGCACCGGCATCTGGGCGCCGTTGCGGCTGAATTGATGCACCGGTGGCACAGTGTCAGCGAACCATCCGTTCGCCGTTATCGGCGTGCTGCGGACGGGACCGGTGATCGTCAAGCGCTCCTCCGAGGCTGTTCCGACAGCGGGAAACCCGCTGCGTGGACGGCATGATCATGGCAACGGCGCGACTGTACTCGGTATGTGGCGTGCGACACGTTAGCCGGGTGTCACATCAGCATTAAGAGTGTCATCGTCGACGGGTGCGTACAGGCGCACGATCCGATCGATCTCGTGCACAGGTGGCATCGACACCGCCACCGCACCCAAATTCTGGGTGGGCATCATCGCCGCAGTGGCCCACACGAAATCGTGTGCGGCCAGCGGTGTTTCGCAGTTCACGAGTCGATAGGCCAGTGCGCCGGTGAAGGCTGCGGCAGCACCGACGGAGGCCTTGAGAACCTGCGGAAAGTGATCAATGACGGCCTCGACTGTGTCAGAGGCGACGACGCAGTGAAAGTTCTCCACCGTGCAGACAGTGCCCACACCCAGACCCCTCAGCAATCGGGGGACGTCGTCGGTGGATTCGGCAGGCGCGTCGGGCAGCAGGGCTGCCAGATCCGCGCCCGCGCCGACGAGATAGTCGACCGCGCTCAGATACTGGTACAGGCCTTGCGGAACTGCCATCGCCGGCGTCGGACACACGATGACCGGTGGTTTGGGGTCCATCTGCGACACCATCGACAGCACCTGTTCGATCACCGAGGGTGGTTGCTCGAAGCTCAGGACCACCACGTCCGAGGCTTCCAACGCCGCACGCAATCCCGGACGGTGCAGGTCCTCGTCCTGAAGTTGGACACTGCTGTCCCGACAGCCGATGATGTGGGATTCACCGTTGGGGGCGATGACCACCGCGGTGACAAGCGACGGCGCGAACGGCACGACCTTGACCAGGTCCAGGTTCACGCCCTCGTCCTTGATGAATTCGAGAATGCGGCGGCCATATTCGTCGCCGCCGACTGCGCAAGCCAAGTGCACGTTGATTCCAAGACGTGCTGCGGCCACGGCCCGGTTGAGTCCTTTGCCGCCGGGATGGCCGACGAAGGTGCCGCTGGCCGCGTCATCGGCCGCGGGAAAGTTGTCGACGCGATACAGGTGATCGATGACGGCGTCGCCGAAAACCGTGACGGTGCCGCGGCGCTCGGGCACCGTGGTCGGTTGCGCGCTCGACGGTCCCGCCATGGGATAGCCCGAGTCGGTGGCCAGCAGTCCGGCCAGGGCGGTGAACGCGGTGTGCTCGGAGAACGTGCGCAACCGTTTGACCGTGGGCACCTCGGGAACAGGGTCGACATCGAGCAGGGTGTGCAGCGCAATCCACTGTTCTGTCAATGCCTCTCGACGTTCCCCGAGGTTATCTGCATAAAGGCGTTCGACATCGATACCGACGCCGGACCGGTCGCGGAACAGGCCCAGCGACAGCACCGCGTCCACGATCAGGCGTTCTGTGGGTGGCAGCCACTGCGCTACCTCGCACACCACCGGCAGGATCGACTCCTCGACGGTGGCCCCGGTGCGGCGGGCATGGCGTCGTACCGATACCAGCTCTAGCAGGGGCGCAGCGTCGATTTCGGTGTGGCGCAAGCGTTCTGCGCTCAGGCCCGCGTACTTTCCCAGTCGCGCCAGGATGGAGCGGATCGCGGCGACGCGAGCATCCTGGGGAACCGTGGGCACGTTGCCTCCCGTGAACTTCTCGATGGAAACCAGTGTCCGGTTCGGGGCGGACGCCGAACTGCGATCGCCAGAATTCGGGGTTTGCCACCACCGAAATCCGGCAATTACCAACGTACAACGGCAATTGACCGCAGTGAAGGGCAAATGCCACACTGGAATTGGCGATACAGCGAGTTCACGCAGGATATGGCGGGCTCGAGGTGCAGTCGGCGCCACCGCTGATGCACGTGCCGGACGTGACATGTCGGTCGCGTTCGCGCATCTGGAGGAATCGGGAGCCTGGAGCTCCCCAGTTGGAATCGGAGAATCCGATGACCATTCACCTGACCCCGGACGACATGCGCAGCACCCGCAGCCCCGAGTACGCCGTGCGTATGGTCACCGACCCGGATATCTGGCAGTTGAGCTGGCTGCCCGAACGCAAGCTCACCCGCGAACAGGCTTACGCGGGAATGAAACTCGACGAGTTGATCAGCGATCTGGCCGTCGCCCACGACCGGTTGGTGCACGCGCAGATCAGTGCCTACGCCGACGAACTGGGGATCGTGTGGCAACAAGCCGCCATTCGGCTGTTCAAGCGCATGATCGGACGGTTGGACAACGGCGACCCCGAGGAGGCGGCCCAGTGGGTGTCGGTCCGGGGCCCGCGTACCGCGCCGCAGTTGTTCGGGCACGGTAACGCGCAGCGCCGGGTCTACTTCGGGTAGCTCACACCGAGTGGGCGCGGTGTTCGGCGCCGACCGCGTCGGACAGGCTGGCGTAGCCACCGGCGCGCAGCTTCGCGGCGATGGTGCGGTGGATGCGGGTGGTCCAGAAGGGGCCGCCGTAGATGAAGCCGGTGTAGCCCTGCAGCAGGGTGGCGCCTGCGAGGATGCGGGCCCAGGCTTGATCGGGGGTTTCGATGCCGCCTACCGAGATCAACACGACCTGGTCGCCGACGCGGGCGTAGAGGCGGCGCAGGACTTCCAGGGAGCGGTCGGCGACCGGGGCGCCGGACAGGCCGCCCGCGCCCATGGCCTCGACTTCGGCGACGGGGGTGCGCAGGCCGTCGCGGCGGATGGTGGTGTTGGTGGCCACGATGCCGGCCAGGCCCAGTTCGACCGCGAGGTCGGCCACGGCGTCGATGTCGTCGTCGGACAGATCCGGGGCGATTTTCACCAGGACCGGCACCGAGACGCTGTCGAGCACGGCCTGCAGGATCGGGCGCAGCGACTCCACGGCTTGCAGGTCACGCAGGCCGGGGGTGTTGGGAGAGGACACGTTGACCACGACGAAGTCCGCGAGCGGGCCGAGTAATCGAGCGCTGGTCGCGTAATCGCCCGCCGCGGCCTCAGGTTCGGTGACCTTGGTCTTGCCGATGTTGGCGCCGATCGGGACAGTGGGGTGCGCGCCGTGCAGGCGGGCGGCCGCGGCGGCGGCACCGTGGTTGTTGAAACCCATCCGGTTGATCAGGGCGTGATCGGCGGGCAGCCGGAACAGGCGCGGTGCGGGGTTGCCCGGCTGGGCGTGCGCGGTGACGGTGCCGATCTCGGCGAAACCGAAACCCAGTGCGCCCCAAGCGTTCACGCCGTCGGCGTTCTTGTCGAAACCGGCGGCCAGACCCAGCGGTGCGGGGAAGTCGACACCGAACGCGGTGGTGGCCAGGATCGGGTCGGGCACCACGGTGAACTTGCGGGCCAGCCAACGGGTGGGCGGGAACCAGGTGGCGAAACGCAGCGAGGCGAACACCAGGTGATGAACCCGCTCGGGCGGGATCAGGAACATCAGGCGTAACAGCAGGGCGTACATGGTCGGCTCACAATCCGGGTTCGGGCACAGGCAGGACGGCATTTCGGCGGCGGCGCAACAACACCCGGCGACTGCCGTCGGTGTAGGCGCGCACCCGCGACAGTTCCCACCCGCCGAATTCGGCCGAGATGGTCAGTCGCATCGAGGCGGTGACCCGGTTGACGTCCGGCGGCAGGCGCAGCGGCACGTATTCGTAGTCGTCGTTGCTGGTTTCCCAGCTCGGCGGGACCGCCGAGCGTGCGTTGCGATGCGGTGCTGCCATCACTGCCCTGCCTTCCGCTCGGTCGCGCCGATCCGCTGCAGACCGTCGCCGGTGGCCGAGGCCACGAACAGGTCGCCGGTGGCGGGGTCGACGGTGATCGCGTCGGGTTGACGCAGTGTCGCGAACCTGGCCACTTCGACACCGATCCCGGTCGACAGGTCGTAGCCCACGACCTCGTTGCTCTGTGTGCAACTGACCCACACCAGTTCCGAGCGCGGGTCGTATGCGAGCGCGTAAGGCGACGATAATACCGGGAAACGCTGCCGCAGCACGAGCGGACCGGCCGAATAGACCAGCAGTTCACCGCCCGCGGTGTCGGCGACGATGATGCGGCCGTGGGGGTCGGTGACGGCGTTGGTGGCGCCGTCGCCCGCGCGCAACATCAGGCCCAGCGCTTCTTTGCCCACCGCGACCACAGCGGTTTGCTTGCGGTCCAGCACGGTGATGTTGTCGCCGGTCGCGGCGATGTAGTCGGCGGAGATCAGGCCCGTGATGGTGCGGGTGACGGTGCCGTCGGCGGCGATCTCGCGGACGGTGCCGTCGGCGGTGCCCACTACCAAGGTGCCGTCTGTGCGTGTTTGCACGCTGTGCACGTCACCGTCGATGGGGAGTTCGGTGATGGCGCCCGTGGTCGCGTCGACCCGCAACACCCGGTGGGGGGCGGCGATCAGCACTTCTCCGGGATTGCCCTGTGATAGCGAGACGCCCGCGGCGGGCAGCGGCACCGTGCGGGTGGTGGTCGCGGTGGCGGGGTCGATCAGCGTCAGGGTGGTGCCCGCGGTGTCGAGGGCGGCGAGTCGCGCGGTGCCGCGTTCGGCGAGTAGGGCTTTGGTGGCGGCGGCGGGGTAGACCTGGCCCGCGGGATTCACCGTGGCGGGGGAGACCGCCGCGGTGGCCGGTGGCCTGGTCGCCACGTCCGGTCCGCTGTTACCGCACCCGGTCAACGCCACTACAACCACCGCGCCGAACAACGCAGGGGCGACCGAGCCGCGAGGGCGCATACACCGAACTCCTTCATTCCGCACGAGGTGAACGCTTGATCACCATCTGACCATGATGACTCACCAGTAGCTTCGACCGGGTAGCGCGCGTGGGAGCTGTCAGTGACCCGCGTTACTGTTGACGTGTCGACAACATTGAGCGCCAGGTAGGGCAGGAGATCCCCACGATGACCGACGCGACACCCGCGGGTTTCGGCATCGATGACATCTCCGTCGGCCCGTTCGCGCACGGTTTCGGCACCACCGACGACGGCCACCCCTTCGCCTTCCGCACCCGCGGCGCGACGCTGTCGGTGCAGATCTACCGCGCCGACCTGGGCGATACCGTGCCCGGCTCCGCCGACGTGGTCGCCAAAGCCGCAGCTCAGGTCACCGATATCGACCTCGGCGATGCTCGCAGCATCAGTGCCTTCGTGCGCGATCTGCTGCCCGCCGCCACCCCGGTCGCGAGCCCCGACACCGGTGACATCTCCACAGTTCGGGGCATCCTGGGGCGGATCAGTGCCGTCATTGATGGTATGTAGATGGTGATGTCATCCACACTTCTCGCCAGGGCCGCTGCGGCCACCGCCTGCCTCACGGCTCTCGTCACCCTCGCCGCCTGCGCGTCGAGCTCCGACGAGGCCTCGGTCGACGCCGCACGGTCCTCGGCCAACGCCTCCCTGTCTTCCTCCGTCGCGGTCTCGGTCAGCAAGGCCACCGTGCCGTTGCCCGGCGCCCCCGAACTCGACGCGCAGATCAAACGTGCGCTGGACCCGGCCCTGCCCGATGTCGAGCGCACCGAACTGATCGAGGACGGTGCCGCGTTCTCCGACGCCATCCCCGACATGTACAAGGCGTTGCGCGACAACCCGCACGCGATCTACGGCGTGGTCGACCCGGTGTTCGACAACCGCGACGGCACGCTCACCGCGACCATGCGCCTGGACAAGGACGGGTCGGGCTCCAACGTTCGCACCACCATCGTGCATTTCGTGCTGTTGGACGGTAAGTGGAAGATCTCGCGCACCGACCTGTGCGGGATTCTGCGCTCGGCCGATTACCGCACAGCAGCCTGCGGCTGACATGCGTGAATCTCGATCCCTGCGGTGGGGCCGTTTCGTGCACCGCCACCGTTTTCTCGTGCTCGGATTCTTCGTGGCGGCGGTGCTGGTGTCGGGGTGGTTCGGTCGCGACCTGACCGACCGGTACACCCAGGAGGGTTGGTTCGACGAGTCCAGCCAGTCGGTGGCGGCGTCGAAACTGGCCGACGACACGTTCGGCCGCGACACCGACGGCGACCTGATCGTCATCTACACCGCACCCCCGGGCACCACCGTGGACGACCCGGGAGTGCGCGGACCGGTCACCGCGGCGCTTGCTGATCTGCGCAAGACGCACGGCGCTCAGATCCACAAGATCGACAGTTATTGGGACAGCCCGTTTTCCGCGAATGCCTCCGATCCGACCAAACAGCACGCGTTCGCCAGCATCGGGTTGGCCGGTGGTGGCGGCACGGTCACGGTGAACAACTATCTGGCGCTGAAACCGCACCTGGACGCGGGCGTGCCGGGCGGGGGTCCCGGGGGCACGACCGTGCAGCTGGCCGGGCTGCAGCCGGTGGTCGAGGGCATCAATATCGGGATGCAGCACGACATCAAGCGCGCGGAGATCATCGCGTTGCCGATCGTGGCGATCCTGCTGTACTTCGTGTTCGGCGGGGTGATCGGCGCGCTGCTGCCGGTGTTGATCGGCGGGCTCACGATTTTGGGCACGTCCGGGATTTTGCGGGTGCTCACCGCCCACATCGAGGTCAACGTGTTCGCCGCGGCGGTGATGACCCTGGTGGCATTGGGATTGGCGATCGACTACGGGCTGTTCACGGTGACCCGGTTCCGGGAGGAACTGGCCGCCGGACGCTCGGTCGAGGACGCGACCGCGCGCACCGTGGCCACCGCGGGCCGCACCGTGCTGTTCTCCGCGGCGATCATCGCGGTGAGTCTGGGCGCGCTGTTCATCTTCCCCAACGGGGTGTTGCGGTCGGTGCCCTACGGTGGCATCTCCGCGGTGATGTTGGCGGCGTTGTTGTCGGTGACGGCATTGCCCGCCGCGCTGAGCATCGTCGGGCACCGTGTGGACTGGTTGGGCTGGAAACGCTTCTCCCGCAGCAAGACCGAGGCCCAGATCGACGCCGGGTTCTTCTCCCGGTTGGCACGATGGGCGATGCGCAAACCGTGGGCGGTGGTCATTCCGATCGTGCTCGGGTTGCTGGCGTTGAGTATTCCGTTGCGGCACATCGAATTCGGGGGGATCAGCGAGAAATACCTGGCCGTGGACAACCCCGCGCGAGTGGCCCAAGAGGACTTCGACCACCTGTTTCCCGGGTTCCGCACCGAGCCGTTGAAACTGATCGTGGTGGGTGCCTCACCTGAGCAGCTGGGCGATATCCGGTTCGAAGCCAATCAGATTCCCGGGCTGACCGGACGATTCGAACCCGCCGCGGCGACCAAGGACAACGTCAACGTGCTGTCGGCGGGGCTGGGTGACAAACGCGACGCCGACCGGGTGATCGATGCGCTGCGATCGCTACCCGCACCGCCGGGCGTGCAGGTGATGGTCGCCGGCATTCCCGCGCTGGAACGCGACAGCATCAACGGGTTGATCGACGGGCTGCCGCTGCTGTTGGCGATCCTGATCGCCGCGGCGCTGGCGTTGATGATCGCGGCGTTCCGGTCGGTGATCCTGGCGGTCAAAGCCGTGGCGATGAGCGCGCTGAGCTTGTTCTCCACGCTGGGCGTGCTGACCTGGATCTTCGTGGAAGGACACGGTGCCGGGATATTCCACTTCACGCCGGGGCCGTTGATGTTCGCGGTGGTGGCGTTGATCGTGACGGTGATCTTCGGTTTGTCCACCGACTACGAGGTGTTCCTGCTGTCGCGCATCGCGGAGAAGCGCGCGGCCGGGGCCGACGCGCAGGAGTCGATTCGCTACGGCGTGGCCCACACCGGCGGGGTGATCACTTCCGCGGCGGCCATTTTGATCGTGGTCACCGGCGCGTTCGGGTTCTCGGATCTGGTGCTGATGAAATACATCGCCTACGGAATGATCGTGGCGCTGATCATCGACGCCACGATCATCCGCATGATCCTCACACCGGCACTGCTGAAGATCATCTGGAAGTAGTCAGGTCGTCTTGATGGTGCCGCCGTCGATCACCAGGTCCGCGCCGAGAATGTTGGCGGCGCGGCCCGAGGCGAGGAAGGCAATCAGGGCGGCTACCTCGTCGGGTTCGGAGATGCGCCGCGAGGCGATGCCGAACTGATCAGGTAGCGCCGCCAGGAACTGGTCTTGGGAAATACCATGGGCGGCAGCCATTTTCGCGCCGACACGGTGTTCGTCGCGCCAGATCCTGGTGCCGACGGGGCCGGGGGAGACCGTGTTGACGCGCACGCCCTGCGGTCCGAATTCCTCGCTGAGGCGTTTACCGAGGGAGGTGAGGGCGGCTTTGGCTTCGCTGTAGCCGACGGGGCCGGCCGCAGGCAGGTGGGCGTTGATCGAGGAGACGTTGATGATGGTGCCGCGGCGGTCGAGCAGGCTCGGCAGGGCGGCGCGGGTGGACCAGATGGCGCTGAACAGGTTGAGGTCGAAGTAGTGGTGCCACTGGTCGTCGGTGGTGTCGAGGAAACCACCCATGGTGAGTGCTTCGGGGTCGCCACCGCCGACATTGTTGACGAGGATGTCGATGCCGCCGAGTTCCTCTAGCGCAGTGTCGAAGACCGTGGTGACGCCGTGTTCGGTGCTCAGATCGGCGGCGACCGTTGCGGCCGCGACCTTGTCGAGTTCGGGAGTGATCGTGCGGGCGGCACCGACCACGCGCACGCCTGCCGCGGCGAGGGTTTCGGCGACGGCGAGGCCGATGCCGCGGGAGGCTCCGGTGACGACGGCGGTCTTTCCGGTGAGTTCGAGATCCATTCTCGTACCTTTCTTGAACTACAGGTCAATAACTAGGACATGCGAAAAGGAGTGTGGGCGTGAGGGTTTCAGAGTGTGGTCAGCGCTACGTCGATGATGCGGTAGAGCTGGGTGGCGTCAGTGGTCTTGGCCATCAGGCGCAAGCCTCCGCTGGTCGTGAATAGCAGGGCCGCAACCGAATTCGGGTCGACGTCGCGGTGGACGTCGCCGTCGCGGCGGCCCTGATCGATACGCGCGGCCAGGGTGGCGACGATGCGTTGCTCGATGCCACGTAAGGCATCGGTGGCCGCGGTGTCGTTGCCACCCAGTTCCGCGGCGGTGTTGACGGCGAGGCAGCCGCGTCGAGTGGGGGAGGCCATGTCGAGATCGACTGAGGCGCGCAGGTATTCACGCAGGCAGTCGCGGGTGGAACCCGGGCGGGACATGTAGTCACGCGCCATCTCGACTCCGAGTCGGCCGTAGCGGTCGAGAACCATGTCGAACAGGGCACGTTTGCTGCCAAAGGTGTTGTACAGGCTGCCTTTTCCGATGCCGGCGGCGTCGGCGAGTTGGGCGGGGGAGGTGTTGGCGTAGCCGTGGGTCCAGAACTGGTCCATCGCGCGGTCGAGGACCGTGTCGGTGTCGAAGTTCTGAGGCCTGGCCATGCTCGAACCGTAGCTGTTTTGAACCTATAGGTCAATAACTCGGGTGAAGGACCGTGGACGTGCCACGATCCAGCGGGCTATTTTCCGATCAGGCCGAACGGGTTGCCGTTGGGGTCTTCCAGCACGCAGATGCGGGTGCCGGGGCTGACCTCGCGCGGGGCGGTGCGCTCGGTGGCGCCGGCGTCGATCGCGGCGGAACGGGCGGTGTCGACATCGTCTACCGCGGTGTAGGCGACCGGTCCCGCGGCGATGTCACCGCTGGGGTCCAGGCCGATCTGGACGTCGCCGACCGCCCAGCCCACGTAGTAGGACTCGTCGGTGTGCGGCGTGCCGTACAGGGTGGTGTAGACGGCTTTGGTCGCGGCCAGGTCGGATACGGGGATGACGACACTGGCGATGGTGGGGCTCATCGGATCTCCTCTGCGATGCGGCGAGCCATCTTCGTCAGCGATGAGTAGACCGATCGCCGGGCGATGGTGACCGCGGTGGACGAATGACCTCGCCGGTCAGCCTACTCAGGGGTGCTCGGCTCGTCCGTCGCCGTGAATGTGCGTGTCGCCCGGTGTTTTTGCTGCGGTGAAGGTGTTCGACCAGGACGGGTCAGCGGTGGCCGCGTTCGGGCAGGACGAGTTGGGCGCCGGTGGTCGGGTGGTCGAACACGTCGACGGGGTGGCGGTAGACGGTGGTCAGCAATGTGCGGGTGAGGATCTCGCGTGGGGGGCCGTCGGCGGCGACGCGGCCATCGTCGAGGACGGTGACGCGGTCGGCGTACGCGGCGGCTACGCCGAGGTCGTGGACGACCACGACCACCGCTGCGCCCTGCGCCGCGCGGGCGGCGGCCAGGCGCAGCACGGCCTCCTGGTGGCCCAGGTCCAGTGCGGCGGTCGGTTCGTCCAGCAGCAGGGTGGCGGTGTCTTGGGCCAGCACGCGGGCCAGCGCCACGCGGGCCCGTTCGCCGCCGGACAGGGACGGGAACACCCGAGAAGCCAGGTGGGTGACGTCGGTGGCGGCCAGAGCGGCGGTGATGAGGGCGTCGTCGTTGTCGGCGGCGGGGGTGTGCAACCAGGGGGCCCGGCCCATGGCGACGACTTCGCGGGCGGTGAACGGGAAGCCCAGGGTGTGCGATTGCGGCAGGACCGCGCGGCGGCGGGCCATGTCGGCGGGGGTCCAGTGCGACAGGGCGTGGCCTTCGAGTTTCACGGTGCCCGTGCTCGGTTCCAGTTCACCGGCCAGCGCGGCGAGCAGGCTGGATTTGCCCGCACCGTTGGGGCCGACCAGGGCGACGATTTCGCCTGCCGCCACCTGGAAGTCGACGGCTTCGAGGACGGTGCGGGAGCCGCGCTGCACGGTGAGCCCGGTAGCGCGCAGGGTCACGGTGCCGGGTTCGGGGCGTGCGGGCAGGTCCGGGGTGCGGGTGAACATCGCTTGCCAGGAGTTTCGACGGGTCATCCCCAGCCTCCCGCACGGGCTCGGGTGCGGCGCAGCAGCCAGAAGAAGAACGGGCCGCCGATCAGGGAGGTGAGCATGCCCAGCGGCAGGTCGGCGTTGTGGACCAGGGTGCGGGCGACGACGTCGGCGCCGAGCAGGACCACCGCGCCCACGATCGCGCTCAGAGGCACGAGTACGCGGTGGCCGGGGCCGACCATCATGCGGACCAGGTGCGGCACGATCAGGCCGACGAACAAGATGATGCCGCTGAACGCCACGCCCGCGGCGGTGAGCAGGGCGACCACCACGATCACCTGCCTGCGTAGGCGTTCCACGTCGACGCCGAGGTGACGGGCGGCGGAATCGCCCAGGGCGAGCAGGTCCAGGCGTGGGGCGATCAGGATCGCGGCCAGTATTCCGACCCCGGCCAGGACCGCCACGATCGCGACCGACGGCCAGGTGGCGCCGTTGAGGCTGCCCAGTTGCCAGAACACGATCTGATCGCGGGCGGCGGGGGTGGCCACGAACAGCAGCAACGCGATCAGCCCGCCGGCGAAGGCGTTGATGGCGACACCGGTGAGGATCAGGGTCACCACTTCGGTGCGGCCGTTGGATCTGGACAGCACGTAGACCAGCGCGGTGGTGATCAAACCCGCGACGAAGGCGGCGGCGGCTACCGACCAGGCGGCCACGAACGCGCCACCGACCACGATGACGGTGCCTGCTCCGACCGCGGCACCGGCGGAGACGCCGATGATGCCGGGTTCGGCCAGGGGATTGGCGAACACGCCCTGCAGCAAGGCGCCTGCGGTGGCCAGCGAGGCTCCGACCAGGATGGCCAGCACGACTCGCGGGAAACGGACCTCCCAGAGCGTGACTTCACCGGCGGGATGGGCGGGCATGGGGCCGATGTCCAGGCCGATTCGGTGCGCGACGCCGCCGAGCACTTCCGCGGCGGTGGTCGGCACCTGCCCGAGAACTGCCGACACCAGCGCCAGCACCAACAATGCCAGCAGCGCTACGGCGAAGACCACGGTCACCCGGGTGCCTCGGTGGCGTGGGCTCGGCAGCGGGTCCGGGGTGGAATCGGTGATGCGCGGTTTCGTCAGGTCGGGAGCGTCACTCATGCCGGTGTGCCGTAGACCGCGTCGGACAGGGCGGAGACCACGCGGCCGGTGTTGGGGCCGAAGCTCAGCACGACCGCGTCGGACATGTCGACCACGCGCCGGTTGCGGCCCGCGGGGGTTTGGGCGATACCGGGGACCTTCGACAGCCCGTCGACCCCGCCGACCGATTTCAGACCGTCCGACATCACCAACAGCACGTCGGGGGCGGCGGCGATCATGGCCTCGCTGGTGATGGTCACGAACGGTTCGTTCACCCCGGCGGCGGTGCCCGCGTCGACCCCGCCGATCGCGGTGATCAGCGAGTCCGCGCCCGAGCCGCGGCCCGCCATCATGGTGATCGCGGTGCTGCGCAGGTACAGGAACGCGATCTTGGGTCGCGGATCCTGGTGTGGCACGCGGGCGGTCGCGGTGGCGATCTCGTCGGCAGTGCGTGCGCCCAGCTGTTTGCCCGCGTCGGGCACGCCCAGCGCGGTGGCCACGGCTTCGATCTGCGGGACGACGCCGTCCATGCTGCGCTCGGGGTCGAAATAGACCACGTTCACCCCGGCCGCGCGTAATTGTTCGCGTACAGCGGGGGCCGCGCTGGTGGTGTCGGTGAGAAACACCGACGGACGCAGGTTCAGCACCGCTTCGACGCTGAGGCTGCCGTTGCCACCGGCCACATTGGGCACCGCGGCGACGGCCGGGAACGAGGCGGAGGTGCTGCGGCCGACGAGATTGCCGCCCAACCCCAGCGCCCAGACGGTTTGAGCCAGGGTTCCGTATCGGTCGACCGCGACGATGCGCGACACATCGGTGACGGTCACGTCGGTGCCGTCGTAGGACTTCACGGTGACCGGCAATACGGGGGTGGGCGCGGCACCGATCGGGACGGGGTCCAGGTCGGCGAGCTGAGCGGTCACCGGACCACCGGAATTGGCAGTCGATGCAGAATTGCTCGAGGTGCAAGCAACAGTGCCGGTGAGCACGGTCGCCGCGAGCATCACCGTCAGCACGCCACGCAGTTTCATGTAGGTAAGGCTAGCCATCATTCGGAACGGGCGCTCACATCGTCCAGGGCCGCCGCGATCGCACGCGGCAACTCGAGGGTTTCCGCGGCCAGCACGCCGGTGAGCTGACCGATGTCACGGGCACCCACGATCATGCTCGCGATCCCGGGCCGATCCCGAATCCAGGCCAGCGCCACCGCTAGGGGTGACGTGCCCAGACCGTCGGCGGCGGTGACCAGCGCGTCGACCACCCTGGTCGCTCGATCGTCGTCGAGCCTGCGCCGGATCTCCGCCGCGGTGGCCTCGTCGGCACCGCGCGAATCCGCGGGCACCCCGTCGCGGTACTTGCCGGTCAGGATCCCGCCCGCCAGCGGCGCCGACGCGATGACGCCGACCCCGTGATGACGGGCGGCGGGAATCACCTCGTTCTCGGTGCCGCGCGCGAGCAGCGAATACGGCGACTGCGCGGCGGTGATCGGCGCGATCGCGGCCAGACTGGCCAACTGCCACGCCGCGAACCCGCGCACCCCCGCGTACCGGGTGCGGCCGGTACGCACCGCGGTGTCCAGGGTGGCCGCGACCTCGTCGAGTGGGGTGTACGGGTCCCAGGCCGCGATGCTCCAGATGTCGAGGTGGTCGGTGCCCAGTTCCAGCAGGGTCTTGTCCAGTTGTGCCAGCAGCGTGCGTCGCGACGCATCCACCACCGGGCCCATCGCCGCGGGGGCGGGCACCGAATCGCCGACGCCGGCACCGGGTGCGCGCATCACCACCCCGGCACTGCCACTGAGCACCAATTCGTCACGCGACACCACCTCGCCCAGCAGGTCCGCCAGGATCGCCTGCGCCGCGCCCTCGCCATACACCGGGGACAGGTCGACCAGCGTCCCACCGGCTTCGGTGAACGCCGCCAACTGCACCGACGCCTCGTCGGCATCGGTATGTGTTCCCCAGGTATGGGTCGCCAACCCGATTCGCGACACCCGAAGTCCGCTGCGTCCCACCGTTCGCTGTTCCATCACCGCGCCCGCGCATTCGTCACGGCCACAGCCTAATGCGCGCACCGCCGCTGCCCCGTTCACCGACCCGCGCGGGCGTCGCCGGTGCCGTGCAGGGCGGGTGCGCGGGCGGCGACCCGGCGCGGTGACGGGTAGGGTCGCTGCGAGATCGCGGCCGTGCGGGCCGCGCGCAGTGCAAAAGCCCAGGAGGACGCGGTCTTTCGGGCGCGAGTCAGCAGGAGGACGTGGTGGGCGAGGCGATGACCTGGTTCCAGGCATTGGTACTCGGATTGGTGCAGGGGCTCACCGAGTTCCTGCCGATCTCCTCCTCAGGACACCTGCGGATCGTGTCGGGCGTGTTCTTCGGCCAGGACGCGGGCGCGTCGTTCACCGCGGTCACCCAGTTGGGTACCGAGCTGGCGGTGCTGGTGTATTTCGCCAAGGACATCTGGCGAATCCTGGTGGCCTGGTTCACCACCCTCGGTCTGCGGTGGCGGGAACGGTCGCAGCGCGAAGTCGCGGTGGGGGACCGGGTGACCACGAAACTGCCGGTGATGGACCGCAGTGCGCGCGAGGCGCACGAACGTGACACCCAACGTGAACTCGACTACCGCATCGGCTGGTACGTGATCATCGCCACCATCCCGATCGGGGTGCTGGGGTTCCTGTTCAAGGACGAAATCCGTACCGGGGCCAGGAATTTGTGGCTGGTGTCGTTCATGTTGATCGCGTTCGCGCTGGTCATCGCCGCGGGTGAGCACTTCGGTAAGAAGGAACGCTCGATCGAGCAGTTGACCACCCGCGACGGCATCATCATGGGTCTGTCGCAGTGTCTGGCACTGATTCCCGGTGTTTCCCGGTCCGGCGCGACCTCGACCGCGGGCCTGTTCCTGGGTTTGAAGCGTGAGGCGGCGGTGCGGTTCTCGTTCCTGCTGGCCATCCCGGCGGTGACCGCGTCGGGGCTGTTCAGCCTGCCTGACGCGTTCGAACCCGCGGGCGAAGGACTCAATGCCAGTGGGCCGCAGTTGCTGGTCGCCACGATCCTGGCGTTCTTCGTCGGGTACGCCTCGGTGGCCTGGCTGTTGAAGTTCGTGAGCAACCATTCGCTGTACTGGTTCGTGGGGTACCGGATCATCGTCGGCCTCACGGTGATGGGCCTGCTCGCCGCGGGCGTCGTCTCCGCGACCTGAGCGAAATGCCCCTGATGGTTAGGCTGGTCCCATGACGGTGATCCTGCTGCGGCACGGAGTGTCCACCTCCAACACCGCGCGCACCCTGGCCGGGCGCGCCCCCGGTGTCGAACTGACCGACCGCGGTGTCGAGCAGGCGGCTGCGGTCGCGGACCGGTTGGCGATGTTGCCGATCGAACATATCGCCAGTTCACCGCTGCTGCGGTGTCAGCGGACCGTGGCGCCGTTGGCGGAGAAGCTGGGGCTGGAACCCGATCATGACGAGCGGCTGATCGAGGTCGATTACGGCGACTGGACCGGGCGCCCGATCGCGGAACTGGTCACCGAACCGCTGTGGCGGGTCGTCCAGGGGCACGCCTCGGGGGCGGTGTTCCCCGGTGGGGAAGGGTTGGCGCAGGTGCAGCAGCGCGCGGTCGCCGCGATTCGCGATATCGAACGCACCTTGGCCGAGAAGGCGGGCCGGGATGTGCTGTGGGTGGCGTGCGCGCACGGCGACGTCATCAAGTCGATCCTGGCCGACGCGTTGGGCCTGCACCTGGACAGTTTTCAGCGGATCGCGGTCGAACCGGCCTCGATCAGCGTGGTCCGGTACGCACCGCACGGGCCCTCGGTATGGAAGTTCAACGACACCGGCGGTGATCTTTCCGCGCTGGCCGCGGGAGCGTCGGCCACACCGACTCCCGGTGGAGAGGTGCCCGCGGCCGCGAGCGCGGATAATGGGAATGCGGGGCACCGCGATTCTCCGTGACGGAGAGTGTGTTCGTGAGTGTCGATCAGGGTCACGTATCAGGAGGTGCATGTGTCACGCGCAATCCATGTATTTCGCACCCCCGATCGTTTCGTCGCCGGGACCGTCGGTGAACCGGGCGATCGTTCGTTCTACCTGCAGGCCGTGCAGGATCCGCTGGTGGTGAGCGTGCTGTTGGAAAAGCAGCAGGTCAAGGTGCTCGCCGACCGGATGGGTCTGCTGCTGGACGAGGTCGCGCGTCGGTTCGGCGCCGAAGTGCCGCCCGAGGGCGACGACGTGCGCGATGTCGCGCCGCTGGTCACCCCCATCGACACCGAATTCCGGGTCGGCACCATGGGACTGGGCTGGGACTCCGACGCCAACGCCGTGGTGGTGGAACTGCTGGCGATCACCGAAACCGAGGTCGACGAATCGGTGGTCCTGGACGACACCGAGGAGGGACCCGACGCGGTGCGGGTGTTCCTCACGCCGATTCAGGCGCGCGAGTTCGCGTTGCGGTCGGCGCGGGTGATCGCGGCCGGGCGGCCACCGTGCCCGCTGTGCGGGGAACCGCTGTCGCAGCGCGGGCACATGTGCGTGCGCACCAACGGGTACAAGCGCGGCGAGATCTTCGGCGCGGCCGAGCTCGAAGAGGAGTGAGGTGATCGGCGAGGGCGACCTCGACATCGTCGGGCGGATCGGAGTGGCCAGCAATCTCACGCTGGTGTGCGAGATCGCCGCACCCGAACCCGACGGTGCGCCACTGCGGGTGGTGTACAAGCCGGTGCGCGGCGAACGCCCGCTGTGGGACTTCCCCGACGGCACCCTCGCCGGGCGTGAAGTCGCGTCGTACCTGATCTCGCAACACCTGGGTTGGGGTGTCATCCCCGAAACCGTGCTGCGCGACGGGCCTTTCGGGCCGGGCATGGTGCAACGGTGGGTCACCTCGGTCGACAACCGCACCGACCTGCGTCAACGTCCCGACCTGGTCGACCTGTGCACGCCGGGAACCGTGCCCGACGGGTTCTGTGAAGTGTTGCGCGCGTTGGACGAACAGGGCAACGAGGTGTCGCTCATCCACGCCGACGACCCACGCCTGCAACGCATGGCCGTGCTGGACCTGTTGCTCAACAACGCCGACCGCAAAGGCGGACACGCGCTGGAAGGCGTCGACGGTCAGGTCTACGGCGTGGACCACGGCATCTGCTTGCACACCGAACCCAAACTGCGCACGGTGCTGTGGGGTTGGGCAGGCCGCCCGGTGCACGAGTCACTGATCGCCGACATCAGCACCTTCGCCGCGAATCTTCCTGGCGCCGTGGCTGATTCGCTGGCCCCGCACATCACCGACGCCGAGATCACCGCGCTCACCGAACGTGCGACAGCGCTGCTGGACCAGCCGACGATGCCGGTGCCCAACTCCTCTCGCCCGATCCCCTGGCCCGCGTTCTGACGGCAGGACCCGCGCGGGTGCCGACGCTCTGTTACCTGGTCAGCGCTGGTGTTAGTGTGCTCCAAGCACTTTCGTTATCCCCGCGAGATCTGAGGAGTCCTATGTCGACCCGTTCCATCGTGACCACTTCCGCTGCCGCCCTGCTGCTCACCGGTGCCGTCGCCGCTGTCGCCGCACCCGCACAGGCACTTCCCGGCGGTTGGTGGTCGGGCAAGACGTTCGTGTGTTCGTCGGTCGACCATGCCGGGCAGCCGCTGCCCGACGTGACCGTGAAGGCCAGCAACGAGGTCGGCGCCGCCTACTTCGCGCTGCAGGAACTGGGTCCGCTGGGCCCGCACTCGGCGCACATGCAGTGCCGCCAGCAGTGATCTGATCGATTCGGTGTCCGCCGCACGTCGGGGAGCGGTGGCGCCGAGAGTCACGATCGGCGTCGATTATCACGACCGGGATGTCCGCTTCGCGTAGTTGTGTGTCGCGGAACACGGGCAGTTTCCGACAGCGCGCACCGCTACCCGCCCGACCAGCGAATCTGCCTGAGCGCAACCCTTGACGCGGGGCCGCGAACACGTTTGTGTGCAGGTAGCGGGCCACCATTCGGCACCGTGAGTACCCCATGACCCGGCCCGCGAACGCAGCGCGACGACGGGGGCTCTACCCTCGAACACATGCAGTCCTGGTCTGATATCGCCGTGCCGACCGTCCCCGGAACAGGGCCGCCGTTGCGGTTGTTCGACACCGCCGATGGTCAGATCCGTCCGGTCACTCCCGGCAAGACCGCGAAAATGTACGTCTGCGGCATCACCCCCTACGACGCCACCCACCTCGGGCACGCCGCCACCTATCTGACGTTCGACCTGGTCAACCGGATCTGGCGCGACGCGGGCCACACCGTGCACTACGTGCAGAACGTCACCGACGTCGACGACCCGCTGTTCGAACGCGCCGACCGCGACGGCATCGACTGGCGCGACCTGGGCACCCGTGAGATCGAGCTGTTCCGTGAGGACATGACCGCACTGCAGGTGCTGCCGCCGCGCGACTACATCGGTGCCATCGAGTCCGTCGACGAGGTGGTCGAGCTGGTGCAGAAGTTGCTCGCCGCGGGCGCGGCCTACCAGGTCGACGATGCCGAGTACCCCGATATCTACTTCCGCACCGACGCCACCGAACAGTTCGGGTACGAGTCCGGGTACGACCGGGCCACCATGGAGACGTTGTTCGCCGAACGTGGCGGTGACCCCGACCGTGCGGGTAAGCGGGACGTCATCGACGCGCTGCTGTGGCGGGCACAGCGCCCGGGTGAGCCGTCGTGGCCCGCGCCGTTCGGTGCCGGTCGGCCCGGTTGGCACATCGAGTGTGCGGCGATCGCGCTCAATCGCATCGGCGCCGAGTTCGACGTGCAGGGCGGCGGCTCGGACCTGATGTACCCGCACCACGAATACTCCGCCGCGCATGCCGAGGCGATCACCGGCACGCGCCGGTTCGCCCGCCATTACGTGCACGCCGGGCTGATCGGCTTGGACGGCGAGAAGATGTCCAAGTCCAAGGGCAATCTGGTGCTGGTGTCGAAGCTGCGCCGCGCCGGAGTGGATCCGGCCGCGATCCGTCTCGGTCTGCTCGCGGGGCACTACCGGTCCGATCGCATGTGGACCGATGAGGTGCTCACTGCCGCGCAGACGCGTCTGGACCGGTGGCGTGAAGCGGTGTCGCTGAGCGCGGGACCGTCCGCGGTGGACACGGTCGCGCGGTTGCGACAGCACCTGGCCGACGATCTGGATACCCCGAAAGCCCTGGACGCGATCGACAACTGGGCCGAACAGGCCATCGCCTACGGCGGCGCCGACACCGACGCGCCCGCCTTGATCCGCGACGCGGTCGACGCGCTTCTGGGCATCACCCTCTAGCTGACCACCCCCGCGACCTGCGCTGATTCGTGACCGCCACCCGGTAGAGTCCGGCGGAATGCAGGCGCGGGGCGTGCCGCGCACCACCGGCGACGGGAGCGGCGATGCGCGGCAACACAGACCACACCGCCGACGAGCACCGCACGGTCTGCCATGCCAAGCATGACCAGCACATGCACAGCGACCACCCGGCGATGTCCATGGCCGGCATGGCCCGAGATATGCGCAACCGGTTTCTGGTCGCGTTGGTGTTCTCCACGCTGGTGATGCTGTGGTCGCCCATGGCCACCCACATGTTCGGCCTGCACCTGCCCGTCCCGTTCGGGATGCGCGCCGACATCTGGATGCTGATCCTGAGCCTGCCGGTGATCTTCTACTCCTCCACGATCTTCTTCACCGGGGCGTGGGCGGCGTTGAAGGCCCACACCCTGGACATGATGGTGTTGGTCGCGGTGGGCATCGGGACGGGTTGGCTGTATTCGCTGTATGTCACGTGCACCGGCGGCGGGGAAGTGTTCTACGAGGCCTCGACCATGTTGGCCACGTTCGTGCTGCTCGGCCACTGGTTCGAGATGCGGGCGCGCAGCGGTGCCGGTGACGCGGTGACCAGCCTGCTGGACCTGTCGCCACCCAAAGCCGTTGTGCTGCACGACGGTAAGGAATCCGAGGTGCCGACCGCGGACGTGCGGGTCGGTGATGTGCTGCTGGTGCGCCCGGGTGCGAAGATCGCCGTGGACGGGACGGTGCTGCACGGTTCCAGCGAGGTCGACGAGTCGATGGTGACCGGTGAGAGTTTGCCGGTGCACAAGAAGCCCGGCGATCCGGTGATCGGCGCGACCATCAACACCACGGGCAGTCTGCGGGTGCGCGCCACCAAGGTCGGGTCGGATACGGCGCTGGCGCAGATCGTGAAATTGGTGAAGCAGGCGCAGAGTTCGAAGGCGCCCGGTCAACGATTGGCCGACCGGGCGGCGTTCTGGTTGACCCTGGTGGCGCTGCTCGGTAGTGCGACCACGTTGGTGGTGTGGTTGCTGGTGGGGGCGCCGCTGAGCAAGGCGCTGCTGTTCGCGATCACCGTGGTGGTGGTGACGTGTCCGGACGCGTTGGGGTTGGCGACACCGACCGCGATCATGGTGGGCACGGGGCTGGGGGCCAAACGGGGTGTGCTGTTCAAGAACGCGACCGCGCTGGAAGATGCGGCGCGTATCGATGTGGTGGTGATGGACAAGACCGGCACGTTGACCAAGGGCAAACCCGAGGTCACCGATGTGGTTACCGCGCAGGGTGTCGATACCGAACGCGTGCTGGCGCTGGCGGCCGCGGTCGAAGTCGACTCCGAACATCCCCTGGCCAAAGCCATTGTCGACTACGCGAAAAGGCATGGCGCCCAGACTCTTTCGGCCTCCGACTTCCAGAACGTGACGGGCCGTGGCGCGAAAGCCACCGTCGACGGGCATCACGTGATCATCGGCAATAAGGGTTTGCTTGATGCCGACCACATCGCGCTGGGTGAACTCGCGAAGCACCGTGACGAACTGGCCGCCTCGGGCCACACCGCCGTGCTGGTCGCCGTGGACGGGCACGCGCAAGCGGTGATCGCACTGGCCGACGCCCCGCGCCCGACCTCCGCCGACGCCGTGAAAGCCCTGCACGAGCTCGGTGTCGGGGTGGTCATGCTGACCGGTGACAACAAGGGCACCGCCGAACGCATCGCGCACGACCTGGGCATCGACACCGTGATCGCGGACGTGCTGCCCGAGGACAAGGCCGACAGGATCGCTGACCTGCAACGCACCGGCAAAAAGGTCGCCATGGTCGGCGACGGTGTCAACGACGCACCAGCACTGGCCCGCGCAGACCTCGGCATCGCGATCGGCGCGGGCACCGATGTCGCCATCCAGACCGCGGACGTGGTGCTCATGCGTTCGGACCCGTTCGCGGTGTCCACCGCGTTGCGGATCGGCCGCGGCACCGTGCACAAAGAACACCAGAACCTGGGCTGGGCAGTGGGTTACAACGGCACCGCGTTGCCGATCGCGGCCGGTGTGTTCGCGCACTGGGGGCTGACCATGCGCCCCGAGATCGCGGCCATGGCCATGTCGGGGTCCAGTTTGATCGTGGCTCTCAACGCCCTGCACCTGAAAAAGTTGCCCCTGCCCACCGCGCCGCACCACCGGTGATCCGCCCTGCTCGTCCCGGTTGCTCGCGGTGTGCTGCGCTTATACTGTGGGCCACAGCGCAGCTGACCTGCCGTCGATCGGAGAGCGCCACATGGGTTGCTACCAGCGCATCATCGTGGGAACCAACGGGTCGGAGTCCGCGCGCACGGCGGTAGCGGTCGCGGGCGATTTCGCGGTCCGGCTCGGCATCCCGGTGACCGCGATGACCGTGTGGAAGGAAGCGGGCCGCAAATCGGGCACCGACGCCGGGTGGGCCGAGGAAACCACCGCCGAAGCCGCGCAAGCGCTGACCGCCGCGGGGGTATCGCAGGTGTTTCGCACCGAACTCGACGGTGCCGCGGGGGCGTTGCTGCTGGATGCCGCCGAACGCGAACCCGACACGTTGCTGGTCATCGGCGGGGGCAGTCTGGGCAGTTCCAAGGCGCGACTGCTGGGCTCCACCGCCAATCACGTGTCGCATCACAGCCAGACCGATGTGGTGTTCACCCGCAAACTGCCCAAACGGTGGACCACGGTCGGCCTGACCACCGACGGTTCGCCCAGTTCGCTGACCGCCGTGCGACGCGGGTACGAACTGTCGCTGGCGATCGGGGCGCGCCCGTTCCTGGTGACCTCGGCCAAGACCGACGAAGACGGCGGGAACACGCTGATCGACGTGGAAGGCGAAATCGCGGTCAGCGACCCGGAACTGTTCGGTCGTGACGTGCTCACCGGTGTGCCCGCCGCGGAGGCGATCTGCAACGCGGCCTGGAAATACGATCTCGTGGTCATCGGTAATCGTGGAATGAGCGGGCCCGCAAGGCTTCTGGGGTCGGTGGCGAACAAGGTCACCCATGACATCGACACCAACTTGCTGCTGGTGAACACCACCCACTGAGCAGGCCGTCGAGAACGCCCACCCTGCCGTCGGTTGCGCCGTACCCTGGAGAAGGTGTCGGCCACAGGTTCGGAAACCGCCCCGCACGTCGTCGTCTTGTTCGGCGCCACCGGCGATCTCGCTCGCCGCAAACTGTTACCGGGCCTGCTGCACCTGTCCCGCTCGCACCTGGCCCCGGAACTGCGCGTCATCGGCGTGTCCCTGGACGACCTGGACGACGCGTCGTTTCGCGCGCTGGCTCACACCGCCTGCGAAGCGTCCTCGCGCCGTGGGGTGCTCGCGGACTGGGACAAGTTCGCCGACACCCTGAGCTACGTCCCGCTCACCGCGGGCCCCGAAGCGCTGCGCAAAGCCGTCGACACCCAACGCGCCGCACTGGGCCCCGACACGCAAGTGCTGGCCTACTTGTCGGTGCCGCCCAAAGCCGCCCCCGCGGTGATTGCGTTGCTGGCCGAGGCGGGCCTGACCGAGGACGCCAGGGTGGTGATGGAGAAACCGTTCGGCGTGGACCTCGACAGTGCCCGCACCCTCAACGCCGCCATCCACGAAGTCTTCGACGAATCGCAGATCTTCCGCATCGACCATTTCCTGGGCAAGGAATCCGCGCTCAACATCTTGGCGTTCCGGTTCGCGAACGGGCTGTTCGAACCGATCTGGAACCGCAACTTCATCGACCACATCCAGATCGACGTCCCCGAAAAGCTCAGTCTCGAAGGACGTTCGGAGTTCTACGACGCCACCGGCGCCTTCCGCGACATGGTGGTGACCCACCTGTTCCAGATCCTGGCGTTCGTGGCCATGGAACCACCCACGGCACTGGACTCCGAAGCGATCACCATCGAGAAGAACAAGGTCTTCCGGTCGATGCTGCCGCTGGACCCGCGCAAAGTGGTGCGCGGGCAGGTGCGCGGCTACCACGACGAACCCGGTGTCGACCCAGACTCCGACACCGAGACCTTCGTGGCGTTGGCCTGCGGGATCGACAACTGGCGGTGGGCGGACGTGCCGTTCTACCTGCGCACCGGCAAGTACCTGGCGCAGGGGCAGCGCATCATCTCCATCGCGTTCCGGGAACCGCCGCAGAGCATGTTCCCGCCGGGCTCGGGAGTCGGCGCGCACGGACCCGACCATCTCACCTTCGACCTGGCCGATTCGTCGAAGGTGTCGCTGTCGTTCTACGGCAAACGCCCCGGCGTGGGCATGAAACTGGACAAGCTCAGCCTGCAGTTCGCGCTCGAGGAAACCGACCGCGCCGGCGACGTGTTGGAAGCCTACGAACGTCTCATTCTCGACGCGATGCGCAACGACCACACCCTGTTCACCACCGCCGAGGGCATCGAACGCCTGTGGGAGATCTCCGCGCCGCTGCTGCAGGACCCGCCACCGGTGCGCAACTATGACACCGGGTCCTGGGGCCCCAACGCCATCCACCAACTGGTGACACCGCGCTCGTGGCGGTTGCCGTTCGAACGAGCCTGGCGCGAACGGCGCGTGTGGACCTGATTCCAGCGGTTGCTCCGGTTTAGCCGCGAACGAAGGAACCTGCCTGATCACTGCCCTATGATGACCGTTACGCGCGTTTTCGGACACAACGGAGTGGACGCCGGATGAATGCTGAGATCACCGCGGCGGGCTTCTTCGGCCTGCTGGACTGGGAGAAAACCACCGGTCTGAGCAAGTTCTGGGTCGACATGATCACCATCCCGATCTTCAGCGCCCTGGCCGGGCTGATCACCAACTGGACCGGGGTGATCATGCTGTTCGCGCCGGTCCGTTTCACCGGCTTCTACGTGCCCGGGCTGAAAGCGATCTTCCCGCTGCTGCCCCGCAAAGTGCAGATCCTGCCCACCTTCGCCCCCGGCGGCATTCTCGGCTTCCAAGGTTTCATTCCGGCCCGTTCGGAGAAAATGGCCAGTCTCATGGTCGACAACGCGGTGGCCAAGATCGGCACCGCCAAGGACTTCTTCGACCAGATGGATCCGCGCAAGATCTCCGCCCAGGTGGCGCACGCGGCGCTGCCGAACGTGCGGTCGATGGTCGACTCGATCATGACCACCGAGCACCCGCAACTGTGGGCCGACATGCCCCCGCGCGCCCGCGAAGCCGTCTACACCCGAGTCGAATCCGAACTGCCCGCGATCACCGACCGCGCGTTCGACTTCATCGGCGAGAACATCGACCAGCTCCTTGACGTGAAGCTGATGGTGGTCGGCTATCTGCGGCGACGGCCCGAACTGCTCAAAGACGTCATCTACGGGCTCGGCGCGCCGGAACTGCGGTTCATGACACGCAGTGGCGTGCTGGGCTTTCCGTTCGGGGTGATCGTGGCGCTGTGGTTGTCGCTGCTGCACTACAGCACCCCGCACGGCGATACTCCCGCACTGATCCACCTGCCCGGCTGGCTGTACGGCATCCTGCATTTCCTGCCCGCGTGGGCGTGGGTGCTGGCCGGTGGGGCCGCGGTGGGGGTGCTGGTCAACATCATCGCGATCAAGGTCGTGTTCGAACCCGCCGTGCCGCAGCCGCGCTACAAATACCCGTGGCGGGTCGCGAAATTCGCCAAACGCCAGCACCAGGCCGCCGCCGATCTGGGGCACGCGATCGGCTATCAGATCGTCACCCTGGACGTGGTCACCGAGCAACTGCTCGACGGGCCCAGCGGTGACAAGACCAGGGCGGTGATCGCGCACTTCCTCAAAGTCGAGATCGACCGGGTGCTCGGCCCGTTGCGGTCGGTCACCCGACTCGCGGTGGGCGCGCGACAATTCGACGCCATCCAGGCCACCGCGGGCGCCAACCTGGCCACGGAGATGAAACCGTGGCTGGTCGACGACGTCGAGTTCTCGCAGACCACCGCCGCCAGCGTCGACCGGCTGGCCACCGAGAAACTGCGCGAACTGCCACCCGAGGAATTCGTCGAGATGCTGTACACCGCCATCGAACAGGACGCCTGGCTGCTGTACCTGCACGGCGGCATCCTCGGCGCCTTCATCGGCGCACTGCATCTGCTGATCTTCGGAGCGTGATCGCATGTCGCAGCAGCCACCCGACCGCGAACCCGGCATCCCCACCGACCTGCTCGGATTGGCGCGCATCGCCGGATCGTCGGTGCGACACATCGTGGAATCGCTGACCAAAGGCGCCGTGCACACCGCCACCGACCTGGTGCACGACATCCGCGCCGGCGAACCGATGTCGCAGATCTTCGACGAACGCGTCGACCTGATCCGCCGCACCGCGCTGAGCGCACTGGGCCTGACCAGCACCGCCACCGGGGTCTACGGCCCGGTCGAAATCACCGTCGACGCCGCCGACCTCAAAGCCATGGGCGACGCGATGATCACCGAAGGGTGGGACAGCGCCCAACAACCGCGCGAACTGCACCCGTCGTTCGTGCCGATCCTGCACGACCTGACCCCCGACGAAGCCCGCATCCTGCGATTCCTCGCCGTGGCAGGACCCCAGCCCGCCATCGACATTCGCACCAAGGCCCTGTTCGGGATCGGGTCACAGCGGTTGGCCGACGGGATCAACATGATCGCCGCGATGGCCGGATGCGCACTGCCCGAACGCGACCACCACTACCTGGGCAACCTGAGTCGACTGGGGTTGGTGCGGTTCTCCACCGAACCGGTCGCGGACTTCCGCCGTTACGCCTTCCTCGAAGCGCAACCGGTGGCGCAGACGGCGTACAAGTCGGTGAAGATGCGTGCGATCAGTTCGTATCGCAGCATCTACCTCACGGTGTTCGGGAAGCAGTTCTGCGACGCGTGTTTCGTGCTCGGGGACTACACCGGGGGTGGGTGGGCAGGGGATGATCGGGGCGATATCTACCTCGGTAAGGGTCCGCGGTTGCCGTGAAGTGTGTCAGCCCCGGCCGCGGCGCAGGGCGTCCAGGACATCGGCGAACATCACCGATTTGATCGCGGTCATCGTCGGCTGATCCTTGCCGCCCAGCGGGGCCACCAAAGCCAGTGCGGTGTCGACGACTTCGCCTTCGCCGGCGATGGCGTCGACCAGATCCACGGCCAACGCGTCCGCACCACCGAAGCGGCGGCCCGTGGTCATGCTCGCGATGGCGGTTTTCGGGGTCACCTTGGCCTGGATGAGCGCGGCCATGCCGTTGGTGAACGGGATGCGGATATCGGCCTCGGGGAAGCAGAAGTAGCCGCGGTCCGCGCGCATCACCCGGTAGTCGTGAGCCATGGCCACCATCGCACCGGCGCCGAACGCGTGGCCGCCGATCGCGGCGACCGTGGGCATGGGCAGGGTCAGCACGCGGGCGAACAGGGTGTGCACGGCTTCGACGTATTCCGCGGCGCGATCGTTGTTGGCCTGCAACCAGTCCAGGTCCAAACCGTTGGACCAGATCTTGCCGGTAGCGGTGGTCACCAGCGCGTGCGCGCCTTCCTCGACGACGGTGTCCAGGTGGGTGTGTAGTTCGGTGAGGTAGTCGGGGGAGAAGCGGTTCTCGCCGTCGCCGAGGTCGAGAACGGCGATCGTGTCGTGGTGACGCAGTGTGGGCACGGGGTTTCCTTTTCAGTGGGGACCGAGGTCTTCAGTGGGGACCGAGGTCGAGGACGGCGCGCACCGCGGCGCGCAGCTGGGCTCGGGCCAGGGGGTCGGTGAGGCGGTCGCGGCGCAGCAGCAGCGCGGTGGGCAGGTCTACCAGGCAGGTGGTGACGGTGGCGACGCCGCGCTTGTCCGCGCGACCCCACAGGGCGCGCGCGAGCCGGTTGATCGCGGCGAGCAGGGCCTTTTCGGTGTCGGCGATCTCCTGGGCCAGCGCGGGTGCGATGTCGCCGTCGAGCAGTTCGGCGCGGTCGATCTGCAGCAGTAACCGCGCGGAGTCGGGGTGGTGTCGGGCCAGTCGTGCGGGGGCTTCGGCGGCGTCCAGGACCGCGTCGACGCGGGCGGGGTGGTCGGTGGCGTGCACGGCGCGGTCGATGTCGGCGCTCTGCAGGGCGAGAAAGCGGTGCGCGGCGCGTAACCAGGTGCGTGCCAGCACCTCCTGTCGGGACGCGAATGTGTGATAGAGCGCGCCATTGGATACTCCGGTAGCGGCGGCCACCGCGCGCACGGTGACAGCGGCGGGTCCCGAACGCGCGGCGAGGGTCTCGGCGGCGTCCAGGACCGTCTGCGGGTCGTGAGTGCGCGGTCTGGGCATGAACAATAGTTTACAGAGCGCACGCTCTGTTATTCCATTCGGACACACTTTCGGGTCTCTGGTCACGTATTTCGTTCCGCCACTTGACAATTCGATAGCCGCGTTGCCGGTTCGGGCACAGAGTGGACGATGTTACGTTCGCGCGAAGGCTCGATACGATGGGGTACTGTTCGCATTCTTCGGCCCCTGCCCGCACGAACAGAACGGCATCGCGATGTCCCGAGTGGTCACCAAGGAGCAGTACTACGACACCGCGGTGGTGGTGCTCGCCGAGTTCGGCTTCAAAGGTCTGAACATCGGTGTGCTGTGCCGCCGATTGGGCGTGACCAGCGGCTCGTTCTACCACCACTTCGGTTCCTGGCAAGGCTTCGTCGACACGCTGCTGGAGCATTGGGAGAACCGGCAGATGGTCGAGTTGCGTGCCCTGGATGTGGGTCACGGTGACGCCGATGCCGATGTGCGCGCGATGTCGGTGTTGGCCAGCGGTTTGGAGCACGGTGCCGAAGCGGCACTGCGCGCGTGGGCGGCCAACGACGAGTCGGTGCACGTGACGGTGAAGCGGGTGGACGAGTCACGTCGGCGCACGGTGCATCGGGTGATCGACGGGGTGGTCGGCGATACCGATACCGCCACGGTGGTCACCGAATTCGGGATGGCGATGATCATCGGGTACCAGCAGTTGGCCGCCGCGGGCGAGTCCACCGAGCTGGATCACCTGCTCGCCGAGTACGCCCGGTTGATCTACTCGCACCGCAGTTAGCGCTGGTCGCTAGCCCAGTAGTTGGTCCACGTAGCACCAGCGCCACGCTTCGCCGGGTTCCACGCTGCGCATCACCGGGTGCTGTGAGGCGCGGTAGTGGACGCTGGCGTGGTCGCCGATCGAGGATTCGCAGCAGCCGATATTGCCGCAGGCGGTGCACATGCGCAGATGCACCCAGCGCAAGCCCTCGTCCAGGCACGCCTGGCACACCAGCTCGCCAGCGGGTGGCGTCACCAGCGGCGCCTCGTCCAAATGCACGCACCCCTGCGCGCCGGCGGCGGTCGACAGCGGTTCGGTGCGACGCTGGTCGTCGTTTTCGTCGAAGCGGTCGATCATCGACTCCTCGAGGTCCAGACGGGCCAGAACATGCTGCAGCACTTCGTAATCCACCGCACCCGCGTCCCGCACTTTCAGCACCGCGTCGCGTTCGGCGGCCAGCATCGCCAGCCGCAACCGCCGGTACTCCGCGGTCGGTGTCACCAGTTCCGCTTCGGGCCTGCCCAGGCGTTCCCAGGCGGCGTTGGACCGCCAGATCAGCCGTTGACGTAGCGACGCGATCACCGGTTCGGGGGTGTCGGGACCGATCTGCCGGTCCAGTTCGGCCAGTCCCGCGGTCGAAGCCTGTTGCAGCAGATCGGCTTTCGCGAGCGCGTCCTCCTCGCGGCTTGGCCCACGCAAGCGCAGCAACCGCACCAGCCAAGGCAACGAACTGCCCTGCACCAGCAGGGTGCCACCCACCACGACCAACGCCAGCAGTTCCAAAACCGGCAGTTGCGGGGTCGAATCGGGCAGCAACAGCACCGCGGCCAGGGTCACCACCCCGCGCATCCCCGCCCACGACACCACCGCGGCATGACTCAACGGTTCGGTGGTGCGTCCGAACATCCTCGCTACCAACACCGGTGTGAACACCCAGATCGGTCGTGCCACCATCACCGCGGCCAGCACGGCCAGCGCGGTGACGATCAGTGTGCGGTGGTCCAGCCCGCTGTGCCAGGCACCTTCGACGATCCAGCGCACCTGCAATCCGATGATCAAGAACACCGCGCTTTCCAGAATGAACTGGATGGTGCGCCAATTGGTGGATTCCGCGACCCGCGACGCCGCCCCCTGCCAGCGTTGCGCGCCGTGGCCCAGGATCATCCCGCACGTCACCACCGCGATCACGCCCGATGCGTGGAAGTGCTCGGCGGGCAGGTAGGCCACGAATGGGGCCAGCAGCGACACCGAGGTGTCCAGCACCGGGTCGGTGATCCGTCTGCGCAGCAACGCCAACGCCGTGGCGATCACGGCTCCGATCACCGCGCCGCCGACCGCGGCGAGCAGGAAATCGCCGCCGATCTGCCACACCGTGACCGCGCCGGCCATGGCCGCGATCGCACTGCGCAGCGCCACCAGTGCGGTCGCGTCGTTGAACAGGGACTCGTCTTCGAGCACGGTCACGATGCTGCGCGGCATGCCGGTGCGCCGGGCCACCGCGGTCGCGGCGACGGCGTCCGGGGGAGCGACCACCGCGCCCAGGGCCACCGCCGCGGCGAACGGCACCGGCAGCAGCCACCAGACCACCAGGGCCACCGCGAACGTGCTGAACAGCACCAATCCCACCGACAGTGACGCGATGGTGCGCAGGTTGTCCTTGAAGTCGACCAGGGAGGTGCGCAGGGCGGCGGTGTACAGCAGCGGGGGGAGTAGGCCCAGCAACACCACCTCGGGTTCGAGGTGCACCTGCGGGACCATCGGCAGGTACGACGCGGCCACCCCGGCCAACGTCAGCACCAGCGGTTCCGACACCCCGAAGCGTCGTGCCAGCGCCGCCAACGCGGTCGCCGAGCCGATGAGGACAACCAAACCGATCGCGACATCCACCGGGGCATTGTCCCACCCGCGGACCAGTTAGTCCGTGGACGCCGCCCACGGGCTGCGCGCCAGCACCGACCACAGGTACACCCCGAAGCTCGCGCCGATCCCCAACGCCACACACACCGCGCCCGCCTGCACGAAGTACCCGATCCCCGACACCTGGTACACCGACAGGATCAATCCCTGGCACACGATCAGACCCGGCAGCAGCGCACCGGTGATCCCGACCAGCGCCAATGCCGACATCGGCAACCGCAACCAGTTCGCGGTCGCGGCGGCGAGGAAGCCCAGCACCACGGCCGCGAGCGGGCCCGCCCACACCGACGGGAGGTGTCCGACATGGATCAGGGTCTGGTTCACCGACGCGGTCACCAAACCGGCCACCGCCGCGGGCACCAGCAGATTTCGTCCGCCCACATTGAACAGTGCGTTGCCGATCGCGCCCAGGATCGCGAAAATGATGCCCAACCACACCGGCAGCTGCGGCAGAGTCGGATCACCGGCGATGCCCAGATCGAAACGCCACGACAGCGCCAACATCAGCAACCCGCCCAGCGTGATCCCGCCGATGATCAACGCCGCGCCCAGCGCTCTGGCCAGCGCGGTCAGACTGTCGGAGCTGACCACGTCGATCGCGGTCGACATCAGTTGCGGCAGTGGGGCGATGAGCACCCACGCGGTGGCTACCACCGTCGCCGCTTGCGCCACCGTCAGCCAACCCAGGCCGTGGAACAAGCCACCGAACGCGCCCGCCCCCGCCGCTTGGACCGCGACGGTGAAAAACGTTGGCACACCATGCTTTCCGAACCAGCGGCCGCTCAGGTTCACCACCAGCTGAGTGCCCGCCGCCAGTACCGCGGCCAGTGCGTGGCCGCCGATCTGCAGGCAGATGCAGAACGCCAACAGCACCCCGCCTGCCTGCACCGACCACCACGGAAACGGTTGCGGCCCAGCATTAGCCGCCTTCAACCGCTCGCACGCGGTATTCGGATGCAGCTGCTCCACCACGGTCTGGCGGGCGACGTCTTTGATGCGGCGCATCCGGTCACAGTCGAACGCGTCCAACGTCGATGCTTCCGCCAGCCGCGACATCGTGTTGCCGTTGTTGTCGCTGCACTGCACGATCACCACCCGGCCGACCCCGCACACCGACACATCCCGCAGCCCCCATGCCGCGGCGCACGAACCCACGATCAGCAGGGTGGCCTCGGTGGCGTAACCGGATTCCAGTGTCGAGGTGCCCAATTCGGTCAGGAAGGTGAGCGCGGCTTCGATATGCCGGTCATCGCAACTCCGTGCGCAGTCGATCTCCTGCGATCCGCTGGGTTTCAACCCGCTGAGGTCCGTTTCGCCACGTTCGGACCCGCTCTGGTTCGACCCGCCTTGGTTCGACATAGCGCCAATGTAGTGGGCCGTGTGCGGCCTGCCGGGAGACACGCGCGCCCACGTCACCGGGGGTGTTCACCCCAGATGGTCCACCGACCCCCACACCCTCAACGCCAACCGCGGACCCTCGCGCCGCCACTGCGACACCGACGCGTTGGGCACCGGCTCGAGCGAATCCGGTACCGGCGCACCGAGTCCGTCGAGGATGTACCGCAACGACACCACCACCGCGTCATGGGTCACCACCAGCACCTGTTCACCCGCGGCCACCACATCCAGCTCGTCGACGAAACTGCGCACGCGCATCGCCACGTCGGCCAGCGATTCGCCACCGGGCGGGCGATACACCCAGTTTCCGACCTGTTCACGGCGAGCGGCCTCCTCGGGTGCGCGCCGTCGGATCGCCCGGTAGGGGTGCAGTTCGAACACGCCCATCTCGCGGTCGCGTAGTCGTTCGTCGACCAGCGTGCGAATGGGGTGCAGGTGCCGGTTGCGTGCCGCGGCGGTTTCGGCCATCACCGCCCAGGTGACCCTGGTGCGTAAGTAGGGGGAGCACACGACCAGCGTCGGCCGCTGCGCACTGGCCAACCCCGCTAACCAGTCGCCCAGGCATTCCGCTTGCCACTGCCCGTGCGCGGTCAGTTCCACCGCGGAATCGGTGCCGCGCATCGGCCGCTGTTCGGTGGCCGGATCGGCGTACCACGCGTTGGCTTCGCTCTGCGCGTGCCGAACCGCCCACAATCCACCCAGTGACCGTGGCCCGGCCAACCCTTCATGCATCGCCACCCACCCCCGCGCTCGTTCGCGCTCCACCCGCCCCACTCCTGTCCCCGGTAACATTGCCCATGGTTGCCCATGATCAGCTCGAATCCGGCGTCTCCCGTCGAAAGAGGCCAGCATGACGACAGTAGAGGTTTGGACCGACATCAATTGCCCCTTCTGCTACCTGGGCAAAGCCCGCTTCGAAGAGGCGCTGGCCGACTTCCCACACCGTGACGACGTGCAGGTGGTGCACAAGTCGTTCGAACTCGATCCGACCCTGCCGCCGGGCTCCTCGGGCCCGGTCGTCCCGGCGATCGCCGCGAAATACGGCATCACCGTCGACCAGGCCGCGGCCAACGAACGCGGGATCGGCGCGCAGGCCGCCGCGATGGGGCTGCCGTATCAGACGTCCGGTCGCGACATGGGCAACAGTTTCGACATGCACCGACTCCTGCACTACGCCCTGGACCAGGGCAAACAGGAAGCCATGCTCGACGCGCTCTACGAGGGCAACTTCGCCGAACCCGAACCGGTATTCGGCGACACCGAACGTCTTGTCGCGCTGGCCGTGCGCGCCGGCCTGGACGAGAACTCCGTGCGGGCGGTGCTGGCCGACCCCGATGCCTACGCCGACGCGGTCCGCCGCGATGAAGCCGAAGCTGCCGCGCTGGGCGCCAACGGTGTCCCGTTCTTCGTGTTCGACGGCAAATACGCTGTTTCAGGCGCGCAACCGCCAGAAATGTTCACCCAGGCTCTCACCACCGCCTGGAACGACCGGCCCGGCCCGCAACTGCTCGCCGACGGCGACACCTGCGGCCCCGACGGGTGCGCGGTCCCGGGGTCCGCGACGGCGCAATGACCGTCGCGGACAACCACTTCCCACTCAGGCCAGGTCGATAACGACCTTGATATCGGAGCCGGTACCGGGATCGAACGCTTCCAGGGCCCGCTCCAACGGCAGCCGCCGGGTGATCAACCGTTCCAGCCAGGTCTCATCGGCTTTGGCCAGCGCCGCCGCGCCCTGCTCGTAGTGGTGGCGGTTGGCGTTCACCGAACCGAACACCACCGCGTTGTCGAGCACGATATTGCGGTTGAGCCCGCCCACATCGACCTCACTGTCGACACCGGGCGTGGACACCCCGGTCAAACAGATGATCACGGCGGGATTGTTGATCTCCATCGCCTGCAACGCCACCGCGGGCGCACCGGTCGCCTCGATCACGATGTCGGGGCTGATCGCGGTGGCCACCGCAGCCGCGGTACCGGTATGGAAGGTGGCGCCCAGCGACTGGACCAGTTCCTCCTTGATCCCGCCGGTGGTGCGGTCGAGAACATGCACGTCCATCCCGCGCAGCTGACCCAGCAACGCCGCCAGCAAACCGATCGGCCCCGCACCGGTGACCAGCACCTTGCGCGGTTCGAACCAGGCCCGCTGGTTGATCTTCTCGATCTGATCCCACGCCTTGGCCACCACCGTGGTCGGCTCCAACAACACCCCGACCTTCTCCAACGACGGGTCCAGCTTCACCGCGAAATCCTGCCGCACCGACCACTGCGTCGACCCGTACCCGTCGATCTCCTTGATCCCGCGCTCGACATACATGCCGTTGCGGCACATGTCCCATTCCCCGCGCGCACACGCACCACACGGCACCGGGTCGGGCCTGCGCACGATCCCCACCACCAGATCGCCCGGCGCGAACTTGCTACCCGCAGGCGCCGTCTTCACCCGCCCCAACGACTCGTGCCCCAGCACCATCCGCGACTTGCCCGGCGGCAGCCAGCCGTAGTTGCCCTCCGCGATATCGCGGTCGGTGCCACAGATCCCCAGCGAGATCCCGTCGACGAGCAACTCGTCGGGACCAACGACCGGATCGGGTACATCCTCCACCCGCAATGTCTGCTTCTGCATGGGAATCACTGTCAACGCACGCATTTCGGCTTCCCTTCCGCCGGACGGGCCACGGTTTGTTGTCTGTACGCCACCACATCCACGACACCCGGGGAGCAACCCCTTCGCGAACTCGCCGCGAACACGGACTACCTGCGAAAACGATACGCGAACAATGCCCCGATCGGTCGTTCCGAGACCGTTCGCGAACATTGCGCATCACCGTTTCGACGCTGCCACTGCCGACGCACCTGGTGGCGATCGCCGGGCAGGCCGTGCGGTGACAAGCGTTTCGTGTCGGAGGCCTCGGCTACGGTGGACCTCACTCGCACCCGATCCACCGTGGCCAGCTGGAGGCGTCTTGCGCAACATCGTCCGGATCTTGCTCGTGTTCGCCGCGCTGCTGTGCGCGAGTGCGCCCGCCCTGGCCAACCCGGCTCTCATCGACGAGACCTCCGCCCGCAAGATCGACGAATTACTCGCCGTGCGCGCGGAATCGGCGGGACTGAGCAGACCCGAACTGATCGACCGACTGTCGGCCCGGTTACTGGGCACCCCCTACGGCGCGAACATGCTGGTCGGCTCCGCGACACAACCCGAACAACTCGTCGTCGACCTGCGCCGGGTGGACTGCTTCACCTTCCTCGACTACATCGACGCCGCCTCCCGCGCCGGCACCCGCGACCAGTTCGTCACCGAGCTCGTCGCCGACCGGTACATCGACGGGCGCGTCGAATTCGCCCAGCGCAAACACTTCTTCACCGACTGGGCCACCAGGGAACGGCGTACCGCCACCGACATCACCGCGAGCCTGAGCCCCGCCGCGGTCACCACCACCAAACAACTCAACGCGAAAGCGGACGGCGGGCTGTACCTGCCGGGAGTACCCGTGGTCGACCGCGCGGTCACGCACATTCCCTCGGCAGCAGTCGACGGGGGAGTGCGCGCAGCATTACGCACCGGCGACTTCTTGGGCGCCTACACCCCCGATGCCGGCCTGGACGTCACCCACGTCGGCATCATCGTCCAAACCCCCACCGGCCCCGTCTTCCGCAACGCCTCGTCGCTGGCCGCGAACAACCAGGTTGTCGACACCCCGTTGACCGACTACCTGCACACCGTTCCCGGCATCGTCGTCCTGCGCCCGCTCTGACCGTCCCCGAGGATTCGCCATGACCACACTGCCCGATCGTCCCCACACCGCACTGCTCGTCGTCGACGTCCAAAACGGTGTCGTCGACGAAGCGCCGCGCCGCGACGAGGTCGTGGCCAATATCGCCACCCTGGTCGGACGGGCGCGCGCCGCCGATGTCCCCGTCCTCTGGATCCAGCATTCCGACGAGGAACTCGTGGAAGGCACCGACCCGTGGCGCTACGTCCCCGAGCTCGTCCGCGCCGACACCGAACCGCTGGTCCCCAAGCGCTACGGCGATTCGTTCGAGGACACCCCGCTCGAGGGCCTGCTCGCCGCAGTGGGGGCCGGGCACCTGGTCGTCACCGGCGCCGAGTCCGACGCGTGTGTCCGTTCCACCATCCACGGTGCCTTCACGCGTGGTTACGACGTCACGCTGGTCGCCGATGCCCATACCGCGGGCGACAAAACCCGGTGGGGCGCACCGAAACCCGAGGAAGTCATCGCCCACACCAACCTGTACTGGCAGTTCCAACAGGCGCCCGGCCGCACCGCCGCGGTCACGCCGACCGCCGAAGTCGACTTCGGGCAGGCTACGTAAGCCGCTGCGGCGGTAGATTCGACATTCGGCGATGTCGACTCATCGAAGGAGAGCCATGAGCACGGCCAAGAAGACCATCGAGCCCGCGGACAGCCATGATCTGATCCGCGTGCACGGTGCGCGCGTGAACAACCTGCGCGATGTCAGCATCGAGATCCCCAAGCGCAGGCTCACGGTCTTCACCGGGGTGTCGGGGTCCGGGAAGAGCTCGCTGGTGTTCGGCACCATCGCCGCGGAATCGCAGCGGCTGATCAACGAAACCTACAGCGCGTTCGTGCAGGGTTTCATGCCCAGCCAGGCCCGTCCCGACGTCGACGTGCTCGAAGGACTGACCACAGCGATCCTGGTCGACCAGTCGCGTCTGGGTGCCAACCCGCGCTCCACCGTGGGCACCGTCACCGACGCCAACGCCATGCTGCGGATCCTGTTCAGCCGCCTGGGCGACCCGCACATCGGGTCCTCGCAGGCGTTCTCGTTCAACGTCGCCTCCGTCAGCGGGGCGGGCGCGGTCGAGATCGAGAAGAACGGGGTCACGGTCAAGGAACGCCGCAGCTTCGCCATCACCGGCGGCATGTGTCCCACCTGCGAGGGCAAGGGGCAGATCAACGACATCGACCTCACCGAGCTCTACGACGAGAACCTGTCCCTGGACGACGGACCGTTCAAGATCCCCGGCTACAGCATGGACGGCTGGATGGGCCGCATCTTCAAAGGTTCCGGCTTCTTCGACCCGGCCAAGCCGATCAAGAAGTACACCAAAAAGCAGCTCGCGGACCTGCTGTACAAAGAGCCGACCAAGGTCAAGGTCGAAGGCATCAACCTCACCTACGAAGGCCTGATCCCGAAACTGCGAAAGTCGATGCTGTCCAAGGACATCGAGTCCTTGCAGCCGCACGTGCGCGCGTTCGTCGAGCGAGCGGTCACCTTCGGCACCTGCCCGGACTGCGACGGCACCCGCCTGTCCGAGGCCGCGCGCTCGTCGAAGATCAAGGGCCTCAGCATCGCCGACGCGTGCGCCATGCAGATCACCGACCTGGCCGAATGGGTCAAAGACGTCAACGACCCGTCGGTCGCCCCGCTGCTCGAGTCCCTGCGCCAAACCCTGGATTCCTTCGTCGAGATCGGCCTGGGGTACCTGTCGCTGTCGCGCCCCTCGGGCACGCTGTCCGGCGGTGAAGCCCAGCGCGTGAAGATGATTCGCCACCTGGGCTCCTCGCTCACCGACGTCACCTACGTGTTCGACGAGCCGACCGCAGGCCTGCACCCGCACGACATCCAGCGGATGAACGGCCTGCTGCTGCGGTTGCGCGACAAGGGCAACACGGTGCTGGTGGTCGAACACAAGCCCGAGACCATCGCCATCGCCGACCACATCGTCGACATCGGCCCCGCCGCGGGTTCCAAGGGCGGCACCATCTGCTTCGAAGGCACCGTCGACGGTTTGCGCAACAGCGACACCGTGACCGGCCGCCACTTCGACGACCGTGCGGCGGTCAAGGACTCCGTGCGAAAGCCCAATGGCGCGTTGAAGATTCGCGGCGCGGTCGCCAACAACCTGAACAAGGTCGACGTCGACATCCCGCTGGGTGTGCTCGTCGCGATCACCGGCGTCGCGGGTTCGGGCAAGAGCTCGCTGGTGCACGGCTCGATCCCCATCGACGAGGGGGTCATCTCCATCGACCAGGCCCCCATCAAGGGCTCCCGCCGCTCCAACCCCGCCACCTACACCGGCCTGCTCGACCACATCCGCAAAGCCTTCGCCAAGGCCACCGGCGCCAAACCCGCCCTGTTCAGCGCCAACTCCGAAGGCGCCTGCCCCAACTGCAACGGTGCAGGCGTGGTCTACACCGACCTGGCCATGATGGCCGGCGTGGAAACCCGCTGCGAAGTATGTGAGGGCAAACGCTTCCAAGCCGACGTGCTCGAACTGCGCTTCGCGGGCAAGAACATCAGCGACGTGCTGTCCATGCCGGTGGAGGAGGCCCGCGACTTCTTCGGCGAAGGCGAAGCCCGCACCCCCGCCGCCCACAAGATCCTCACCCACCTCAGCGAAGTCGGCCTTGGCTACCTCACCATCGGCCAGCCACTGACCACCCTGTCCGGCGGCGAACGCCAACGCCTGAAACTGGCCACCCACATGTCCGACAAGGGCGGCACCTACATCCTCGACGAACCCACCACCGGCCTGCACCTGGCCGACGTCGAACAACTGCTGGGCCTGCTCGACCGCCTCGTCGAAGCAGGCAAATCCGTCATCGTCGTCGAACACCACCAGGCCGTGATGGCCCACGCCGACTGGATCATCGACCTGGGCCCCGGTGCAGGCCACGACGGCGGCCAGATCGTCTTTGAAGGCACCCCCGCCGACCTCGTCAAGGCCCGCTCCACCCTCACCGGTCAGCACCTCGCCGAGTACGTGGGCGCCTGAGTGCAGCGCGGCCGGGCCCGAATTGAGCCCGGCCGCCTCATCACTGAGTCGATCTACTTCGAGTCAGGCTTGTCGAACCCGGTCGGTTCGGCGAAAGTGAGGTCGAGCAGGCCGGGGAACCTGGTGTCGAGGTCGGCGCGGCGCAGGGTGATGTAGAACTTGCGGCCTGCTCGCCGTTGGTGGATGACACCCGCTTCGCGCAACGCCCGCCAGTGGTGGGTGAGGCTGGATTTCGGTTCGGCGGGCAGGATTTCGCCGCAGAAACGTTCCTCGCCATCGGCCAGCGCGCGGATGATCTCCATCCGCACCGGATGTCCGAGTGCGCCGAGCACGTCGACGAGCTGGATGGCGCGGGTCTCGGGGTGGTACAGATCGGCCATCCCCTCACTGTACGTGGTCTTCGTACGGTCATTTGACATCCGCGGTGTGATTGTACGAGTATCTCGTATCGACGATGGTACGAATTATTCGTACGGTCGAACGATTGAGTGAGGACGTCATCATGACCGACACCACCGCAACCGAAACATTGTCCGACGCCGCCTTGGCTGCCTCGCTCGAGGCCGGATTCACCAGTCATTCCGCCGAAGTCAACGGTGTCCGGCTGCACTATGTCGCCGGTGGTGCGGGGGCGCCGCTGCTGTTGCTGGGCGGCTGGCCGCAGACGTGGTGGCAGTGGCACAAGGTGATGCCCGCACTGGCCCGCCGGTACCGGGTGATCGCTGTCGACCTGCGCGGCATGGGCGGGTCGGACAAGCCGGTCGATGGCTACGACAAGAAGACCATGGCCGCCGACATCCGCGCACTGGTCGCCCATCTGGGCTGGGAATCGGCGAGCATCGTCGGACACGACATCGGCGCGATGGTGGCGTACGCGTACGCGGCCAACCACTCCGACGCCACCGACAAGATCGCGCTGCTCGACGTGCCGCACCCCGACGAAGGCTGGCAACAGTTCGGCCTGCTTCCCGAACCGGACCAGCACGTGAATTCGATGATCGAAGCCGGTGCCCGCTCGTATCTGTGGTGGTTCGCGTTCAACCAGGTTCAAAGCCTGCCGGAACTGCTGCTCGGCGACGGCCGCATGCGCCTGCTGGTCGACTGGCTGTTCGACCGCCAAGCCGAGGTCCCGACCGCCATCGACGAACGCTCACGCCAGGTCTACGCCAACGCCTACTCCGGCGCCGACGCGATCCGCGCCGGCAACAGCTGGTACCGCACCTTCGGTCGAGACATCGCCGACCAACGCGGCTACGCCCGTGTCGCGGCACCGATCCTGGCCCTCGGCGGAGACAAGAGCAACTACGACTACCTGCGAAGCCTCATGCCCGCCAAAGGAACCGACGTCACCGTCGTCGAGATCGCCGACTGCGGCCACTACCTCCCCGAAGAACAGCCCCACGCGGTAGTCGAGGCCCTGCTCGGGTTTCTCGGCTGACTACTCTGAACCGATGCCAGAAATCTCCACCGACCCCACCACCGTCGACCTCGACTGGCTGCACCACCGCCTGTCCACCGACGCCTACTGGGCCATGGGCCGCAGCCGCGAACGCGTCCAACGCCTGGTCGAGAACTCCCTGCCCTACAGCGTTTTCGACAACGGCACCCAGATCGCGTTCGCCCGCCTGGTCACCGACCGCACCACCTTCGCGTGGCTGTCCGACGTCTACGTCGACCGCGCCCACCGCGGAAAAGGTGTCGGAAAACTTCTACTCGACCGCATCATGGCCGACGCGGATACCTGGGGCCTACGCCGCATGGCCCTGGCCACCGGCGACGCCCACGACCTATACCGCCCCTACGGCTTCGCCCCGCACCCCAAACCGGACCAGTGGATGGAAAAGAACTGGCCCGACAACCCTTCGTGAATGTTCCCCAGCACCCGCGCCGTAGCGCAAGATCCACTACGGCGCGGGACAGCTCGGCTATCAGCCGATGGCTTCACTCACTTGGATGGGGCTTGCGAACTGCTCGTCAGGCAAGCTCTGCAGGGCGCTGATGACCGGGCCGGGTGCCGAATGCTGTTCGGCGGTGGCGACCAGGGTGTCGCGGCCGACGGGATAGTTGACTCCCCCGAGATACTTCTCCACCTGAATCGGAGTGCTCTGCGCCATGGAGTGGTTCCTTTCGTCTGTCGACTTTCGGATTGGTACACATGACAAACGTTCGGCCCGAACGATCCCCACCGTACCCACCAGCGCGAAGACGTGCCGCGCGTGAGCGAACTGGCGCTCGAGCGACGTGCGGTTGCAACGTCACCGAGCTTGCGGGTGTGGGAGACGGGCGAGTACACGCGCGGGGGAGTAGTCAGCGGGGGAGTAGGCCCAGCGTCAGGTGGTCGACCAGGTCGTCCAGTAGTTGTTCGGAGTCGTAGTCGGCGGTGTAACCGGAGCCCACGAACGTGGCCAGGCCCTGCAGTGCCGCGAGCGCGGTGACACCGAGGCGTCGAGGGTCGCCCGAAACGATCTCGCCCGCCGCTTGGCCATCCGCGATCAACGCGATCGGGACCGCGAAGGCCCGGTCGACCGCTGCCTGGATGTCGGCCGAAGGGGAGTTCCTGCGCGCGAACATCAGGGGCAGCAGCTCGAGGTTGTCGACGGCGAAACGCAGGTAGGCGCGGGCCACGGTGCGCAGGCGTGTGGTGATCGGTCCTTCGATCACGGTCTGCTCGAAGCAGGCGCCGAGGCGATACAGCCCAGTGACAGCCAGCGCGTCCAGTAATGCCTGTTTGTCCCGGAAGTGCCGGCTCGGTGCCGCGTGGCTCACACCGGTGTCGCGGGCCAGCTGACGCAATGACAGCCCGTCCACACCGACCTCGCGCAGCGTCGCCTCGGCGCTGGTCAGCAGGGCGGCGCGCAGGTCTCCGTGGTGGTAGGGCGTGTGCAGGGACATGGTGAGAGCAGGATATCCGACGCCGCCGCAAATGTTTGCGTTGACTACTTTGTAGTCACTGACTACATTGGCGAACGCCATGACTGACAACACCGCGCGCACCCGCACCATGCCCCTGCGAGAGTGGCTGGCCCCGATCACCCTGGTCGCCGTCCTCGCCGCACTGCTGGGCACCATGTACCTCGGCTACACCGCCGACCCCGAGAAACACCTGCACGACTTCCCGATCGCACTGGTCAACCAGGACGTCGGCGACACCGTCGCAGGCAAACCCGCCGATATCGGCGGACAGATCACCGCCGCGCTGCACGACAACATCCCCGCCGACAAGATCGACCTGCGCGAAGTCGGCCTCAACGAAGCCCAACGGCAGCTGCGCAACGGTGAGGTGTACGGCGCCATCGTCATCCCCGGCGACTTCACCAAACGCGTGGCCATCCTCGGCACCGCGTCGGTGGTACCCGGCCAGATCGAACAGCCGATCATCTCCGTGCTGACCAACCCCCGCGCGGGAACCCTTGCCGCACAGATCATGAGCACCATCGCAGACCAGGCCATGACGCAGGTCAACACCACCGTGGGCACCCAACTCACCGACCAGGTCGAAGCCGCGATCGGCACCACCCCACTCAGCGGGGCGGCCCAACTGCAGCTCACTCAGCCGATCGACGTCGTGGTCACCCCGTACCACCCGCTACCCGAAGGCACCGGCCAAGGCTTGGCCGCGTTCTTCTACACCCTGGTCCTGCTGATCGTCGGCTTCAGCGGCGCGATGATGATCAACTCGCTGGTCGACGCCTCGCTGGGTTTCATCCCCGCCGAATACGGCCCCTGGCACAAGAACACCGCCCGCGCCCCGATCAGCCGGGCACGCACCCTGCTCATCAAGTGGGCGATCGCCGCGATCAGCGCACCGATCGCGTCGGCGGTGTTCCTCGGCATCGGACTGCTGCTGAACATGTCGATCGAACGCCCGCTGATGCTGTTCCTCTACGGCGCGTTGGCCATCGCCGCCATCGCGATCACCGGCCTGTCGGTGATGGCCGCCTTCGGCACTGCGGGCCTGATGATCAACCTCATCGTGTTCGTGGTGCTCGGCATCCCGTCCTCGTCGGGCACCATCCCCCTGGAAGCCACCCCGCGCTGGATCGCGGACATGGCCTCCTTCGAACCCATGCACCAGATCTACCTGGCCGTGCGCGCGATCCTGTTCTTCGACGGCCATCTCGAGGCAGGAATGGCGCAGGGCCTGTGGATGACCCTGGCAGGCCTGGCGATCGGCCTGACCCTCGGCGCGGCCGCCACCAACGCCTACGATCTGCGCGGGATGGACCGCCTCGGCGCGAAGCATTCGGCACCCGCCCCGTAGCCGTCCGGGCCCGGAAAGTCTGGACTTTATACCGTAATCCTGGACCCCACCTGTTACGTCTCACGAATTTCCGCACTCAGCACCGCACCAAACCCCCTGGTTCGTATCCTCACCAGGACCGCGCCCGGCGCGCGGCACCAGAACAGGGGTTGAACACAGCACATGGCTATATCTGACGTCGAGGCGTACACGCACCTCTCGCCCGCCGACATCGAAGAGTTCGGGAAGCGCCTGGACGCGCTGCGCGAACAGATCGAATCCAGCTTGGGCGAGCGCGACGCGAAATACATCAAGACAATGATCCGCGTGCAGCGCGCGTGCGAGATCGCCGCTCGACTGGTGCTGCTGGACTCCGGCCGCAAAAGCAGTTGGTGGTGGGGGACAGGCCTGCTCACCCTGTCCAAGGTGCTCGAGAACATGGAAATCGGGCACAATGTCATGCACGGCCAGTGGGATTGGATGAACGACCCGGAAATCCATTCCACCACCTGGGAATGGGACCATTCCATGCCCGCTGCGCACTGGAAAGAAGCGCACAACTACCGGCACCACGTATTCACCAACGTGCTCGGTATGGATCCCGACGAAGGTTACGGACTGCTGCGCATCACCCGTGACCGTCGCTGGCGCCCGTACCACCTGGGCAATTTCGTGTACCTGGTCCCGGTGTCGTTGTTGTACGAGTTGGGAATGTGCGTGTATCACCTGGAGATCCCGCGGGTGCTGGCAGGCAAGAAGGACAAGAAAGAGTTCCTGCGCGCCCGTGACGAAATCGTCGAGAAGGCCGGCAAGCAACTGCTCAAGGATTATGTCGTGTTCCCGGCGCTGTCCAGGCGGAACTGGAAATCGACGATGCGCGCCAACATCACCGCCAATCTCACCAAGAACGTGTGGGAGCAGATCGTCACGTTCTGCGGGCATTTCCCCGACGGTGCGGAGAAGTTCACCAAACGCGATCTCGAAGGCGAAACCCGCGGCGAATGGTATCTGCGCCAGTACCTGGGCAGCGCCAATATCGACGTCGGTCCGGTCATGCGTATTCTCACCGGCACCCTCAGCCACCAGATCGAACACCACCTGTTCCCGGACCTGCCCAGCAATCGCCTCCCCGAAATTCAACGCGAGGTCCGTAAACTGGCAGCCGAATACCGCCTGCCCTACACCACGGGCAGCTTGGTCCGCCAATACGGCCTGACCCTGCGCACCATCGCGAAACTGTCCCTGCCCGACAAATACCTCACCGCCGACGCGGACAACGCACCCGAAACCAGTTCGGAAAAGGCCGACGAATCCCGTCGCCTCATTCCCGTTCCCGCCTGATTCCTCCGCTGGCACGGAATCGCCGCATATCCGGCGATTCCGTGCATCCAGGCACTATCAATACTTTCGTCACTGTGACGAAAGTAGGTACTGGGGGAAGTGGAGGGGAGTGCCACTGCGGAGTATCGAAAACACAATCGGCCCTGAGTGCGGGCTCGAATCAGCGACTAATGACATTCAGTAGGAATCGCCAGTAATCGTCGAGTAATCGTCAAACCCGCGAATCTGCCGGAATTCCTCGAATCCGTCCCGCATCGTGAAACGCCAACAATCGCACACCGCGAAGAAGTTCTCGCACGAACGAACTCGCGCAGGCAGCGATCCGGGAGCCGTTTCAGCAGACCATGCAACGCGGCACACACCGCAAAACACGCAAAACCCCTCCCGACAGGCCGCCTTCAAACGCCGATAATGCACATTATGTCAAGTAGTCCGGCACTGTTCATCGGTAGACGTATTTGCCCAGCACCCTTTGCAATTCGATCAGGTCCGGATTCGAGAACAGCCACTGCCGCTCGCTCGGCGCGAACCGCACCACCATCGGGCACCCGCCGTAAGCGTCTCCGATGATCACCTCGGTGCCCGCCGAGTGGCAGATCAGCCCACCGGCGGTCGGCTGAAATCTGCACCGTTGGGCAACGACATCACCTTCATCGGCCGGTCCCCCAGACCTTGCGGCGCAGTCGGGCCGGTGCCCGCCGTGCGATCTCAGCGACGCCGGTGGTCCGTCGCGGCCGCCGGACCAGCTCCCCCGCACAATTCGGGCACACCCCATGACCCGCCGAGCAGGTCGAACAGTACGTGCACTCGTAACTGCAGATGAACACTTCGGCGTCGTCACGCAACGGCGCCGTACACGTTTCGCAGGTGGACTTCATCTTCAGCATTGCCGGTACTCCCTCGCTCGCACACACAAACTGTATGTCACATACAATGTGTATGTCATCAATCGAGAGAAGGCAAGATGCCCACGGTTCGCGAAGCAGGCGCAGCACAGACTCGGGCGAAGCTGATCGCGGTCGGCACCGCGTTGTTCGCCGAGCGCGGCTTCGCCGAGGTGACGACCGCGCAAGTCTGCGAGGCCGCCGGTGTCACCCGGGGAGCGCTATATCACCACTTCGGCGGCATGGTCGGGTTGATGGAGGCCTGTTTCGGCGAAGTCGATCACGGCCTGGTCGACATTCTCTCGGCCCATGCGCTGACAGGCTCACCGGTGGAACGGGTGCGGGCGGTCAGCCACGCTTTCGTCGATCAGCTGGCCGACGAGCGCACCCGTCAGATCCTGTTCGTGGAAGCTCCCGCCGCTCTGGGCTGGGCACGCTGGCGCGAGATCGATGGTGGACGCTCGCTCGGCTTGGTCAAGAACTTGCTGGTCGCGGCACACGAGCAGGGCGAACTGCTCCCGGCACACAACCCGAAGGTGCTCGCGCATCTGCTGCTGGGTGGGCTCAACGAGCTCGCGATGTTCGTGGCCGCGTCACGTTCACGCGAGAAGGCCCTGGCAGCCGCCCACACCGAGCTGCGTGCGGTGCTCGACGGCATGTTCACTCAACCGCGCTGACTGTGCGGATGTATCGAGCGGTCAGCGGGGTGTCAGTGCGATGGAGCCGATCACCACTCCACCCAGATACGCCGGGCCTGTGTACCCGCCGTGTCCGTCGCTGATCAGTTCGACTCGGTGGCCGGGAAACAGATCGACGTAACCGCCGGTGGGCGTCGAATGGATCGGGTAACGCCCGATCAGGACCAGTTCCCCACCCTCGACGCGCCCCTCGCGTTGCAGGAGCACGACGCCGGACGACAGTGTCGTGGACGTATAAGTGCCGGGTTCGACCTCGGCGGCTGCTTGACCGGCGGCGCCGAACAGCGTGCCTGCACCCAGGACCGCCGCGATTGCGGCAGTCCGAACTATCGCTGGTCTGACGCGTACGGACATCGTCAACTCCTGTCGCCTCGATTTATCAACTCTACGCCCGACCGTCCCCCTGCGCGCGGGATAGATCTGCTGGCATACTCGCGACCCATGGCTTGCCGATTCAGCGAACTCGTCATCAACTGCGCCGACCCCGATCTGCTGGCCGCCTTCTGGTGTCAGGTTCTGGGCTATGTCGAACTCGATCGGGACGACGAGGGCTACATCGAAATAGGTCCGGCCGGAACAGGTTTCGGCGGCCCACAACCCACTCTGCTGTTCGCCCCGACCACCGACCCCCGCGAGGGCAAGGTCCGTTTGCACATCGACGTGAACCCCACCGACCGCGACCAGGACGCCGAACTGGAACGCCTGCTCGCGCTGGGCGCGAAGCCTGCCGACGTAGGCCAACCCGGCACGGCGCACTGGCACGTCCTGACCGATCCCGAGGGCAATGAGTTCTGCCTGCTGCGCACCCGTCTGGACCCGCTGTAGTCCGACTCCCCCGGCCTGTCAGGTTTCGGACCGAGTGTTGCAGGCGTCACTGAAGTCGATGAGTTGCATGGGTTTTGGACGAATGCCGACGGGTAATCGACTGCCAGTCGGGTAGCGGGGACCCTGGCGTCGCTGTGCGAAAAGCACAAACCGCGCGGATTCAGATTGCCCGAGTCACCGCGTGCCAGCGGCACACACCCAGCGCGAACCGCAGTTCGAACGTGTCGGTGTCGGCCGCGATTCCGTAGCGGCCGGTGACCTGTTGGATGCGGTATTGGACGGTGTTGCGGTGGACGTCGAGCACGCGGGCGGTGCGGGCGTAGCTGCCGCCTTCGGCCAGGAACACCTCGAGCGTGTCGCGCAGGAGGGCGACTTTGGCGCCGTCGCCGGCCAGTGGGCCCAGGACGCGGTGGACCAGCGCCGCCAGTTCGTCCGGGTCGTCGGCGAGCAGGGCGAACGGCGCGACAGCGTCGTAGGCCACGACGGTGGGCGCGGACTCCCCCGCCGCGACGGCCAGTGCTTTGGCGCGTGCCGCACTGCGGGCGGATCGACGAAACCCTGGCAGGCCGTGGTCCGCGGGGCCGACAGCGACGCGCACGGGCAGTCCGGCGGCGTCGAGGTATTCGGTGAGTTCGTCGACGGCCAATGGCCGGTCGGTGGGAAACCAGAGGCACATGGCGCGATCGCCCGACGCTGCCACCAATTCGGTGCCGCCGGTCCGCATGGCCGCGGCCAGTAGTTGTCGCGCCTGCTCGAGCGCGCGCCCGGCGTCGGTGCCGGTGACCGTGGCCCAGACTTCGGCGGCGCGATGGTGCTGGTCGAGGCGGTATTCCAGCACTTCTTCGGCGGCCTGGATGTCGACGTCACCGCCGTCGAGCAACCGTGCGATCCACTGTTGCCGGGCCGCCTGGCGACTGCTGAGCCACCGGTCGCGTTCGGTTTCGTAGATGCGACCCATCGACGAGTTGAGTCGGTCGAGGTAGGTGCCCGCGAATCGGAGCAGTTCCGCGATGCGGGCGGGTTGTTCGGGGCCGGGGATGGCCAGGATCAGTCCGATGGCCGCGTCGAGGATCCGGTACTGGCCCAGCCCGTAGGCGCGCAGCAGCACCGTGAGCGGCACGCCGCGCCGTGCCAGGCGTTGTGCGTAGGCGGCGGCGCCGGCGGGTGGGGTGACGGTGGCGGGGTCGATGCCGTTGGCCAGGACGTACTGCACGGCGACTACGTTTTCCGCGATGCTGGCGGCGCGCATGTCGGCCAGGTCCGCGGCGATGTCGTTGAGCGGGATCATCTGCTCGGTGACCCGGATGAGGTCGTCGGTGATCGGGCCGGTCAGTGGCCCCAGTGCCTGGCCGACCCACACCAGCGATCCGTAGGCCGCCAAGGCCATCTCCGTCCGTTGAACAAAAACCGTTGACAAGATTGTGCCATCCGCACAAATTTCTGGTCGAATCGGTCCTGACGTCGCAAAACGAACTGGTCATGTGGTCACAAGATGGTGACTTGTGGTGTCATGGTCGCCGAACGCCCCGATATTCGACTCTTTCGTGCTTGTTCGACACTGGTCCGCCCCCGGTAGACCGAATCCGACAGGGTTCGTGGGTCAATCGCAGAGCTGTGGGCAGGACACGTGAAGGATGTTGTACCGCAATGGGTGAAGTTCGCCGAACGCCGCGTAGTCGAGGCAATCGGAAGTCGAGCACTCCCCTCTTCGCGCAACTCCTCACCGCCGCGGTCGACACCGCGGCAGACACCATTGCCGTGTCCTTCTCCCCCGTCGACGGCGACCGTCGCGAGCTCACCTACACCCAACTCGACGAGTATTCGTCCCAGTTGGCTCGCGATCTGCTCGCGCGCGGGATCGGCCCCGGCGACATCGTCGCGCTGGGCTTCACCCGTTCGATCGAATCCGTGGCCGCCATCTGGGCGGTGGCCAAGACCGGTGCCGCGTATGTCCCCGTCGACCCGGCATTGCCCGCGGAGCGCATCGCGTACCTGCTCGAGGATTCCGGCACGATCCTGGGACTCACGGTCACCGCGCACCGCGAGAAGCTGGGCGATTCCGTCGAGTGGCTGGAAATCGACGCCCACCACGACCGCATCGCCACGCACCCCACGCACCCGATCTCCTACCTCGATCGCGTCCGCCCGCTGACCGATCAGCATCCGGCCTATGTCATCTACACCTCGGGCTCCACGGGCCGTCCCAAGGGCGTGGTCGTCACCCACACCGGCTTGGGCGCGCTGGTCGCCGCGGCCAGGGAACGCTATTCGGTCGGCCCCGACGACCGTGTCCTGCACGTGTGCTCCCCGAACTTCGACGTGTCCGTGCTCGAGCTGCTGCTGACGTTCAATTCCGGTGCCACGCTGGTGGTTTCGCCGTCGACGGTGTTCGGTGGCCACGAACTGGCCGACCTGTTGCGCCGCGAACGCGTGACCCACATGTTGATCACTCCGGCGGCGCTGGAGTCGGTGGACGCGCACGACCTGGACGACCTGCGGGTTGTCGTGGTGGCGGGCGACGCGTTCGGCCCGACCCTGGTCGACCGGTGGGCGGAAGGTCGCGCGTTCTTCAACGGTTACGGTCCGACCGAGGCCACCATCTTGGCCACCGGCACCACCGAACTGCTGCCGGGTGCGCCGATCACCATCGGTGCGGCCTTCACCGGAGTGGGTGCGGCGGTGCTGGATTCGCGTTTGCGCCCGGTTCCCACGGGTGTGGCGGGTGAGCTGTATCTGTCGGGTCCCGCGCTGGCCCAGAGTTACCAGGGTCGACCCGGTCTGACCGCGGAACGTTTCGTCGCCTCGCCGCTGGCAGGTGCCGGGTCGCGCATGTATCGAACCGGTGACCTGGTTCGGCGCACTCCCGACGGCGATTTCGAGTACCTGGGCCGCTCCGATTTCCAGGTGAAGATCCGTGGTTTCCGGGTGGAACTGGGCGAGATCGACGCCGTGCTCACCACTCACCCCGACATCGAGTACGCGGTCACCCTGGGGGCGAAAGCCGATTCGGGCGCGACGGTGTTGGTGTCGTATGTGCTTGCCCGGGACGGTGTTTCGGTCGACTCCGATGACGTCGCCCGTTTCGTGGGCACGTCCCTGCCCGCCCACATGGTCCCGACCGTCCTGATGACCCTGGACGAGATCCCGCTGACCCCCAACGGCAAACTCGACCGAAACGCCCTGCCCACACCGGTTTTCGGTGCGGTCGGTTCGCGCGCGCCCGAGGGTCCGGTCGAGATCGCGATCGCCGAATTGTTCACGCAGATCCTGGGTGTGGAGCAGATCGGTGCCGAGGATTCGTTCTTCGCTGCCGGTGGCGACAGCATTTTGTCGATCCAGCTGGTGTCGCGGGCGCGCAATGCCGGCATCTCGTTCACCCCGCAGGCGGTGTTCGAACACCGCACCGTCGCCGGTTTGGCGCGGGTGGCGGTGTTGGGTGCGGAGTCCGCTCCGACCCTGGCCGAGCTGCCCGGCGGTGGCGTGGGCGAGATGCCGCTGACGCCGGTGTTGGCGGCATCGGTGGCCGGCGGTCGCGTGTTCAGCCGATTCACCCAGCAGATGGTGCTGACCCTGCCCGCCGACATCGACCGCAATGCGTTGGTGGACACCCTGACCGCGGTGATCGATCACCACGACATGCTGCGTGCGAGCCTGCGCCAGGTCGACGGACAGTGGCAGCTGCACACCCTGCCGCCGGGCGCGGTGGACGTGAACACCCTGCTCACCCGCATCGACGTCCCCGCCGACAGCAACCTCGACGAATTCGCCGACACCGCAATGGATTCGGTACTGGCCTCGCTGGACCCGCAGGCCTACCGGATGATCGGTTTCGCCTGGCTCGCCCGCGAGAACGGCCCGCACGGCCTGGTCGTGGCGGCCAACCACGCCGCGATCGACGGTGTGTCCTGGCGAATCCTGTTGTCGGACTTGGTCGCAGCGTGGGCACAGCACGGTCAACGGGTCGTGCTGCCGCCGGTGGGCACCTCGTTCCGGCGCTGGGCGCACGGGCTGACCGACGAGGCGACGGCCAGGCGCGACGAGCTCGACCACTGGCAGGCCACCTTGGCCGTGCCCGACCCGCTGCTGGGTGACCGCCCGCTCGACGCCACCGACACCGCGTCGACGGTGCGCACCATCAGCGTCGAGGTCCCCGCCGACGTCACCGAGGCGGTATTGACCGACCTGCCCGCGCTGTACCGCGCGGGCGCCGAAGACGGTCTGCTGGCCGCGTTGGCCATGGCGGTGCGCACGTGGCGGTCGCGTCGCGGCATCGACGCCCCCGCGACCCGTGTCCGTCTGGAAGGCCACGGCCGCGAACAGTCCGCGCTCGACGGCGCCGACCTGACCCGCACGGTCGGCTGGTTCACCAGCATGTACCCCGTCGCGCTGGACCTGAGCGAAGTCGACAACGACGCCGTCTGGCACGGCGGTTCGGCCACGGCCGCCGCGGTCAAGGCCGTCAAGGAACAGCTGCGCGCGGTGCCGCACAAGGGCATCGGCTTCGGCATGCTGCGCCACCTGGACCCGGAGTCGGCCCCGCAGCTCGCGGGCCCGCTCGGCCAGGTCGGCTTCAACTACCTCGGCCGCATCTCGGCGGGCGATGTCGCGAATTCCGACGTCAGCTGGCTGCCCACCGCCGAATGGGGCGAGCCGGCCGCCGAGCAGGACCCGGCCCTGCCCGCTGCCGCCGTCGTCGACATCAACGCTTTGGCGACCAGCACCGACGCCGGCCTGCAACTGCGCGCGTCGTTCTCGTACGCGTCGGAGATCATCGACGAGCAGTCGGTACGCGAACTGGCCGACTGCTGGACCGCGGCTCTGACGATCCTGGCCGACCATCTGCGCGACCCGGCAGCGGGCGGACTGTCCCCCGCCGACGTCCCCCTCGTGCAGGTCACCCAGAAAGAACTGGACACCTGGCACAGCGAACGCCCCAGCCTGAGCGATGTGCTGCCGCTGGCGCCGTTGCAGCTGGGTCTGATGTTCCTCGCCCAGGTCTCCCCGGCCGACCCGTACCTGGTCCAACTGGCCGTCGAGCTGGCAGGCGACGTCGACACCGACCGTCTGCGCCGCGCAGCCCAGGCCGTACTGAACCGCCACGCGATCCTGCGCACGTCCTTCGGCACCTCGGCCGCGGGTACCCCGGTCGGCTTCGTCGCCGAAAAGGTCACCGTCCCTTGGCAGATCGTGGACACCGACGGCCGCGACGCGATGGAATTCCTGGCCGCGGAAGCGCGCATCGGTTTCGACCTGACCACCCCGCCGCTGCTGCGCTTCACCCTGTTCCGTCGCCCCGACGGCATGCACCTGGTGTTGACCGCGCACCACCTGCTGGTCGACGGCTGGTCGATGCCGTTGCTGATGCAGGAACTGCTCATCTGCTACGCCACCGACGGTGCGGCCGCGGTCCTTCCGCGCGTGCGCCCCTACCGCGACTACCTCGCGTGGCTGGCCGACCAGGACCGCTCCGCGGCGTTGCGGAAGTGGCGCGAAGCCCTGTCGGGCCACCAGCCCACCGTTCTCACCGCCGCCGTCACACCCCCGACCGAGCTGGCCGACGGTCACGGCATGTGCGCGATCGACCTGTCCCCGGAGCAGGCCCACGAGCTCGCAACCGCCGCTGCCGCCAACGACGTCACCGTCAACACCCTGTTCCAAGCGGCCTGGGGTCTGGTGTTGGCCGGCGCGGTCGGCCGCGACGACGTCGTGTTCGGTGCCGTGGTGTCGGGCCGTCCGCCGCAACTGGACGGTGTCGATGGCATGGTCGGGCTGTTCGCCAACACCATTCCCGTGCGAGTGCACTACGACCGGTCCGCACCGTTGCGAAACCTGTTGTCGCAGCTGCAGTCCGAACAGATCGCCCTGCTCGACGGCCACCACTTGGGTCTGGCCGAGATCCAGCGGGCCGCGAACGCGGGCGAGCTGTTCGACACGCTCATGGCGTACGAGTCGTACCCCGTGGACACCGAGGGAATGCAGCGCGCCCACGGTTCGATCGACGGCCTCGAGATCGTCGACGTGAAGGCGGCCAACGCCACGCATTACCCGGTGGCGGTCGGTGTCGAGGTGGGCGAGGGGATTCGCGTCGGCGTGCAGTACCGCCTCGACCTGATCGACCCGAGCATCGCGCAAGCGCTGGCCCAGCGTCTGCGCACCGTCCTGGACACCCTGGTCCACACACCGGACCACACCCCCGCCCAATTCCAGCGCACCCTGGATCAGCGCAACGACCCGATCGCGGAGTCCGCCTACTGGCGCGCCGTGCTCACCGACCTGCCCCAAGACCTGAACCTCCCGGCCGACCGCCCCCGGCCCACAACGGCCGTAAAGGCTGACGCCGGAATCGCTTTCGAGATTCCCGCCGATCTCCACCAGCGCATGTGCGACTTCGCCGAGACCCGCGACACCACCGTTTTCAGTCTGGTGCACACGGCGTTCGCGGTGCTGATCGCCCGACTGTCGGGCACCGACGACATCGCCATCGACGTTCCGTGCCCCCAGTTCCCGGACACGAATCTCATGCTGCGACTCTGTGTTTCGGGCAGTGTCGAGGACCTGATCGCCGACGCCACCGCAGGCGCACGTCAGGCTTTCGCGCGTGATGGTTCGCGTCGCGCGATCTTCACCGTGGACTCTCCTGAGCAGATGCGGTTCGCGATGGCGACCGGAACATACCCGAACACCGACGCGGTCGACCGCGATCTCGTTCTGTCACTGCGTATTCCGTCGCCGTTCGGCGAAGAGATCGCCGCACTTCAGGAGTCGGGCAACGCCGATGATCAACAACGCCACAGCGATGACCGCGGTGCTCGATCTTCGACGAGTATCGACGCCGAATTCACTTACGCCAGCGCCCTCTTCGACGAAGAAACGGTCGCGGTTTTCGCGCAGCGCCTGATCCGCGTACTCACCGCCGTCATCGACCACCCACACACCCACGTCGGCGACCTCCCGATCCTCAGCACCACCGAACAACAAACCCTCACCGCACGCACCGAGCACCCCCACCTTGACCACGCCCTGTTCCCCGACCTGGTCGCCCGCGGCACCGAACTGGGCCCCGACCGCATCGCCCTCCGTCACGAGGGCCACTCGATCACCTACGGCGAACTCTCCGAGCAGACCGCCCGCTACGCCCGCGAACTCATCGCCCGCGGCGTAGGCCCCGAAGTCGCTGTCGCGGTTGCCCTTCCACGTTCGGCCGACATGGTCATCGCCGCCCTCGCCATCGCCGCAGCCGGTGGCGTGTACGTGCCGATGGACCCGCGCAACCCCGCACACCGCCTCCAGCACCTGGTCACCGATTCCGGTGCGGCACTGGGCATCACCGCCCCCGCCCACCTGGCAGACCTGCCCGATGACCTGACCTGGCTGACCCTGGCCGACCTCGACCGCACCGCACACCCCACCACCCCGATCACCGACGCGGACCGCCTCGCCCCGCTGAAGGCGGACCACCCGGCCTACACCATCTACACCTCCGGTTCCACGGGCCTGCCCAAGGGCGTCACCGTGACCCACACCGGCCTGGCACCCCTGGTAGACGAGGCAGTCCGCCGCTACCACCTCGAGTCCGACCACCGCTTCCTGCACATCTGCTCCCCGTGGTTCGACCCGTCCGTGCTCGAGTGGCTGTGCGCGTTCTCCACCGGCGCCACCCTGGTCGTGGTCCCCGCCGACATCGCAGGCGGCGTCGACCTCGCGGACCTCCTAGCTGCGGAGTCCGTCACCCACGCCATCATCACCCCCGCAGTCCTGGGCACTCTGGACCCCACCGGCCTGGACGCCCTGGAATCGCTGTCGGTCGGCGGCGACGTGACCACCCCGGAACTGCTGGCGAAGTGGCAGCCCGGCCGCCGCTACCTCAACGGTTACGGCCCCACCGAAACCACCATCATCTCCTCGTACGCCGAACTGACTGCCGGACAACCGATCACGATCGGCAACCCCGTCCAGGGCACGCACGCCATGATCCTGGACACCCGCCTCAACCCGGTTCCGCACGGTGTCACCGGCGAGCTCTACCTCACCGGCACCGCCCTGGCTCGCGGCTACCGCAACCAGCCCGTCACCACCGCGGCCCGCTTCCTCCCCGACCCGTGGGGCGCCCCCGGCACCCGCATGTATCGCACCGGCGACCTCGTGCGCGTGCGCAGCACCGGCGAGATCGACTACCTGGGTCGCGCGGACACCCAGCTCAAGGTCCGCGGCTTCCGCATCGAACCCGGCGAGATCGACGCCGTACTGGCAAGCCACGAATCCGTGGATTTCGCGGTGACGGTGGGACGCAAGACCGCCGCCGGTTCGACCACCCTGGTGTCGTATGTGCTTGCCGCGCAACCCCATACGCCCGACCCCACCGCGCTGACCGAGTACGCCACGCAACGTCTGGCCGCCCACGCGGTCCCGTCCGCGATCGTGGTCCTGTACGCCCTGCCCCTGACCTCCAACGGCAAACTCGACCGCAACGCCCTGCCCGAACCGGTCACCGTGACCGCACCCGCCGCCGCCCCCACGGGCGCGATGCAAACCCGCCTGGCCGACCTGTTCGCCCGAGTCCTGGGCGTGGAATCGGTGGGCGTGAACGACTCCTTCTTCGCGATCGGTGGCGACAGCATCCTGTCGATCCAGCTGGTCTCCCTCGCGCGCGCCGCGGGCATCGTGTTCACCACCCGCGACGTATTCGAACATCGCACTGTGGCAAGGCTTTCCGAGATCGCCGCCATCGACAGCCCGGACACCCCCGTGTTGGCGGAACTGCCCGGCCGCGGCATCGGCGAAATCCCGCTGACCCCGGTCCTGGCCGATTTCCTGACCACCGGTTCCAGCGACCGCTTCGCACAGACCATGGTCCTGGCCCTGCCCGACGACATCGACCGCGCGGGCCTGATCACCGTTCTCACCGCGGTCCTGCGCCACCACGACATGCTCCGCTCGCGCCTGCGTGCAGTCGGCGACGACTGGCAGCTCGAGGTCCTGCCCCCGCACGCGATCGACGTGAACGCCCTGGTCACCGAAGTCGACGCGTCCCCCGGCAACGCCGATGACCTGACCCGAATCGGCACCGCGGCCATGGATTCGGCCCTGTCCGCCCTGGATCCCGCGCAAGCCCGCATGATCGCCTTCACCTGGATCCGCAGGCAGAATGCCCGCGACATCCTGGCCGTAGCCGCGCACCACTACGTCATCGACGGTGTGTCCTGGCGAATCCTGTTGCCCGACTTGATCATCGCCTGGTCCCAGCATGCCGCGGGCCAGCAGATCACCCTGCCCCCGACCGGCACCTCGTTCCGTCGCTGGGCGCACGGCCTGACCACCGCCGACCGCACCGCCGAACTCGCCCACTGGCAGCAGGTCCTGTCCACCCCCGACTCGCTGCTGGGCACCCGCGGGGTCGACAGTTCCCTCGACACCGAGGCGACGATGCGGTCGCTGACGGTGCAGATCCCCGCCGACCTCACCGAACCGCTGCTCACCACCCTGCCCGCCCAGTACCGGGCAGGCGCGGACCACCCGCTGCTGGCCGCGTTGGCCCTGGCGGTGCGCGTGTGGCGGGCCCGTCGCGGCATCGACGCCCCCACGTTGCGCCTGCGTCTGGAAGGCCACGGCCGTCAGGAAGACGCCGTCCCCGGCGCCGACCTGACCCGCACGGTGGGCTGGTTCACCACCGTCTACCCCGTAGCCCTGGACCTGTCGGCCATCAACCCGGCGACCTTCGACGACGAAGCCCTGGCCACCACGGTGCGCACCGTCAAGGAACAGCTGCTGTCGGTCCCCGATAGCGGCATCGGTTTCGGTCTGCTGCGCCGCAACCATGAAACCCGAAACCTGTTGTCGGGCAATGTCGGTCAAATCGGCTTCAACTACCTGGGCCGCGCGACCACGGGCACCGCACCCACCGACGACACCGCGTGGCTGCCCACCGCGGACCTGGGTGACATCGAGGTCGACTACGACCCCGACCTGCCCGCGCACACCGTGCTGGACATCAACGCGATCGCGGTCACCACCGACACCGGTCTGCAACTGCAGGCCAACTTCCGCTACGCCACCGGCATCCTCACCGAGTCCGACGTGCAGGAACTGGCCGATGACTGGACCGCCTGGCTCACCGCGTTGGCCGACCACACCCTACACCCCTGCGCGGGCGGTCTGACCCCGTCCGACGTTGCGCTGGTACAGGTTTCGCAACACGACCTCAACACCTGGCGCCAGCAGTACCCCGGCCTGTCCGATGTCCTGCCGCTGTCCCCGCTGCAGAACTCCCTGCTGGCCCTGGGCGACATGCTCGACGAATCGGTGGCCGCCTACGTCATCCAGCTCATGGTCGACATGACCGGTGACCTGGACACCGACCGCCTGCGCAGCGCCGCCGCCACCGTGCTGCACCGCCACGCCAACCTGCGCTCGGCCTTCGTCACCGCCCCCGACGGCACCCCCGTCCAACTGGTCGCCGACGCCGTCGAAGCCCCCTTCCACATCGTGGAAGCCGACGACAGTGACCTGCCCGCCCTGCTGGCCGCCGACCAGCAAGCAGGCTTCGACCCCACCGTCGCCCCGCTGCTGCGTTTCACCGTGTACACCACCGGTTCCGGCCGCAACCATCTCGTGCTGACCGGCCACCACATCCTGCTCGACGGCTGGTCCATGCCGTTGCTGATGAAGGAAATGTTGGTCCTGTACGCCACCCACGGCGACGCGACCGTGCTGCCCCCGGTGCGCCCGTACCGCGACTACCTCGAGTGGCTCACCCGCCAGGACCGCACCGCTGCCGAACAGGCCTGGTCCGAATTCTTGACCGACGTGGAGCCGACCGTGCTGGCCCCCGAACTGACCTGGCCGCGCGCCACCGACACCGGTTTCGGCCTGTGCGAGTTCGAGTTCGACGCCGCCCACACCGCGCAACTGACCGCGTTCGCCACCGCCGCCGAGGTCACCCCCAACACCGTGTTCCAGACCGCCTGGGGCCTGGTCGTGGCCGCGACGTCGGGCCGCGACGACATCGTGTTCGGTGCCACCGTGTCCGGCCGCCCGCCGCAGTTGGACGGTGTGGGCGACATGATCGGCCTGTTCGTCGACGCGGTCCCGGTGCGCGTGCGCCTCACACCCACCGACACCGTCGGCGACCTGATCCGCACCGTCCAAGCCGAACAGGCGTCGCTGCTGGATCACCACCACCTAGGCCTGGGCGCGATCCAGCGCGTGGCCGGCCTGGGTGAACTGTTCGACACGATGCTGGCGTTCGAGTCCTACCCCGTCGACGTGGAAGGCCTGCAGCAGGCAGGCGGCGCCCTGGACGGTTTGTCCATCGACGACCTGCAGGGCGCCGACCACACCCACTACCCGCTCACCGTGCTGGTCTTCCTCGGCGCCCGCACCCAGGTCCAGATCAAATACCGCCGCGACCTGGTCTCCGACACCGTCGCCCAAGCGATCACCGACCGCCTGCGCACCGCCCTGGACGCCCTCACCGCCACCCCGACCACCCCCGCGAGCACCATCACCGCCCAGCTCGCCGCCCCCACCGACCCGATCACCCGATCCCGCTACTGGCGCACCACCCTGGCCGACCTGCCCGCCCCGCCGGCCCTGCCCACCGAGCCCCACGCCACCACGTCCGGGCACGCCCGGTTCGCGATCTCGCCGACCCTGCACCGCGACCTGCTCCACCTCGCCGACACCGCGAACGTGCACCTGTCGACCGTGGTCCGCGCCGCCCTGTCGGTGCTGCTGGCGCGACTGACCGCTTCCGACGACATCGTGATCGCCACCTCGAACCCAGACCTGGTGCTACGCAACACCATCGACCCCACCGAACCCTTCGCCGACCTGCTCGCGCACGCACACCACACCGAAACCCGGGCAGTCGCCCACGCGGGCATCCCCTTCACCGACCTGGCCCACCTGCTCGGCGTGGACTCCCTGGCACAGGTCTGCCTCGAGTTCGGACACCGCGACCCAGCGACCGACTCCAGCGACCTCACCGTGTCGGTGCTCGAGGCCAAATCGGCCATGTCGATCGAAATGACTTTCGCCCGAACCCTTTTCGACGACCACACGGCCGACACCTTCGGCAAACGCCTGGTCCGCCTGCTCACCACCATCACCGCACATCCCCACACCCCTACCGGCGACCTGCCCCTGAGCGACCACGCCGAACACACCTTCCTGACCTACCTGGGCGACACCCCGCAATCCACGACCATCGGCACCCTTCCGGCCCTGCTGGTCCGCGGCACCGGTTTCGGCCAGCACCGAATCGCGGTGCGCGACAACGGCATCGACTACACCTACGGCACCCTCGACGCCGACTCCTCCCGACTGGCCCGCGTCCTGATCGCCGAGGGCATCGGCCCGGAAACAGTCGTAGCCTCGGCCACCCCCCGCTCCTACGCATCGATCCTGTCGCTGTGGGCCATCGCCAAAGCGGGCGGCGTCTACCTGCCCGTGGACCCGAACTACCCCGCCGACCGCGTCCGCCACATGCTCGCCGACTCCGACGCCACCATCGGCCTCACCGTCACCGCGCAAGCGAACGACCTGCCCGCATCCGTGCGCTGGCTGATCCTGGACGACCCGGCTGTCGAGGCCTGCATCGCCACCACCCCCTCGACCCCGGTGCACGACAGGGACCGCCGCGCCCCGCTGCGCCGCGACAACACCGCGTACATGATCTACACCTCCGGCACCACCGGCGTCCCCAAGGGCGTCACGGTCACCCACACCGGCCTGGGCGCACTGGTCGCGCACTCCGCGGCCCTGATGCGCCTGCGCCACGACCACCGCATGTTGCACGTGTGCTCGCCCAGCTTCGACCAGTCCATCGAGGAGATCAGCACCGCCTTCCACCACGGCGCCACCCTGGTCATCGCCCCGCCCGACACCCTGGGCGGCACCGACCTGCACGACCTGCTGACCACCGAGCAGGTCACCCACACGATCATCACCCCCGCCCTGCTCAGCACCCTGGACCCGCAGTCCCTGCCGGACCTGCAGTGTGTGTCCGCGGGCGGCGAAGCCACCACCGCCGACCTGCTGGCCACCTGGCAGCCCGGCCGCGCCTTCCTCAACGGCTACGGCCCCACCGAGGCCACCATCGGCGCCACCTACGCCACCCTGCGCGCAGGCGACCGCGTCACCATCGGCCGCCCCGTGCCCGGTATGCGCGCGGTCGTCCTGGACGCCCGCCTGCACCCGGTTCCCGTGGGTGTGTCGGGCGAGCTGTACCTGGCAGGCCCCGCGTTGGCCCGCGGCTACCGTGGCCGCAGTGCCGCCACCGCTGACCGTTTCGTCGCCTGCCCGTGGGCACCACCCGGCGAACGCATGTACCGCACCGGCGACCTCGTGCGCTGGGTCAACGGCGACACCTACGAGCTGGAATACCTGGGCCGCACCGACTTCCAGCTCAAGATCCGCGGCTACCGCATCGAACCCGGCGAGATCGACGCCGTGCTGGCGCGCCACCCGCAGGTGAGTTTCGCGCTCACGGTCGGCACGCAGAACCCCGCCGGGGAAACCGCGCTGGTGTCGTATGTGACCGGCCGCGACATCGACCCCGGCGCGCTGACCCGCTGGTCGTCGTCGATGCTGCCCCCGCACATGGTCCCCGCCGCGATCGTCGTGCTCGACCGCATCCCCCTGTCGTCCGCGGGCAAGATCGACCGAAACGCCCTGCCCGCACCGGAATTCGCCACCCGCACCTACCGCGAACCCGCGCCGGGCCTGGAACGCGCGGTCGCCGACGTGTTCGCCGAGGTTCTCGGTGCCGAACGCGTGGGCGCCGACGACAACTTCTTCGACCTGGGCGGCAACTCCCTGCTGGCCACCCGCCTGACCGCCCGCCTGAGCGCCGCAGTCGACATCCGAGTCCCCGTGCGAGTCCTGTTCGCCGCCCCCACCGTCGCCGAATGCGCGGTCGAGATCGCCGGTCTGACCCGCGCCGTCGGCCGCCCCGCCCTGCGCTCCCAACCGCGCCCGGCCCAGATCCCGCTGTCGCCCGCGCAGCAGCGCATGTGGTTCCTCAACCGCTTCGACACCGGCACCGCCGCCTACAACATCCCCGTCGTCCTGCGCCTGTCCGGCGCCCTGAACCCCACCGCCATGCAGCAGGCCTTCACCGATCTCGTTGCCCGCCACGAGATCCTGCGCACGGTCTACCCGGCCGTCGACCACGCACCCGCACAGGTGGTCCTGCCGCTTGACCACCCCGACGTCCCGGTGCTGAACGTGGCCTCTGCCCACGGCATCACCGAGGACTCCGGCCGAACCGTCACGTGGCACGACATCTCCGACGACCCCACCCAAGCTGCCACCAGCGACGCGATGAAACTCGCTGTTGCGCAACTGGTGTCGACCGACTTCGACGTCACCGCCGAAGTCCCGCTACGTGCGACCCTGTTCGAACTGGCCCCCGACGAATACGTCCTCGCCATGGCCGTACACCACATCGCAGGCGACGGCTTCTCCGGCGGCCCCCTGACCCGCGACCTGGTCATCGCGTACACGGCCCGCGCCCAAGGACACACCCCGACCTGGGCGCCCCTGCCGGTCCAGTACGCCGACTACGCCCTGTGGCAGCAAACCCTGCTGGGCGACGAAACCGACCCGGCCTCCATGGCCGCCACCCAACTCGCCTACTGGCGCACCGCCCTGGCCGACCTGCCCGACCAGCTCGAACTGCCCCGCGACCGCCCCCGCCCCGCGATCCAGTCCTACGCGGGCGGCCGCGTCCCGTTCACCATCGACACCCCCACCCACGCCGCGCTGACCGAACTGTCGCGCACCCACGGCGCGACCCTGTTCATGGCCGTGCACACCGCCCTGGCCGTGGTGCTGGCCCAACTGTCTGGCACCACCGACATCGCCATCGGCACCCCCACCGCGGGCCGCGGCGAAGCGGTCCTGGACGACCTGATCGGCATGTTCGTCAACACCCTGGTGTTCCGCACCCGAGTCGACGGCGACGCGAGCTTCGCCCAGCAGCTGGCCCGCCAGCGCGACACCGACCTGCAGGCCTTCGCCCACGCCGACATCCCGTTCGAACGCCTGGTGGAAGTCCTCAACCCCGCCCGCTCCACCGCACGCCACCCCCTGTTCCAGGTCGGCCTGTCGTTCCAGAACCTGGCCGAAGTCAACATGGATCTGCCCGGCATGAGCGTGTCCTCGGTGGAACTGGACCGCGAACTGTCCCAGTTCGACCTGCACCTGATCCTGGCCGACCGGTACACCGCCGACGGCGCCCCCGCCGGCATCACCGGCTACTGCACCTACGCCACCGACCTGTTCGACGCCGCCACCGTCGCAGGCTTCCTGGACCGCCTCACCCGCCTGCTCACCGCGGTGATCACCGACCCCAGCGCACCCCTGCACACCATCGACCTGCTCGCCCCCGCCGAACGAACCCAGATCCTGCACACCTGGAATCACACTGCGCGCCAAGCAGATCCGAACACCACCCTGGTGTCACTGCTGGACGCCACCGTCGCCGCGGCACCCGACGCCGAAGCGCTGGTCGCGCACGGTGCCCGCCTGACCTACGCCGACGTCGACGCCCGGGTAAACCGCCTGGCCCGCCACCTGATCGCCGCAGGCGTCGGCCCCGAAACCCGGGTGGCACTGGCGATCCGACGCTCGGTGGACCTGGTCATCGCGATGTACGCGGTCAGCACCGCCGGTGGCGCCTACGTCCCGATCGACCCCGACCAGCCCGCCGCACGCACCCAGTACATCCTCGACACCGCCGCACCACTGCTGGTGCTGTCCAACACCGACACCGGTTTCACCGCCACCGACAGCGCACCCGTGGTGTGCATCGACCAGGTGAACCTGTGGGCGCACAGTGCCGCCCCGATCACCGACCGCGACCGTCGCTCACCCCTGCGCCCCGCGAACACCGCCTACGTGATCTTCACGTCGGGTTCCACCGGGCGGCCCAAGGGTGTGGCGGTGTCGCACGCGGCGATCGTCAACCAAATGCGCTGGTGGGCAGCTGAATTCGAGCTCACCGCGGACGATTCCGTCGTCCTGAAGACACCCGCCACCTTCGACGTGTCTGTCTGGGAGTTCTGGTCACCGGCAGTCTGCGGTGGTCGCCTGGTCATCGCCGCACCCGACGGCCACCGCGACCCCGCCTACCTCCTCGACCTGATCCGCCGCGAAGAAGTCACCACCGCGAACGTGGTGCCCTCGATGCTGGACGCCCTGCTGACCGATCAGCTGCCCCCGTCGTTGCGTCGCGTCCTGGCCATCGGCGAGGCGCTGCCGGTCGCGCTCGCCCGCCGATTCGAAGCCGCCGCACCCGACACCACACTGTTCAACGTGTACGGCCCGACCGAGGCCGCGGTCTCGATCACCAACCACCGGGTGAACGCCGCCGACACCACGACCATCCCGATCGGCGCCCCGGTCTGGAACAGTCAGGTCTACGTGCTGGACGCGCGACTGCGCCCGGTCCCCGTCGGGGTTCCCGGCGAGCTGTACCTGGCAGGCGTTCAGCTGGCCACCGGCTACCTCGCCCTCCCCGAACTCACCGCGGACCGCTTCGTCGCCAACCCCTTCGCCCCCGGCACCCGGATGTACCGCACCGGCGACCTTGCCGTGTGGAACGACAACGGTGAACTCGAATACCGGGGTCGCACCGACTTCCAGCTCAAGATCCGTGGCCACCGCATCGAGCTCGAAGAGATCGACTCCGTGCTGACCTCGCATCCCGACGTCGGCTTCGCAGTCACCATGGGCCACGAACTCGAGTCGGGGACAACAATTTTGGTGTCCTACTTGCTCGCCGAGCACGGCCACGAAGTCAACGTGGACACGGTGGGGCTGTGGGCCGCCCAAGCGCTGCCCGACTACATGGTCCCGACCACGATCATGGTCATCGACGAGATCCCGCTGACCAGCTCCGGCAAACTCGACCGCGGCGCGCTGCCCACCCCTGAACTCGCCACCCGCACGTACCGCGCCCCGGAGTCGGCCATCGAGCACACGGTCTGCGACATCTTCGCCGACGTCCTACACCTGGACCGCGTCGGCATGGACGACCACTTCTTCGAACTCGGCGGCACGTCCCTGAGCGCCACCCGCCTGTCCACCCAACTCGGCACCGCCACCGCCGCGACCATCCCGGTCACCTGGATCTTCACCGCCCCCACCCCCGCGGGCATCATCGCAGCCCTGCGTGCCAACGGCGCCCAAAGCGCGGGCCCCGACGCCGCGTTCGACATCCTGCTCCCGCTGCGCCCCACCGGCACCGGCGAACCCCTGTTCTGCATCCACCCGATCAGCGGCATCGCCTGGTCCTTCAGCGGCTTGGCCGCCTACCTGGACCGCCCCCTGTACGGCCTGCAGTCCCCGGCTTTGAGTTCGACCGACCCCCTGCCCGATTCGATCGAACAGTGGGCGCTGCTGTACCTCAAGCACCTGCGCGCCGTGCAACCCGAGGGCCCGTACCACCTGCTGGGCTGGTCACTGGGCGGCGTCATCGCCCACGCCATGGCCGTGCAACTGCAGGAAGACGGCGAAGAGGTAGCGCTGCTGGCCATGCTCGACAGCACCTTGTCCTCGGCGGCACCGGCGTCCACCACCGACAGCACGGTGACCACCGCCGACCTGCTCGGCGGATTCGCCGGCGCGGATTCCGACGAACCCCTCGACGCCCACCAACTCGCGCGCACCCTGTGCGAACTGTCGGCCCCTCAGGCCTCGCTGGACCCCTCGCGCATCGACCGCATCGTCAACGCGGCCATCACCTCGGTGGCTCTGGACGCCGCCTACCACCCCCGCCGTTTCGACGGCACCATCACCTATTTCACCGCCGCGGAAGACGACCCGACCGCGACGATCGGCGCCTCGTCATGGACCGACGCCACCACCGCCCCCGTGCGCAATCACCCAGTGGCAGCGACACATTGGCGAATGACCGAAGACCACGCCCTGGCAACGATCGCCGCGGTCCTCCGGGAGTCGCCCTAGAATCGGCACGCAATCCGGGGTCCCGGCCCCGGATTGCGTTGTGCGAGTTGCGTACTGCCGTACCACAAAGCACTATCGTCACTCATGCGTTTGTTACCCCTCACCGCCACCGCAGCACTGCTGCTAACACTGGGCACCAGCACCGCCGCGGCCCAGGTGACCCCCTCCGACACCCCGCGCCAAGCAGTCGCCCGCACCTACCTCGACGCCCTGGTCTCCCACGACGCCAGCGCGGTCCCGTTCGCCCCCCACGCCACCCGCGTGGAGATGGGCCTGCAAACCGGCTTCTCCGGCCCCCAACTCAGCCACGAACTCAACACCAGCGTGTTCAACCTGACCATCCAGAACATTCGCGACCTCACCATGACCGAAGCCGGCGACACCGTGACCACCCACTACTTCCTCGAAGCGGGCCTGGCGGGCGTGCGCATGGCCACCGTGGAGATCACCGAGAAGTTCGTGGTCCCCGACGGCACCATCCACTACATCGAAGCCACCCTCACCCCGGTAGCAGGCTGATCACCGTCACCGGGTGGGAGCAGCTCGGCATGCCGAAACCTGTTGTCCCGCGAACATATTGAACACTTCGCGGTCGCGAGGGCGGCGGCGCGGAACCTGTGGTGGACTTGCTGTCATGAGAACCCGCGCAGCCCTCGCGGCCGCCTTTGTCTGCGCCAGCCCGCTGGCCGCCTGCTCCGACGAACCGTCTCCCACGACCCCGGCAGCGCCCCCGATCTCCTCGATCAGCACCGAGTCGCTGGACCCCGCCGCCCGCCGCTACCTCGACGCCGTAGCCAACCGCGACGCCGACGCACTCGCCGCCGCCTTCGCCCCCGACGCCGTGGTCATCGACGTCTCCCGGCAGATCCGCGGCCGCGACGCGATCCGCACCTGGGCCGCCGCGGAGGTCATCGGCGGCATCTACACCCTGCTGGGCAACACCCCCCGCCCCGGCGGCACCACCATGCTCGTGCGCTTCCAGCCCGGCGGCACCGGCGGATTCAACGCCAACTACAGCTTCGACATCGCCGACAACCTGATCACCCGAGCCGACCTGCAGTACGCCTGACCATGTGACCCAGATCACTGTTGAGGTTGACTCGAGGTCAAGGTGCACGCTCATGTCATGACTTCGAACAAGACCAACTCCCATGCCGCACAGGCCAACCCGGACTTCCAGCGAATCATCGACGAGATCGTCGACACCGGTTTCGTCGGAATCCAACTGCGCGTCACCGACGAACACCGCGAATGGGCCGGCACCGCAGGCCTGTCCGCCTTGGGCGAGACCGCCCCACCGCCCAGCAACGGCCGAATCCGCATCGGCAGCAACACCAAAACCTTCGTGGCCACCGCGGTCCTGCAGCTCGTGGCCGAAGGCCAGATCGCGCTGGACACCCCCGCCGCGCACTACCTGCCGCACCTGGCCATCGACCCGCGAATCACCGTGCGCATGCTGCTGCAGCACACCAGCGGAATCTTCAACTTCACCGGCGAAGTGCTCGAGGACGGCACGATCGTGCCCGGCGTCGTGGCCTGGAGCGGCAAGGACTGGGTCGACAACCGCCTCCGCGGCCGCGACGTACTAGACCTGGTCCGACAGGCTCTGGCCCTGCCCGCCCGGTTCGAACCCGGTACCGACTGGAGTTACTCCAACACCAACTACGCGATCGCCAGGCTGCTGATCGAAGCGGTCACCGGGGACCCGCTGGCGCAGGTGATGCAGCGACAGATCCTGGAACCCCTCGGCCTGACCGACACGCTGGTTCCCGAGAACTCGACCGAACTCGGCGGCCCGCACGCCCACGCCTACTACCGCTACGACGACGCAGGCAAACAGCGCACCGTCGACGTCACCGTCTCCGACCCCTCCTGGATCTCCAGCGGCGGCGACATGATCTCCACCAGCAAAGACCTCCACACCTTCATCCGCGCGCTGGTCACCGGCAAGCTGCTGCCCGCCCCGCTGCTGGCGGACATGCTCACCCCCGAATCCAAGGTCGGCTACGGCCTGGGCGTGATCGTGCAGCACACCCGCAGCGGCACCGTCATCACCCACAACGGCGGCCACGGCGGCCACGCCGCGCTGATGTACAGCACCGCCGACGGCAGCAAGACCATGACCGCCGCGCTGAACTACGTCGACGACGCCGACCTGACACTGTCCGAGCCGTTTCAACAGGCGACCCAACGACTCATCGAGGAGGTTTTCGGCGGCCCCGCCGCTTGACCTACACCCGTTATCAAGGTCAACTTTGAGAGTGCAGAGCAACGGCGTCACGATCGGTCAGGCCGCGGTGTTCGCCGGTGTCACGATCAAGACCGTGCGGCACTACGAGAAGAACGGTCTGCTCACCGAACCGGCCCGCGACAGCTCCGGCTACCGCCGATACGGATCCGCCGAGCTGTTGCGGCTGGTGCAGGTGCGAACCCTGGCCGCGGCCGGGGTTCCGCTGGCCGAGATCGGCGCCCTGCTCGACGCCGACGCGGCCACGTTCGCCACCGAACTGGCCGACGTCGAACGGCGCCTGTCCGACCACATCGACGAGCTGATCGCCCGCCGCGACACCCTGCACCGCCTCGCTGACGGCGACCGCACCCTGCTGCCCGACCGCGCGGTGGCGCTGCTGGCCCGACTGCCCGGACTCGGGTTCGCCCCCGCCGACGTGGCCGCGGCCAGGGAAGGGTGGGTGCTGGCCAAAGCCCTGGTCCCCGAAGGCTTCGACGACTACGTCGCCAACGTCGAAAACGCTCTCGACGACCCCGAGTTCATCGCCCTGCACCACCGCGCCGCCGAAGCCGCGACCCTGGCCCCACACGACCCGCGCGTGGACGAGATCGCCACCGCCGTAGCCGACCACTACCTGGCCAACCCCGCCCACCTGGAAATCGTGACCGGCCTACAGGCCCGCACCGAAGCCGCGACACGCTACAAACTGATCCGACACCACGGCGAAGAGCCCGAATCCACCCCGGCCCGCATGGCGGCGCTGGTGGAAGCCAAGCTACGCGCTGCGGGCGTGCGAATCCCAGGAACCAACTCCCGCTGATCAGATCTGATGCACCCACGCCACGAAAAACAACGCACCCACCGCGGCCAGCACCACCGCGACCGGGATCGCCCACCACGATCGATGCCCACCCAGCACGGTGCGGGTCAACCGCAGTTGCAACCGCCCCAACGCCGCGATGACGCCGACGAATACCGGCGCGATCACCACCGCGAGCCCGGCGTGCACCGCCCACGCACCCACCAATGTCGGCCCGCCCCACGAGGTCTCGTAATCACCGGAGGTGACCAGGGGATAGGCCAGCCCGCGTACCAACGCCAGCACGCTGAGCATCACCAGAAACCACCCCAGCAACCCCACACCCCCCGACAGCACCGAGTGGATCACACAGCGCACCAACGAAACACGGTGCCCGCCAACAGGTTCGCGCAAAAGCCGCCGCGGCACCCGCAGTCGAGTGCGCACCCGCGTGAACGCCAGTGGCAACCCCAGCAGCTCGTATCCTGCTGTGCGTGCCACCGCGCCGATCACCGCAGCGACCCGGCCGCCGCGAGGTCGTCGAACAACAACTGGTCCACCGGCGGCACCAGATCCCGGTCCCCGAACCCGAACCACGCCAGCGCCTCGATCTCACTGCTGGCCGTGAGCACACCCCGGTAGTCGGCGGTGTAACACGCCATCCGAACAATGGTGTCGTGCCCGTCGGCGACCGCGGCCTCATAGGTGCCCACGTGCGCCGCGCTCTCGGGGGCCAGTTCCACGGTCAGTTCCTCGGCGACCTCCCGCACCAGCGTCTGCAAGTCGGTCTCAGCGCCTTCACGTTTGCCACCCGGAATGAAGAACACGTCCTTGCCGCGCGGGCGAGCGCACAGGATGCGACCGTTCTCGATCAGCACCCAGGCCACGGTATCGACAAGCGGCCGTTCCGTAGATTCCACCACGGCCCGCAGCCTAACCGTTCGCCGGTCCGCTCGCGCATGCTGCCCGCACCCGCCGATCAGTGACCGGGCAGCACGCACACCGTATCCAGCCCGAGCACCCGATTCAGCCGCCCGAACGCCAACCACGACCCGATGCTCATACTCAGCTCCACCACCTCGGCCTGCGTGAACTGCGCGAGCATCCTGTTCCAGAACTGTTCGTCGAGACCGTGATGGTCGGTGGCATACCGTTCGGCGTACTCGGCGGCCAACCGGGTCCGATCATCGAACAGTTCAGTAGTGCGCCACTGCGAGACCGCGTCGGCGAACTCCGCCTCGACCTTGCGCCCGTCGCGTTCGGTGCGCCAGTCCTGACAGAACAGACACCCGTTGACCTGCGCGATCCGCAACCTGGCCGCTTCGAATTCCCGCAGCCCCAGCGTGGAGTGCTCGTACACCGACAGCGAGAACGCTGCCGCCGCAACCCCGATCCCGGGCACCATCTCACCCCACACGTAACCGATCGGGTCCTTGCCTTCGGGAATGTCGATGATCATCGTGCTGCCTTTCCGAGTTTGCCCACCGCGGCCCGCAGCGGCACATCCAACGCGTCATACAGACCCGGTTGCGCGTCGACCAACCAGTCGATCGCGTTCACCAATCTGCCCACCGCCGTGGCATTCCCACCCGCCGCGCGATTGCCACCCTCATCGCTGGCCTCGACACTGACCTCGATCCGCGGGGACCCTTCGATGATCACCCGATGCGCACCGTCCCCCTCCGGGGGTGTCGGCCAATCCGGTGCGCAACTGGGATGAATCCGGGTGACATGCTCGATCACGATGCGCGCCTGCCCCTCGACGATCCCTTGCACCTCGAACCGCACCGCCCCCTGCGTGCCCGCCTCGAACGCGCCCATCCGCGTAGTCTGCACCGTCGCATCCAGCGCCCGCCGATCCACGGTCTCCACGATCTCGTCGAGTTCGACCCCCAACGCCCGCGCCATCAACCGAATCTGCCCACCCCACACCATCGTCGGTACCGTCGCCATCAACATCGGCGGCTGATATTCCATCGGCTGACCCATCCCGACCAGGTAGCGCACCGAGTCGGGTTGGTCGTAGGTGGAGTAGTCGAAGATCTCCTGACACCGCACCACCTCGACCGTGCCGGCCAACCCGCTGATCAACAGCGGCAACACATCATTTCCCCACCCGGGATCCACCCCGGACACGAACAGCGAACCACCCCCGGCGGCAATGGCTTCCAACACCGGCTCCCGCATCTGCGCCGGTGCACTGCGCGGGTCGTACAGCGCGTACAGCGCCGGGGTCACAACAACAGCCCCCGCCCGGATCGCCCGCACGATGTCGGCGAGCGCGTCGTCGGGCCGAATATCGCCGGACGCCGCGTACACCACCGCCCGCGGACCGGTGGCGAGTAGCGCGTCGATGTCATCGCTGGCCGGCACTCCCAACTCGGTGTCAAGACCAGCGAGCATGCCCGCGTCACGGCCGACCTTGTCGGGGTTGTGCACCAGCACCCCCGTGAGAACCAGCGCCGGATGAGCGGCCACGGCACGAATAGCCGCGCGACCGACATTCCCGGTGCCCCAAACGATCGTGGGGATCATCGAGCCACCGTAGCAAGCGCTTGGTCAGGCGCGAGGACTATCCGGATTCTCGGCGCACAGTCAGCCCCCGCGCGCCGATCGCCTCGGCCAACCGTTCCACCGCCGCGGTCAACTCCCGTTTCGGGAACTTCCCTTTCTCGAACATCGACACCACCACCTCGTCATCGACCCGCTCCCACGTCCCCGCGATCCGCCCGTCGACCAACACCAGCGGCGAGATCCAGCCCGCGGTCCTGCTCACTTTCGCGCGATGTTCGGACCGCAGCATCGCGGTGTCGCCGGTGCCAGGACCCAGCACGTACTGGTCGAACGGCCCGAGCAGATGGATCGCGCCATCCAGCGTCGCCGCAGCGAGCTCGTCGACGAACTCGCTGCCGATCCACCCGGTCCTGCCCTCGACATCGACCTCGGTCACCGCGTCACCCATGGCAGCAAACCACCCACGCACCACCGGTTTTCGCACACTGTTGCGAGTGAGCCACGCGTCGAACGCCTCCGGAGTAGCCGGACCGTACGCACCCAGATACGCGGAGATCACCGCCGGTGCGGCCTCGTCGGGGTCCGGCACCCCCGACCACCCCGGAACCTGATCAGCAGGCGAGGCGAACGTGACCTTGGTGCCACGAGCAGGCCCGTGACACAGCGCCCCCTGCCACGCCAACGGTTTGAGCACCGCACCCCACCCCGACCGCAACTGCTCACCCAAATGATCGAACCCCGGTTCAGCCAGCACAGCCTCGACCAGCTCATCCCGCGTCAGCACCCGATCAGCGAGCACACCCGACACCACCTCGACCAACGCCGCCACCTGCTCCGGCGTCGCCCCGAAAACCTTCTGCCACGACGGTTTCTCCCACGTGCGCGCCGACCCGATCAGCGACAACGCCGCGGCCGCGAGCTGCGGCACCATCGCGTGCAAGGTGCCGCGCATCGCCCACGTCTTCACCAGCCCGCCCGCCTCCAACCCCTGCGCCACCCCTGACGGGCGCGGATCGGAACTGCGCACCGCGACAGCCATTTCCGCCGCCGACGCCACCTGCGCCTGCACTCCCACCAACCGGCCCACGATGTCGCCGACCGAACCCCCGCCCGGTTCCGTCACGAACTGACGGCCCAGCCGCCACGCGAACACCTGATCCCACCCGACACTCACCATGTCTGACCCCTTGTCGCCGACCCCCTGGACATCTCCATCAGATCAGAACCCACTGACAAGTTCGGTCAGCTCGCCTCAGTCCGTCGAACAGCGACCTGCCGCAACGCCGCACGCAGGCCCGCGAATTCGTCGTCGCTGATCCGGTCGACGAAATGGTTGAGCACCAGATCGGCCCGCCCGCCCACATGCAGCGCTTCGTGCATCAGCCGCGCACTGTGTTCCTCGCGGGTGATCGTGGGCCAGTACCGGTACGCGCGGCCTTCGCGTTCCCTGGCCAGCCAACCTTTGCGGTGCAGGTTGTCCATGGTCGACATGACCGTGGTGTAGGCGATCTCGCGTTCGACGGTCAGTTCGTCGAACAGTTCGCGCACCGTGGTCGCATCGACGTCCCGATCCCACAGCCGGTCCATCAGCACCGCCTCGAGATCCCCGAAACCACGCACTCGCCGATCGCTCCTCACACCTTGCCCGAACCGGTTTCACAGTACCGGCCGGTCCGCGGTGAGGAACTCGTTGTCCGGGCAAGACAATGGCAAGGAGGGAAAACCACTCCTTGCCACCTCTAATTTATAGCGCACCCCGGGCCTTGCGGCAAGGCCCCGGTGCTGGTGCACAATCGTGCGGCAAGCCCGCAACCTGCGGAAACTTGGTCGAAGGGGAGAACTTTGATGATCGACGTGATCGTGGCAGGCGGCGGACCGACCGGCATGATGTTGGCCGCGGAACTGCGACTGCACGGTGTGCAAGCAGTCGTGTTGGAGCGCGATATCGAGCCGACCAAGGTCGTGCGCTCGCTCGGATTGCACGCGCGCAGTATCGAAATCATGGACCAGCGCGGCCTGCTCGACCGGTTCCTCGCCCTCGGCCAGACGTACCCGGTCGGCGGATTCGCCGGCATCCCCGCACCGGTGCCCGAGCACCTCGACACCGCCCACCCGTACATCCTCGGCATCCCCCAACCGCTCACCGACCAGATTCTCACCGACCACGCCACCGAACTCGGCGCCGACATCCGCCGCGGCACCGAAGTGGTCGGCGTGAGCCAGGACGACCACGCGGTCACCGTCGACCTCGCCGACGGCACCCACCTGCGCGCCCGCTACCTCGTCGGGTGCGACGGCGGCCGCAGCACTGTCCGCACACTCCTCGACGTCGCCTTCCCGGGCGAACCCAGCCAGGCCGACACCCTGCTGGGCGAGATGGAACTGACCGCGTCACCGGAAACCCTGACCGAGGTGATGACCGAAGTCCGCAAAACCCAACTACGATTCGGCGCGATGCCCCTGGGCGACGGCCTCTACCGCGTGCTCACCCCCGCCGCCGAAGTCGCCGAAAACCGCATCACCCCACCCACTTTCGACGAATTCACCCAACAACTTATCGCCACCGCAGGCACCGACTTCGGCGCACATTCCCCCCGCTGGCTGTCCCGCTTCGGCGACGGCACCCGCCAAGCCGACCAATACCGCGTCGGCCGAGTCTTCCTCGCAGGCGACGCCGCCCACATCCACCCACCCGCCGGCGGCCAAGGCCTCAACCTCGGCATCCAAGACGCCGTCAACCTCGGCTGGAAACTAGCCGCCACCATCAACGGCTGGGCACCCCCCAACCTCCTGGACACCTACCACGCCGAACGCCACCCCGTCGGCGCCGAAGTCCTCGACCTCACCCGCGCCCTGATGCACCTGATGTCCCTGGACCCCGGAGCCCGAGCAGTCCGCACCCTGATGACCCACCTGATGACCTTCGACGACGTGAACCGCTACCTGACCGAACGAATGACCGCCATCGGCATCCGCTACGACTTCGGCGAAGGCGACCCGCTCCTGGGCCGCCGCCTCCGCGACATCGCACTGAAACAAGGCCGCCTCTACGACCGCATGCGCCAAGGCCGAGGTCTACTCCTCGACCGAACCGGCCACCTCTCGCTAGACGGCTGGACAGACCGCATCGACCACATCACCGACACCACCGAAGAACTCGACGCCCCCGCGGTCCTCCTTCGACCCGACGGGCACGTTGTCTGGGTCGGGCACGACCAACAGGACCTACTAGCCCACCTGCCCCGATGGTTCGGCCGGCAGGCGATCGACGAACCGTAACCTGTCAGACCCCGATGCGAACATATGTTCGTGTCCGACTCCGCCGCCCCACGCCACCCGCGCATCCAGTCCCGCGCGCACGCCTCGATCCTGCATGCCGACCTGGACTCCTTCTACGCCTCGGTCGAGCAGCGCGATCAGCCGTGGTTGCGCGGCAAACCGGTGATCGTGGGCGGCGGGGTGGTGTTGGCGGCCAGTTATGAGGCCAAAGCGTTCGGGATCCGCACCCCGATGAACGCGGGCCAGGCACTGCGCCTGTGCCCGCACGCGATCTCCGTCCCGCCGCGAATGGCCGCCTACGCCGAGGCGAGCAAGGCGGTGTTCGCGGTGTTCCACGACACCACCCCGATCGTGGAGGGCATCTCGATCGACGAGGCGTTCCTGGATGTGAGCGGGTTACGCCGGATCAGCGGCGAACCGATCGAGATCGCCCAACGGTTACGCGCACAGGTCGCCGATGAAGTCGGCCTGCCTATCTCCGTGGGCATCGCCCGCAACAAGTTCCTGGCCAAGGTCGCCTCCGCCGTCGCCAAACCCGACGGATTACGCCTGGTCGAACCCGACAAAGAACTCGACTTCCTGCACCCCCTACCGGTCGAACGATTATGGGGCGTCGGCAAAGTCACCTCCGCCACCCTGCACGCCAACGGCATCACCCGCGTGGGCCAACTCGCCGAACTGGGCGAACCGCACCTGCGCGCCATCCTCGGCCCCGCCGCCGCCCGCCACCTGTTCGCCCTGTCCTGGGCCCGCGACCCCCGCCGCGTGGAAACCGGCACCCGCCGCCGCTCGATCGGCGCCCAACGCGCCCTGGGCAGCCGCCCCCGCGACCCCGACGAAATCGCCGCCTACCTCGACGGCCTCACCGACCGCCTGGGTCGACGCCTGCGCGCCGCCGACCGCGTGTGCCGAACAGTGGTGCTGCGCTTACGTTTCCACGACTTCACCCGAGCCACCCGCTCCCACACCCTGGTCGAAGCCACCGATTCCTCCGACGCGATCCGCCAGGCCGCCCGACTCCTACTGCACACCGCCCAACCCCTGATCACCGAACGCGGCATCACCCTGATCGGCCTGTCGCTGACCAACCTCGACGACGCCGACACCATGCAACTGACCCTGCCCCTGCAACACCGAGCCGACAACACCCTCGACGCCACCCTCGACGACCTACGCCGCCGCTTCGGCTCCACCGCCGTCACCCGAGCCGCCCTGTTACGCAGCGGCGAAGGCATTTCCGTCCCGCTGCTACCCGACTGACCCGCGCCCCCGAATTCGCGCGAAAGCATAGAGTGCGGCATCCTGACACCAGGGGGTCCCGGCGACAGCTACCCCCGCCACCAACCCCCGAAGAGGACAACCGCGATGCCTTACGCCGTCATCGGCTTCCTGACCCTTGCACTCTGGGTCTACTGCCTGGTCGACATCGTCACCAGCCCCGACACCGGCATCCGCCACCTCCCCAAAATGGGCTGGATCATCGTGGTAGTCCTACTCCCCACCATCGGCGCCCTACTCTGGCTGTTCGCAGGCCGACCCGTCACCGACCCCCGCCCCGCCTCCACCACCCGCTTCACCGAATACGATCGCCCCGGCCGCCAAGTAGCCACCAACCCCGACGACGACGAAGCGTTCCTGCGAGGCCTACGCGACCGCGCCGAACAACAACGCCGCGAAGCCCGCCGCCAAAAAGAACAACGCGACCAAGACCCAGCCTGATCACCTACGCACGCTGGTCGTGACCACCCCAGGATCCGACTCCGTGCTGGCCAGCTACGACGGACACGGCACAGCCACCGAAGACAAATCCGTCGATCACAAGTAGTCCCCCTGGCACGGCCTGCGTCGGAGAGCTTGCGCCGCAGGCCAACTGCCGAATCCGGCGAACCCGCCCCGCCGACCCACACCCGGACGTACGATCCCACCGTGGCCGAATCCCATGGTTCCACCCCGCTGCGTGTGCTGGTCTACAGCAACGATGCCGACACCCGCCAACAGGTCATGCTGGCGTTAGGACGTAGGCCGCGAGCCGATCTCCCCGAGCTCGATTTCTTCGAAGTCGCCACCGCACCGGTGGTCATCGAACAGATGGACGCGGGCGGCATCGACCTGGCGATCCTGGACGGCGAATCCGCGCCGACAGGTGGCCTCGGGATCGCCAAGCAGCTCAAGGACGAGATCGACCAGTGCCCGCCCGTGGTCGTGATCACCGGTCGCCCCGACGACGCGTGGCTGGCCAACTGGTCGCGCGCCGAGGCCGCGGTCTCGCATCCCATCGACGCCATGCAGCTGACCAACGCGGTCGCCGGCGTCCTACTCGCTCGCTGACCGCACCCCGCCGGGCATCGTCCCGAACCATCGGATAGTCGCCGCACCACCGGTTTGTCTATTACCACTGGTAACGCCAGTGGTTCCTGCCCGCGTGCCCGAAACCGATTACCCCCGTATCGCTCATGAATCGCGGTACCGATATCGATCAAACCCCCTCCCCGAAACGTGCGGCGGACTCACAAAACGGCGGTAGTCTGTGCTCTAGCTCACACGAGCACGGGCTCTTGTATAACGCTCCGCCATCGCTGCACAGCCTTGCGCGGGCCCCCGTTCGGCGGACAACGTTGTCGGCCCCGTCTCGCCGAAAGCTGCCGTCCGCGGCCGGGCACCATGCCTTGGCCTGCTCCAGCGAGGAGGGGAAGCAGTCGTGAATATCGAGGTGCCCGCACTCGTACTCGGCGCCATCGCCGGTGCGTTCGCGGTGTTCTCCGTCATCATGGCGTCGCTGATCGGCCCGAAACGCTACAACCGGGCCAAACTCGAACCCTATGAATGCGGCATCGAGCCGACCCCGCACGCCATCGCAGGCGGCCCGGGAAACACTGGGGGACAGCGCTTTCCGGTGAAGTACTACCTCACCGCCATGCTGTTCATCATCTTCGACATCGAGATCGTGTTCCTGTACCCCTGGGCCGTGCATTTCGACACGCTCGGGCTGTTCGGTCTCGCCGCGATGGCGCTGTTCATCGTCAACGTATCTGTCGCCTACGCCTACGAGTGGCGTCGCGGCGGCCTCAGCTGGGAATGAGTGGGAAATAATGGGTCTGGAAGAAAAACTGCCCAGCGGGTTCCTGCTGAGCACGGTCGAGGATTTCGCCGGCTACCTGCGTAAAGGCTCGGTGTGGCCTGCCACGTTCGGGTTGGCGTGCTGCGCGATCGAGATGATGGCCACCGGCGCAGGACGATTCGATATCGCCCGCTTCGGCATGGAAGCGTTCCGCGCCTCCCCTCGCCAAGCCGACCTGATGATCGTGGCGGGCCGGGTGAGCCAGAAGATGGCCCCGGTGCTGCGGCAGGTCTACGACCAGATGACCGAACCCAAATGGGTACTGGCCATGGGTGTTTGCGCGTCCTCGGGCGGCATGTTCAACAACTACGCCATCGTGCAGGGCGTGGACCACATCGTGCCCGTCGACATCTACCTGCCCGGCTGCCCACCCCGCCCGGAAATGCTGCTCAACGCCATCTTGGCGTTGCACGAGAAGATCGCCGAGATGCCGATGGGCGTCAACCGCGAAGAAGCGATCCGCGCCGCCGAAAAGGCCGCACTGGCCAGCACACCCACCATCCGGATGGAGGGCCTGCTGCGATGACCTTCGACTCCCCGGACAACACCGACAACACCCAGGGACAACAGATCCCGGAGGAATCACCCGCCGCACCCCAACCGAAACCGCCCGAAGACGAGGTGATCGGCACCCGTCGCGGCATGTTCGGCGTCAGCGGCACCGGCGACACCTCCGGCTACGGCGGCCTGGTCACCCCGGTCGCCCTGCCCGCGGGCACCCCACCCCCGTACGGCGGCTGGTTCGACGCGTTCGTCGGCACCTTGCGCGCGGCACTGGTGCAACGAGTGATCTCCTTCGACACCGTGATCGAGAAGATCGTGGTCTTCCGCGGCGAACTCACCCTGCACGTGCACCGCGAACACCTGGTCGCGGTGGCCGGTGCGTTGCGGGACGACAGCGCACTGCGTTTCGAACTGTGCCTTGGCGTGAACGGCGTGCACTACCCCGACGACACCGACCGTGAACTGCACGCGGTCTACCCGCTGATGTCGATCACGCACGGTCGCCGCATCCGTCTGGAAGTGTCCGCCCCCGACGCCGACCCGCACATCCCGTCGTTGTTCTCGGTCTATCCGACCAACGACTGGCACGAACGCGAAACCTACGACTTCTTCGGCATCCTGTTCGACGGCCACCCCTCCCTGACCCGCATCACCATGCCCGACGACTGGCGCGGGCACCCGCAACGCAAGGACTACCCGCTGGGCGGGATCCCGGTGGAGTACAAGGGCGCGCGCATACCGCCGCCCGACGAGCGGAGGACCTACAGCTGATGACCGACACAGATTTTCGCCGCGACGAACCCACCGTGGTGACGGTCGCGGGCCAGGACTGGGACCAGGTCAGCGAGGTGATCGACGGCGGCGCCGAAGAACGCATCGTGGTCAACATGGGCCCCCAACACCCCTCCACGCACGGCGTGCTGCGCCTGATCCTGGAAATCGAAGGCGAGACCGTCACCGAGGCCCGCTGCGGCATCGGCTACCTGCACACCGGCATCGAGAAGAACCTGGAATTCCGCAACTGGACCCAGGGCGTGACCTTCGTGACCCGCATGGACTACCTGTCCCCGTTCTTCAACGAGACCGCCTACTGCCTGGGCGTGGAGAAACTGCTCGACATCACCGACCAGATCCCCGAACGCGCCACCGTGGTGCGGGTGCTGCTGATGGAACTCAACCGCATCTCCTCGCACCTGGTCGCGCTGGCCACCGGCGGCATGGAACTGGGCGCGCTGACCCCGATGCTGTTCGGCTTCCGCGAACGCGAACTGATCCTGGACGTGTTCGAAACCATCACCGGCCTGCGCATGAACCACGCTTACATCCGCCCCGGCGGCCTGGCCCAAGACCTGCCCGACGACGGCGTCACCAAAGTCCGTGAACTCCTGGACATCCTGCCCGGCCGCCTGCGCGACATGGAACACCTGCTCAGCGCCAACCCGATCTGGAAGAAACGCACCCAGGACATCGGCTACCTCGACCTGACCGGCTGCATGGCCCTCGGCATCACCGGCCCGGTCCTTCGCGCCACCGGTCTGCCGCACGACCTGCGCAAATCCGACCCGTACTGCGGTTACGAGAACTACGAATTCGACATCCCCACCACCACGGGCTGTGACTGCTACGGCCGCTACGTCATTCGCATCGCCGAGATGGCGGAGTCGATCAAGATCGTCGAACAATGCCTGGACAAGCTGCGCCCCGGCCCGGTGATGATCGACGACAAGAAGATCGCCTGGCCCGCCGATCTGAAGCTGGGTCCCGACGGTCTGGGTAACTCGCCCGAACACATCGGCAAGATCATGGGCACCTCCATGGAGTCACTGATCCACCACTTCAAACTCGTCACCGAAGGGATCAGAGTGCCTGCGGGACAGGTGTATACGGCGGTGGAGTCCCCGCGCGGGGAACTGGGCGTGCACATGGTCAGCGACGGCAGCACCCAGCCCTACCGGGTGCACTACCGCGACCCGTCGTTCACCAACCTGCAAGCCGTGGCCGCGATGTGCGAAGGCGGCATGCTCGCCGACGTCATCGCCGCAGTCGCCAGCATCGACCCAGTAATGGGCGGAGTGGACAGATGAGCAACGAAACCCCTTCCAGCACACCGATTCTCCTGAGCCTCACCACCCGTCCCGAACCGTACCCACCACACGTGCGCGAACGCCTGGAACTGGACGCCAAGGAAATCATCACCCGCTACCCACACCCCCGCTCCGCACTGCTGCCCCTGCTGCACCTGGTGCAAGCCGAGGAAGGCTACGTCACCGGCACCGGCATCGATTTCTGCGCCGACCACCTGAACCTCACCGGCGCCGAAGTCACCGCCGTGGCCACCTTCTATTCGATGTACCGCCGCACCCCCACCGGCGACTACCACGTCGGCGTGTGCACCAACACCCTGTGCGCGGTGCTGGGCGGTGACGCCATCTACGAAGCGCTGCAACACCATCTGGGCGTCAAGCACGGCGAAACCACCCCCGACGGCGCGGTCACCCTCGAACACATCGAATGCAACGCCGCCTGCGACTACGCCCCGGTCATGATGGTGAACTGGGAGTTCTTCGACAACCAAACCCCCGAATCGGCCATCGCGATCACCGACGCCCTGCAAGCAGGCCACCAGGTCCGCCCCACCCGCGGCGCCCCCCTGTGCACGTTCCGCGAAACCGCCCGCATCCTGGCCGGTTTCCCCGACGAACGCCCCGGCGCCCTCGACGGTGCACCCGGCGCCCCCACCCTGGCCGGACTGGAAAGCGCTGCCGCAGAAGGGGACCCGCGATGACGACCCTCACCCCGGTCCTGTCCGAACATTGGGCCACCCCCCAGTCGTGGACCCTGGACACCTACCGCGCGACCGGCGGCTACGAAGGCCTGCGAGAAGCCCTGCGCAAAACTCCCGACGAGGTCATCCAGACCGTCAAAGACGCGGGCCTGCGCGGACGTGGCGGCGCCGGTTTCCCCACCGGCATGAAATGGTCGTTCATCCCCCAGGGCCCTGGCCCCGACGGGACGACGAAACCGCACTACCTGGTCGTGAACGCCGACGAATCCGAACCCGGCACCTGCAAAGACATCCCGTTGATGCTGGCCACCCCGCACACCCTCATCGAAGGCGTGGTGATCGCCGCCTACGCCATCCGCGCCGCGACCGCGTTCATCTACGTCCGCGGCGAAGTGGTCCCGGTGCTGCGTCGACTGCAAGCCGCGGTCGCCGAAGCGTACGAAGCGGGCCTGCTCGGCCACGATATCCTCGGATCCGGTTTCGACCTGGACCTGATCGTGCACGCCGGCGCCGGCGCCTACATCTGCGGCGAGGAAACCGCCCTGCTCGACTCACTGGAAGGCCGACGCGGCCAACCCCGCCTGCGCCCACCGTTCCCCGCCGTCGCAGGCCTGTACGCGTGCCCGACCGTGGTCAACAACGTCGAATCCATCGCCAGCGTCCCCTCGATCCTGCGCAACGGCACCGAATGGTTCCGCTCGATGGGCACCGAGAAATCCCCCGGCTTCACCCTGTACTCCCTGTCGGGCCACATCGCCCGCCCCGGCCAATACGAAGCACCCCTGGGCATCACCCTGCGCGAACTGCTGGACTACGCAGGCGGCGTACGCCCAGGCCACACCCTCAAATTCTGGACCCCCGGCGGCTCCTCCACCCCCATGTTCACCGACGAACACCTCGACGTGCCCCTGGACTACGAAGGTGTCGCCGCCGCCGGATCCATGTTGGGCACCAAGGCATTACAGATCTTCGACGACACCACCTGCGTGGTGCGCGCGGTGCTGCGCTGGACCGAGTTCTACGCCCACGAATCCTGCGGCAAATGCACCCCGTGCCGCGAAGGCACCTACTGGCTGGTGCAGTTGCTGCGTCGCCTGGAAGCAGGCCAGGGCACCGAAGCCGACCTGGACAAACTCGCCGACATCGCCGACAACATCAACGGCAAATCGTTCTGCGCGCTGGGCGACGGCGCGGCCAGCCCGATCTTCTCCTCGCTGAAGTACTTCCGCGACGAATACCTCGCACATCAGCGACTGGGCGGCTGCCCCTTCGACCCGGCCGCCGCCACCGTGTGGGCACCAGTGAAAGAGGAACAATGACTGCCATTGCGCCGGGGAACAACAGCGGTGTGGTGCCCACCGACATGGTCAGCGTCACCATCGACGACACCACCATCGAAGTCCCCGCGGGCACCCTGCTGATCCGCGCCGCCGAACTGATCGGCGTGCAGATCCCCCGCTTCTGCGACCACCCCCTGCTCGACCCCGTCGGCGCGTGCCGCCAGTGCCTGGTCGAGATCGAAGGCCAACGAAAGCCCATGGCCTCCTGCACCATTCCGGTCACCGACGGCATGGTCGTACGCACCCAGATCACCTCCCCCGCCACCGAAAAGGCGCAGCGCGGGGTGATGGAACTGCTGCTGATCAACCACCCCCTGGACTGCCCGGTCTGCGACAAGGGCGGGGAATGCCCGCTGCAGAACCAGGCGATGTCCACCGGCAGCGCCGAATCCCGCTTCGACGGCGTGAAACGCACCTACCCGAAGCCGATCCCGCTGTCCACCGCGGTGCTGTTGGATCGCGAACGGTGTGTGCTGTGCGCGCGGTGCACGAGGTTCTCCCAGCAGGTCGCCGGTGACCCGTTCATCGAATTGATGGATCGTGGTGCGCTGCAACAGGTCGGCACCGCCCAAGCCGAACCGCTCGACTCCTATTTCTCCGGCAACACCGTGCAGATCTGCCCCGTGGGCGCGCTCACCGGCACCTCCTACCGTTTCCGGGCCCGCCCGTTCGACCTGGTGTCCACCCCCAGCGTCTGCGAACACTGCGCGTCGGGCTGCGCGCAACGCACCGACCATCGTCGCGGAAAAGTGTTGCGCCGCTTGGCCGGTGACGACCCGCAGGTCAACGAGGAATGGAACTGCGACAAGGGCCGCTGGGCCTTCGCCTACGCCACCGAACGCGACCGCCTCACCACCCCGATGGTGCGCGGCTGGGACGGCGTCCTGGCCCCCGCCTCCTGGCCCGAAGCCCTCACCGCCGCCGCCGCTGGCCTGAGCGCCGCGATCGGCAATGCCGGGGTGCTCGTGGGTGGCCGCGTCACCGAGGAAGAGGCCTACGCGTACAGCAAGTTCGCGCGAATGGTGTTGGCCACCAACGACATCGACTTCCGCGCCCGCGTGCATTCCGAGGAAGAAGAACGCTTCCTCGCCGCCCGTGTCGCCGGCCGTGGCGTGCAGGTCGACTTCGCCGCGCTGGATCGGGCCCCCGCGGTTCTGCTGGTCGGTTTCGAACCCGAAGAGGAATCGCCGATCGTGTACCTGCGGTTGCGCAAAGCCGCCCGTACCCGCGGTCAGCAGGTGATCGCCCTGGCCCCGTTCGCCTCCCGCGGCCTGGAACGCATGTCGGGTGCGCTCATCCAAACACCGCCCTGCGGCGAAGCCGACATCATCAACGCGATCCTGGCCGAAACCTCCACCGACGCAACAGAACTGCTGGCCATGCTGCACACCCCCGGCGCGGTCATCATGGCCGGTGAACGCCTCGCGGGCAGCCCCGGCGCCCTGTCGGCCGTGTGCCGCCTGGCCGACATCACCGGTGCCGCCCTGGCCTGGGTGCCCCGTCGAGCAGGCGAACGCGGCGCACTGGAAGCGGGCGCGCTGCCCGGCCTGCTGCCCGGCGGCCGACCGGTGGTGGATCCCTCGGCGCGCCAACAGGTTCGACACCGCTGGCAATCCGGCGAACTCCCGGTCACCCTGGGCCGCGACGCCACCGCCATCCTGGCCGGCGCCGCCCAACTGGGCGCCCTGGTCATCGGCGCCGTCGACCCCACCGACCTGCCCGACCCCGCCGCCGCCCTGGCCGCCATCGACGCCGCCCGCTTCGTGGTCAGCCTCGAAATGCGGCACAGCGCCGTCACCGAACGCGCCGACGTCGTGTTTCCCGTAGCGACCGCGATGGAGAAGTCGGGCACCTTCCGCACCTGGGAAGGCCGCCCCCGCCCCTTCACCGCCGCCTCGCTGGACACCACCCGCCGCGTCGCCGCCCCCCTGTCGGACCTGCGCGTCTTGCACTCCCTGGCAGCACAGATGGGTGTCCCGATCAATCTGCCCGACGCCACCTCCGCGCGCACCGAACTCGACCTGCTCGGCACCTGGACCGGCGAACCCATCCCCGCCCCGGAACTGACCAGCCAAACCCGCCCCGTCCCCGGCCCCGGCACCGCCGTGCTGGCCGGGTGGCGGATGCTGCTGGACGCGGGCCGCCTACAGGACGGCGAACCCAACCTCGCCGGTGTCGCCCGCCCGCCCATGGCGCGCCTGTCCGCCGCGACCGCCGCCGAGATCGAAGCCGCCGACGCCGACCACATCATCGTCTACACCGACCGCGGCGAGATCTGCGTGCCGCTGATGATCACGGACCTGCCCGACCGGGTCGTGTGGCTGCCGCTGCACTCGCCCGGTTGCACGGTCGCCGCCGAACTCGGTGTGACACCCGGCGCCGTGGTGCGCCTGCGTCGCGCCGACGACAGGATGAAGGAACACCGTCATGAGTGATCCAGTGCTGCACCTGGCGGCCGGAACTGTTTTCGGCACCGACCCGCTGTGGCTGGTCGTGGTCAAAGCGCTGGGCGTGTTCGTCTACCTGATGCTGGTGCCGTTGATCGCGGTCTACGCCGAACGCAAAGTCGTGGCCTGGATGCAGATGCGGGTGGGCCCCAACCGGATCGGCCCCGGCGGCATGCTCCAGTCCGTGGCCGACGGCGTGAAGATGGCGCTCAAGGAAGACATCATCCCGGCGATCGTGGACAAGCCGATTTTCGTGCTCGCCCCGATCATCTCGGTGATCCCGGCGTTCATGGCGTTCGCGGTGATCCCGATGGGCCCCGAGGTCTCGATCTTCGGCACCCACACCGCCTTGCAGCTCACCGACATGCCCGTGGCGGTGCTGTACATCCTGGCCATCACCTCGATCGGCGTCTACGGCATCGTGCTGGCCGGTTGGTCCTCGGGTTCGACCTATCCGCTGCTGGGTGGTCTGCGTTCCACCGCGCAGGTGATCTCGTACGAAATCGCCATGGCGCTGACATTCGCGACGGTGTTCCTGCTGTCGGGCACCATGGCCACCTCCGAGATCGTCACCGCACAGGAGGGCACCTGGTATGTGTTCCTGCTGCTGCCCTCGTTCCTGATCTACTGCGTGTCCATGGTCGGCGAAACCAACCGCGCGCCTTTCGATCTGCCCGAAGCCGAAGGTGAGCTGGTCGGCGGTTTCCACACCGAGTACTCGTCGCTGAAGTTCGCGATGTTCATGCTCGCCGAATACGTCAACATGGCCACGGTCTCGGCGCTGGCGACCACGCTGTTCCTGGGCGGCTGGCGCGCACCGTTCCCGATCAGCCTGTGGGAGGGCGCCAACTCCGGCTGGTGGCCGCTGCTGTGGTTCACCCTCAAGGTGTGGACGTTCCTGTTCGTGTTCGTCTGGTTGCGCGGCACCCTGCCCCGCCTGCGCTACGACCAGTTCATGAACCTGGGCTGGAAACTGCTCATCCCCACCTCGCTGGTCTGGGTGATGATCGTGGCCGCCGCCCGCGTGCTGGACCTGGAAGGTCTGCCCGGCCAGAACTTCATCCTCGTCGGCGTCGGTCTGGCGATCACCGCGGCGATGATCGCGATGTTCCTGCGCGCGGGCCGTTCCGCGGGTCTGCCCCCGCTGCCCGAGGAACCCGTGTCGACTTCATCGGTGTTCCTGGGTTTCCCGGTCCCGCCGATGCCACCACGGCCCGCGAACGACCAGGCCGAAATCAGCCTGTTCGAACCACTCGCCGGTTTCGCGGTCACCGCGGCGACCATGTTCAAAAAGCCCAATACCGAGTCCTACCCCGAACAGAAGGTGCCCACCGCGCCGCGCTATCACGGCCGCCACCAACTCAACCGGTACGACGACGGCCTCGAGAAGTGCATCGGCTGCGAACTGTGCGCGTGGGCGTGCCCGGCCGACGCCATCTTCGTCGAGGGCGCCGACAACACCGAGCAGGAACGGTTCTCCCCTGGTGAACGGTACGGCCGCGTCTATCAGATCAACTACCTGCGCTGCATCGGTTGTGGCCTGTGCATCGAGGCCTGCCCCACGCGCGCGCTGACCATGACCAACGAATACGAACTCACCGACGACAACCGCGCCGACCTCATCTACGAAAAAGACCAGCTGCTGGCCCCGATGCAGCCGGGCATGACTCCCGCGCCGCACCCGATGGCACCGGGCACCGATGCCGCCGATTACTACCTGGGCCGCGTCGGTCCCGCACCCTCGGACGAGGAGGTCCTGCGATGAGCACCGCACAGCTGGTGGCCGCCGAAGTCACCAACACCTCCACCGGCGAAGCCGTGCTGTTCTGGGTGCTCGCCCCGATCGCGGTGCTGGGCGCACTGGGCATGGTCACCGCGGCCAAAGCCGTGTACTCGGCGCTGTGCTTGGCCGCGGTCATGCTGTCGCTGGCCGTGTTCTACATCGCGCAGGGCGCACTGTTCCTCGGCGTCGTGCAGATCGTGGTGTACACGGGCGCGGTGATGATGCTGTTCCTGTTCGTGCTGATGCTGGTGGGCGTGGACTCCGCGGAGTCGTTGCGAGAGACGTTGCGCGGGCAGCGTATTGCCGCCGCGATCGTCGGGGTCGGGTTCGGGTTGCTGTTCATCGGCGGCATCGGCGCGGCCCTGCGCGACAGCGGAACCAGTTTCCCCGGCCGCGGTTTCGGCGACCGGGACGTGATCGCGGAACTGGCCGAGTTGATCTTCCTGCGCTACGTGTGGGCGTTCGAACTCACCGGCGCACTGCTGATCACCGCCACCATCGGCGCGATGGTGCTGGCCCACCGCGACCAGTTCACCCCCAAGCGCGGGCAACGCGAAATGTCGCGCGACCGCTTCCGCACCGCGGGCGAACGCGCGACCCCGCTGCCGACACCGGGCGTGTACGCACGGCACAACGCCGTGGACAGCCCCGCCCAACTGCCCGACGGTTCCTTCGCCGAACTGTCGGTATCCACGATCCTGCGTCACCGTCGCACCCGCGCCCACACCGAAGCCGCCGTGGCCTCGGTGGGCACGCTGCGTGACACCAAGATCGACAATCCGGCGGCCGACGAGGAAGGCAAGCGGTGAACCCCCAGAACTACCTGTTCCTGTCCGCGCTGTTGTTCACCATCGGCGCCGCGGGAGTGTTGTTGCGCCGCAACGCGATTGTGGTGTTCATGTGCGTGGAGCTGATGCTCAACGCGGTGAACCTGGCGTTCGTGACGTTCTCCCGGTTGCACGGCAACCTCGACGGTCAGGTGATCGCGTTCTTCACCATGGTGGTCGCCGCCGCCGAAGTCGTGGTCGGGCTTGCCATCATCATGACGATCTTCCGTGCCCGCCGGTCGACCTCGGTCGACGCCGCCAACCTGCTGAAGTTCTGACATGGGTACCGCAACGTTGTGGCTGCTGCCCGCCCTGCCGCTGGTCGGCGCGATCATCCTGCTGCTGTTCGGCCACCGCACCGACCGGTGGGGCCCCTACCTGGGCACCGCGGCGGCGCTGGCGTCCTTCGGTGTCGCGGTGGTCGCGTTCACCGATATGCTCGCCCGCCCCGACGCCGACCGCGCCATCCACAAGGAGCTGTTCAACTGGGTCCCCGCGGGCGACCTGCAAGTCGGGTTCACCTTGCAACTGGACCAGCTGTCGATCTGCTTCGCGCTGCTGATCACCGGTGTCGGGTCGCTGATCCACATCTACTCGCTGGGCTACATGAGCCACGACCCCGGCAAACGCCGATTCTTCGGCTACCTCAACCTGTTCCTCGCCGCCATGCTCGTGCTGGTCATGGCGGGCAACTTCCTGGTGCTGTACCTGGGCTGGGAAGGCGTGGGCCTGGCGTCGTATCTGCTGATCGGCTTCTGGTACCACAAGCCTTCCGCAGCAACAGCAGCCAAGAAGGCCTTCGTGGTCAACCGGATCGGTGACATGGGCTTGGCGATTGCCATGATGGTCATGTTCGCGACCTTCGGCTCCTTCGACTTCGCCACCGTGTTCGCGGCAAGTCCCGGAGCCAGCGAAGGCACCCTCACCGCGATCGGGCTGCTGCTGTTGCTGGCCGCGTGCGGCAAATCCGCGCAGGTGCCGCTGCAGTCGTGGCTGGGTGACGCGATGGAAGGCCCCACCCCGGTGTCGGCGCTCATCCACGCCGCCACCATGGTCACCGCCGGTGTGTACCTGATCGCACGCTGCAATCCGATCTACGATCTGGCCCCCACCGCCCGCGCCGCGGTGCTGGCCGTCGGTGCGATCACCCTGCTGTTCGGCGCCATCATCGGCTGCGCCAAAGACGACATCAAGAAGGCACTGGCCGCGTCGACCATGAGCCAGATCGGCTACATGATCCTGGCCGTGGGCCTCGGCCCCGCCGGCTACGCGTTCGCGATCATGCACCTGCTCACCCACGGCTTCTTCAAAGCTGGCCTGTTCCTTGGTGCCGGTTCGGTGATGCACGCGATGAACGACGAAACCGACATGCGCCGCTACGGCGGCCTGCGCACCCTGATGCCGATCACGTTCATCACCTTCGGCCTGGGCTATCTCGCCATCATCGGCGTGCCGCCGTTCTCCGGGTTCTTCTCCAAGGACAAGATCATCGAAGCGGCCTTCGACCACGGCGGCGCGGTCGGAATCCTGCTCGGCGTGGTCACGCTGGTCGGTGCCGCGCTCACGGCGTTCTACATGACCCGCGTGATGCTGATGACCTTCTTCGGCGAACGCCGCTGGAAGCCCGACACCCACCCGCACGAATCCCCCGCGGTGATGACCGGGCCGATGATCCTGCTCGCGTTCGGCTCGGTGTTCGCCGGTGGGCTGTTCGTGTGGGGTTCGTCGCTGGTCAACTGGCTGACCCCCGTCGTGGGCTCCCACCACGGCGAACCCGTCATCCCCCCGGCCGTGGTCACCGGATTGGCCCTGACCGCGGTCGCGATCGGTGTCGCCATCGCCTACCGCAAATACGCCGAGAACCCCATCCCCGAAGTCGCGCCCGAACCGGTCAGCGTGCTCACCGAAGCCGCACGCGACGACCTGTACGCCGACAAGATCAACGAAGCCGTGTTCGAACGCCCCGGCCGCCATCTCACGCGAGCGCTGGTGTTCCTCGACGCGAAAGGCGTGGACGGCATCGTCAACGGACTGGCCGCCTCGATCGGTGGGCTGTCGGCACGAATCCGCAAGGTGCAGACCGGTTTCGTGCGCTCCTACGCCCTGTCCATGTTCACCGGCGCGGCCCTGTTCGCCGCTGCCCTGCTGGCAGTGAGGTTCTGGTGAACTCGTTTCCCTGGCTGACGACACTCTGGCTCGCCCCCGCTCTCGGGGCAGGGCTGGTCCTGGCGGTGCCCGCCGCGCGCCGCAATCTCGCACGCGGCCTGGCCTTCGCGGTCTCGCTCGGTGTGCTCGCGCTGGCCGTCGTGCTGGCCGCACGGTTCCAACCCGGCGGTGACCAGTACCAATTCGTCGAATCCCACGAATGGATCCCGGCGTTCGGCGTCGGCTACACCCTGGGCCTGGACGGCATCGCCACCGCGCTAATCCTGCTCACCGCGGCCCTGGTGCCCCTGCTGATCCTGGCAGGCTGGAACGACGAAACCGCCACCGGCGAAGGCCCCCGCACCACGCACATCTACATGGCGTTGATGCTGCTGGTCGAGTCGATGGTGCTGATCTCGTTCCTGTCGCTGGACATCTTGCTGTTCTACATCTTCTTCGAAGCGATGCTGATCCCGATGTACTTCCTCATCGGCGGCTTCGGCACCCGCACCACCGACCACGCGATCCGCGCCCAACGCTCCCGCGCGGCGGTGAAGTTCTTGCTGTACAACCTGTTCGGCGGGTTGATCATGCTCGCCGCGGTGATCGGCCTGTACGTGCTCACCGCCCAAGCGGGACTGGGCGAAGGGTCGGCGGGGACGTTCGATCTGCGCATAGTGGTCGCCGCGGCCAACAACGGTGAACTCGGCGGCAGCACAACGGTTCTCAACGCCTTGTTCCTGGGCTTCATGTTCGCCTTCGCGGTGAAAGCACCCCTGTGGCCGTTGCACACGTGGCTGCCCGACGCGGCGGTCTCGGCCACCCCGTCCAGCGCGGTGCTGATGATGGCCGTGGTCGACAAAGTCGGTACCTTCGGCATGTTGCGCTACTGCCTGCTGCTGTTCCCGCTGGCCTCGGACACCTTCGCGCCCCTGGTCATCACCCTGGCGGTGATCGGCATCCTCTACGGGGCGCTGCTGGCGATCGGCCAAACCGACATCATGCGCCTGATCGCCTACACCTCGATCTCGCACTTCGGTTTCATCATCCTGGGCATCTTCGCCATGACCACCCAATCCCAATCCGGGGCCACCCTGTACATGGTCAACCACGGATTGTCCACGGCCGCACTGTTTCTCATCGCCGGATTCCTGGTCTCCCGACGCGGCACCAGAATGATCGCCGAATACGGTGGGGTGCAGAAGGTCGCACCGGTGCTGGCCGGCACGTTCTTCATCGCCGGTCTGGCCACCCTGTCGCTGCCCGGCCTGGCACCGTTCGTCAGCGAATTCCTGGTCCTGATCGGCACCTTCCCCAAGTACCAGGTCGCCGCGGTGATCGCGACCTTCGCACTGGTATTGGCCGCGATCTACGTGCTGTGGCTGTACCAGCGGGTGATGACCGGCCCACTGAAAAAGGGCAACGAGCACCTGCGCGACCTGGTGCCGCGCGAACTGGCCGTGGTGGTGCCGCTGCTGGTCGCGCTGCTGGTCCTGGGCTTCTACCCGAAACCGATCCTGGACCTGGTGGATCCCGCAGTGGGACACACCCTTTCCACGATCGGTAAGCACGACCCCGCGCCGACGGTCCCCGCCCCCGAAGCAGGCGCGGCCACCCCGCCCGCAGGCGGCCACAAATGAGGACGGACTCCGTGACCATCACCGACCTGGCGGCCATCGCGCCCGCACCCAGCATCGAATACCACCTGCTGTCCCCGATGCTGATCGTGTTCGCGGTCGGCGTGGTGGGCGTGCTCGTGGAAGCGTTCGTGCCACTTCCCCACCGGTATCCGACACAGCTCACCCTCGCAGTGGTCGGTGTCGTCGGCGCGCTGGTGGCCGTGGTGCTGCTTGGCGGGTCCGAAGGCACCGCGGTGGTGGGCTCGGTCGCCATCGACGGAGTCAGCCTGTTCCTGCAGGGCACGATCCTGTTGGTCGCGCTGCTGGGACTGCTGCTGATCGCCGAACGCGGCGCCGTGCCCCGCGCGCGCAGCGGACCCGGCACCTGGAGTCGAGCGGCCGCCGCTCTGGACCGAGGGGTCGACGCGTTCACCCCGCAGGCGTCCGCGGTGCCGGGCAGCGCACACGAACTCGCCGCCGTGCGCTCGGGTGCCGCGACCACCGAGGTGTTCCCGCTGACCATGATCGCGGTCGGTGGCCTGCTGCTTTTCCCCGCGTCCAACGATCTGCTCACCATGTTCGTCGCACTGGAAGTGCTGTCGCTGCCGCTGTACCTGCTGTGCGGGCTGGCTCGACGCAGGCGACTGCTGTCGCAAGAAGCAGCGCTGAAATACTTCCTGCTCGGCGCGTTCTCCTCGGCCTTCTTCCTCTACGGCGTTGCCCTGCTGTACGGGCAGACCGGCACGGTCTCACTGCCGGGAATCGGTGCGGCACTGGACAAACAACCCGAAGACGCCACCCTGGCCCTGCTCGGCATCGCGATGCTCGCGGTCGGCCTGCTGTTCAAAATCGGCGCCGTCCCGTTCCAAGCCTGGGTCCCCGACGTCTACCAGGGCGCACCCACCCCGATCACCGCCTTCATGGCCGCCGCCACCAAGATCGCCGCCGTCGGCGCGACCATGCGCGTGCTGATGGTGGGAACCGGTGCGCTGAGCGACGATTGGCGCCCGGTGCTGGCGGCGGTGGCGATCGCGACCATGGTCGTGGGTGCGGTCATGGCGATCACCCAGACCGACGTCAAGCGGATGCTCGCCTACTCCTCGATCGCCCACGCCGGTTTCCTGCTCGTGGGCATCGTCGCCGCCGACCGCGCAGGCGTCGCCGCGATCCTGTTCTACCTGCTGGCCTACGGCCTGGGCACCGTCGGCGCGTTCGCGGTAGTCAGCCTGGTCCGCGACTCTTCCGGCGACGAAGCCACCTCCCTGTCGCAATGGGCAGGCCTGGGCCGCCGATCCCCGTGGCTGGCTTCAGTTTTCGCCCTCCTGCTCCTGTCCTTCGCAGGTCTGCCGCTGACCAGCGGCTTCGTCAGCAAATTCGCCGTCTTCGCGGCCGCGTCCGGAGCCGGCTACACCCCCCTGATCATCCTCGGCGTCCTGTGCAGCGCGATCGCCGCCTTCTTCTACATCCGAGTCATCGTCCTGATGTTCTTCACCGACCCCCCAGCAGACGCCCCGACCGTCACGGCCCCCTTCGCCACCACCCTGGTCGTCGCTTTCACCGCAGGCGCCACGGTCCTGCTCGGCATCTTCCCCCAACCCATCCTCGACCTCGCCGACCGCAGCGCCCTGTTCATTCGCTGATACCCCACGAACGCGAAAACCCGCGCTGCCCCACGCGGTTAGCAGCTACGCACCCAGCCGCTCAGTTCCCGCCGCCGTGATCGTGGGTACTGGGCACGGGCGGTGTGGATGAAGTGCCGGTGTTGTCACCGGGGCTGTTCTCGCGAGTGTCTCGGTCGTGTACTGGTGGCGGTCCAGACCGGATCCGATCTGGGGGTCGGGTTGCTGGCCCGGCTTCACCACGACGAATTGGCCCATCATGCCTTGGTCTTCGTGGTAAGTCATATGGCAATGGAACATGTAGGGCCAGCGGGGATCGGTGTAGCCGGTGAACCGGACCGCGAGGGTAGCCACCGCGCCGGGCGCGAGCAGGATGGTGTCTTTCCAGCCGTCGGTCAGCGGCGTGGTCGAGGTGTCGGTCAGCGACAGCACCCGGAACTGGGTGTCGTGCACGTGGAAGTTGTGTAGCCAGTTGTCCTTGTTGGCCACGATCCATACTTCCCAGTTGTCGTGGTCGACGACCTCGTCGATCCGGGTCATATCCATGCGTTTGCCGTTGATCTGGAACCATTCCATGTCGAAAGTCCGGGTCCGCGCACCGGTGGTGTCGGGCAGCGCGAGCAGGGTCGGGTTGAGTCCGTTCGGCAATGCTGCCGGATCGGATCCTTGGCCGGGACCGGTGATCACGAGTAGGTCGAACTGGTCGTCGAGGCCGAAGTCTGGTGCGTCGCTGTTGTCGACCTCGAGATTGTCCGGAAACTTGACTGCCTGCAAGGTGACAGTGTCGGCGACGGCGAGGTCGACGACGATCTCGACCCGTTCACCGGGGCTGAGATACACGTTGTGCACGGGTGTGGGCTCGTTGAGCAGGCCGCCGTCGGAGCCGACCAGGTGAAAGCCGCGACCGTCGGAGAACCGCAGGTTGAACATGCGCATGGTCGCACCGTTGAGGATGCGGAACCGAACCCGCCGGGTGGTAGCGGCGAACTGGGGGTCGGTGATGCCGTTGACGATGGTGGTGTCGCCGAGCAGGCCGATGTCCGGTCGGTCGGTCTCGTCGAGGGTTCCGTCCGGGTTGAATCGGCGGTCCTGAATGATGAGCGGAATGTCGTCGACCCCGTACTGCTCGGGTAGCTGCGCGGCGTCGGAACCGTCGTCGTCGAGGATGAACAGTCCAGCCAGGCCCCGATAGATTTGCGGTCCGGTGAACCCGTGTGGATGGGGGTGGTACCACAGGGTCGCGGCCTGCTGGTCGATCTGCCATTCCGGGGTCCACGTGGTGCCGGGCTCGATCGGCTGGTGCGGGCCACCGTCGGCTCGGGCGGGCAGATGCATCCCGTGCCAGTGCGTGGTGGTCATGTCGGGCAGACTGTTGGTCACCTCCATGCGCACCGTGTCCCCGCGGCGCGCCCTGACGGTGGGGCCGAGGATCGCGCCGTTGTACCCCCAGGTCGGAGTGGACACGCCCGCGCGGATCTCACTGGTACCGGCCTGCTGGGAGCGGCCTCCGCGGGCAGCTTACTCGGCCGGGGCAAGATCGCCCCGCAGCCCGACAGCGGTGTCGTCGATGGAACCAGCACGCCGCGCGGAATCACCCACCGGTGAATCTGCGCGGCGTGCCGTTATTGCGAGACGTTCCGCCTTATCGCGCGGAGTTACGGAAAGGCTCCGTCGGTGCCGCGAGATTCGGTGCGCCCAGCAGCGATGGCGACGACAGGGCGTAGATCCCGTCGTTGGTCATCAGCCAGACGATCTTGCGGTCGTATTCGACATACACGCCGTGGGTGGGGTTGCTGCGTGCCCAATCCTCGGTTTCCGGACCGAAGGTCGGGGGTGCGAAGTAGCCCGCGATCTTCGGCTTCTTCGGATCGGTGACGTCGAAGAACTGTGCACCCGCGTTGTAGAAGTCGTAGATCATGAGCCCGTCCTTGGGCTCACCGGGCGAGGTGTAGTAGCCGCTGCGCTTGGGGCCGAAGCTGCCGCCACGCTGGCAGTAGTCGGTCACCGTCGCGCCGCCCGGAGGTGTCGGACGGGGCAGCCGGCCCACGATGCGCGGCTTGGTGGCATCGGAGGCGTCGATCTGGAAGATGTCCTTGTACGGCTCGTAGCAGTCCTCGGACAGCGGGTAACCGCTCAGATAGACCATGCCGGTCTTCTCGAACTGCGACACGTCGATGTTGTCGGCCTCGGTGCCCGCCACTGACGGGGGAATATCCAGGTGCCCGACTTCGCGCAGGTTCGTGGGGTCGGAGATGTCCAGGATCGACATGCCGAAGCCACCCATGGCCGCGAATCCGTACTTGCCACCGTTTTCGATGGGAGTGGGGATGTAGAGCGGGTTACGCGAACCCATCCACGAGGTCCGGTTGCCGCAGCGCGGATTGGACCGATAGGCCTCTTCCTCACCGCGAACCATGCCATTGCGATGCCAGGTGTCCAGCAGCTTGGGTGCGGCCGGGTCGGCCATGTCCCAGACCTGGAAACCGTTGGCGTATAGGTAGGTCGGGTACTCCTGCATCGACCAGTCGTCGCTGGGCGCGGCCGAGATGAACATGTAGCGGCCACCGTCCCAGTGCGGAACGTCGAGCGAGCCCGAACCCTGCTGCGGCTTGGTGAGGTCCGAGTCGAGCGGATTCTGCTGGGTCTGGTCGGTACTGACCGTGGACAGCAGCTCCCAGTCCTTCTTCCGCGGACCGTTCAGCTTGTAGACCTTGAAACCTTTGAGCTGAGTATCGGCGCGCGCCGCGGCCACCCCTTCCGGGCTGGCGTACTTGCTGTTCTCCGGTGAGTCACCCATCCAGAAGTGCACCTGACGCTTCATCTCGAAGCTCTGCACCATGATGTAGCCGCCGTGCTTGGCGCTCCACTGGATCGTGGAGGCGCCCCACATGTCATGCGCGGCCCAGTCCTTGCCTGCGACGGCCTCGGGGTTACCTTCGACCTCGCCCACGTCCTCGCGGGACAGCGACTCCACGATCTGCACGTTCTTGACGTCGGTGATGTCGTAGACGCGGGCATCGCTGCGGTCGTACTGGAACATGTAGCGTCGACCGTCGAAGTCCACGATGTTCTGCCAGGAATGGAACGGATCCGGCGTGAACTTCTTGCCGGGGTAGTGCGCCTCGACGGTCACGTTGTCGCTCTTGTACGTGTTCGGGTCGTAACCGTCGGTCGCGGGAAACAGCTCCTCACCGCCACCGGGGAACGGATGCTGCTCTTCCTCGTTCACATAGGTTTGCGACGGGTGCAGAAAAGTCCCGTCCTTCTGCATCCCGTAACTACCCGGATCGACCGCGGCCGGTCGCCGGTCCGCACACGCGACCGGAACGTTGGGGTCCTCGGGCAGACCGGCAGCAGCGCTACGATCGTCCATAGCCCGCGTCAGCAACGCCCCGCCCGTTCCGGCGCCGACAGCGACGCCGACAACGACTAGGCCGGCCAGCCATTTCCCCCGTTGTCCCGACAGTTTCACCATGTTGTCCTTCTCCGAACTGGTTGTGCGCGAAGTGCTCTACGGCCGATGGTGTGCAGCGGCCACGACCAGTCTTGCCAGCCGCTGCCCCCGACCTCCCCCTCCCAAAGGCCGGACTGACAGGGTCGAAAACCGACCTCGAGGATCTTGTGGTCCAGATCACTTTTGTGCTAGTGAACGGCTGCCCCGCTATTGGAGGTCCCCCGGGTGCGAACCTGTCGTGAACGGGTTCGGATCGCCGTCGGCGAGCACCCCCACGAACGGTTCACCCTCTCCCGCAAAGGTGTACGCACCACCCTCGATCCGTTCGATCAGTCCGTTCGTCCAGGCCGCCTCACTGTCGGACGAGTGCACCCACATATTCATGATCTCGCCGATGTGCCCGAGCTGTCCGGGGCCGTGTTCGGGTGTGTAGTACTCGGTCACACCGCTTCGCCACCGCTCGAGTCCCGCGATCCGCTCCCGCAGCAGCGCGACGGCCTCGTCCCGTGGCAGGTCGACGATGAACCCGATGCCGGCCGAGAGCATGTCCATCTGCTGGTCATACGAGGTCAGAGACTGGCGAAGCAGTGCGAAGTATTCCTCGGTGCCTTTTTCGGTGATCTCGTACTCCACGCGCGGTGGTCCGCCGACGGTGCTCGGCGCAACCTCGTGCGCGACGAGCAGTCCCTGCTTGGCCATCTGCTTGAGCGCGTGATAAATCGACCCCGGTTTGGCGTTGGACCACTCGTGGGCTCCCCAGAACTCGAGGTCGTTGCGCACCTGGTAACCGTGCGCCCGCCCATGTTGACGGACCGCGCCCAGGACCAGCAGTCGGATCGCTGACATGCACATCTCCCTCTAGGCAACTTTGACTAGGAACCCGGAGGTCAGCTTAGCCAGTCACGTAACCCCGGATCGTCGGTGTGATTAGTCAAGTTTGACTAATCGCTCGATTCTTCGTACCGTGGACTTCTAGTCAAGTTTGATCAATGACTGAAGGAGAACACCGTGCATGACCACGATCAAGCGATCGTCGTCGAAGGCCTACGCAAGAAATACGGGGACAAGCAGGCCCTCGACGGTCTCGATCTCACGGTCCGAGCCGGAACCGTCCAGGCAATTCTCGGCCCGAACGGTGCTGGAAAGACCACAGCCGTGCGCATCATGTCCACCCTGCTTCGCCCGGAGTCCGGGCGTGTCGAGGTCGCCGGAATCGACGTGCGAACCAGGGCGGACGAGGTGCGCTCACGGATCGGCCTGCTCGGCCAGAACGCCGCCGTCGACGAGGAACTCAGCGGCCGACAGAACCTCGAGATGTTCGGTCGCCTCTACCATCTCGGCGCGCGCCGAGCACGAACCCGAGCCGACGAACTCCTCACCCGATTCGGGCTCGCCGACACCGGCAAGAAGGCCATCAAGAACTACAGCGGCGGCATGCGACGACGTCTCGATCTCGCGGCCTCGCTCATCTCCCAGCCGCAGGTTCTGTTCCTGGACGAACCGACCACCGGCCTGGACCCGCGCGGCCGCACGGAGGTCTGGAACGCGGTCCGCTCCTTGGTCGGCGGCGGTACCACCGTCCTGCTGACCACCCAATACCTGGAGGAGGCCGACCAATTGGCCGACCGGATCGCGGTGATCAACCACGGAAAAGTCATCGCCGAAGGCACCGCGGACCAGCTGAAATCCGAGATCGGCGGCGACCGCATCGACGTGGTCCTGCACGACCCCGCCCACCTGGCCCGAACAGCCGCACTGCTACCCGGCGACGCGGTGGTGGATCAGGACCGACGCCAGATCAGTGTCGCGGTCACCGACCGGATGGCGGCGCTCACCGAAACCGTGCGGACCTTGGAGTCCGCGGGCATCGAGGCCGAGGACATCGCACTACGCAAGCCGACCCTCGACGAGGTCTTCCTGCACCTGACGAAGGAGAACGTGGCATGACTGTGAGCACCACGCACGGCATCGGTTCGACGCTGCGTTGGGCGATCACCGACTCGGCGACGATGACCAGACGCGAACTGGCACATTGGGTGCGCCAGCCCGCGCAGGTGGTGATCGGCCTGGTCTTCCCGGTGATGCTGCTGCTGATGTTCAGCTACCTGATCGGTGGCGGACGTGGCGTCGACGGCGACTTCACGTCCTACCTGGTGCCCGGCATGCTGACGATGACCATGGCCTTCGGTCTCGAAGCGACGATGCTGTCGGTCACCCAGGACCTCGGCAAAGGTGTCATCGATCGGTTGCGGTCGATGCCGATGAACTCCGGTGCCGTACTGGTCGGCCGCAGCGTCGCGGACATGCTGCAATCGGTTGTCGGGCTGGCGGTGATGATCGCGGTGGGTTACGCGATGGGCTGGCGCTGGCACGACGGCCTCGCCTCCTTCCTGACCGCGGTGGGACTGCTGTTGCTGCTGCGCTTCGCCATGCTGTGGATCGGCATCTACCTGGCGATGGTCGCCGGCAAGCCGGAATCGGTGCAGGCGGTGCAAATGCTGATCTGGCCGGTCAGCTTCCTGTCCACCGCCATCGCCTCCCCCGACTCGATGCCGTCCTGGCTCGGCACGATCGTGGAATGGAACCCGATGTCGGCAACAGCCACCTCGGTCCGCACCCTCTTCGGCAACCCCGGCACGAACGGCACCTCGTGGGCCGCAACCCACGCGGAGTTCCTCGCGGTGGTGTGGCCGCTGGTTTTGATCGCGGTGTTCTTCCCACTGGCAGTACGTCGATTCCGCGACCTGAGCCACTAGTCGATGGGGCAGCGGCACTGGCACAGTGTCAGTGCCGCTGCCCCGTGCCGGTCTCCCGCCCGTCGGAGACTGAACAGGTGAGTCCGATTGAACCGCCCCGGAATTCGGCGTTTGCTACTGTCGCCGATATGACGATTTCACGATGCTTCGTGAACATCTGCAGTGACCGCCTCCCCGCAACGCGTGACTTCTACGTCGACCTACTGGGTTTCCGAATCGCCTACGACAGCGACTGGTTCGTGCAACTCGGCGACGCCGAATCGGACGCAACCATCGGCATCATCGCGCGTGATCATGAACTGGTTCCCGAGTCTGCCCGCGGCGCGTTCGGCGGCTCCTACCTCACCATCGTCGTCGCCGATGTGGAACCCGTCTACGCCCGAGCCAAGGACCTCGACGTCCCCATCGTCGAGGCACCCCGAGATCTGTTCTACGGCCAACGCCGCATGCTGGTCACCGACCCCAACGGTTACCTCGTCGACGTCTCCAGCCCGACCGCACCACCACCCACCGACCTCTGAACCATTGCGCAGTGCTCGGCAATCGATGCCAGGCCGACCCTGTCGGACCTGACCGATACGGTAGCCAGCATGAAGGGTACGGGGACAACACTGCTGAACGACGTTGCGCGAATGTCGGTGCCGCAGCGCATGCGGACACTGGCGGGGGCGGCGAGGCGGCTTGCGGGGACCGCGGAGTTGACGCGGTTGCTCGGCGAGGTCGCGCAGCAAGGGCGGTCGGGGCGGCGGACCGCGCACTATCTCGCTGTCGTCGGGCAGGACCGTGGTTATCTGCTGTCGCAACTGGATTCGACGGATCAGGAAATCGCAGGGCAGGCTTTGGCTTCGCTGATCCGGCTCGGGGTCGATCCCGCGGTGGTCGTGCGGCGACTGCCCCGCGCATCGCAGCAAACCAGGAAGACCATCAGGCGGGCGCTGGGGCGTGGGGATCGAACGCAGATCGCCGACGCGCTCCTACCCGTGCTGCGGGAGTTGTTCGGCGATGTCGAGGCCGCACGGGTGCTGCCGTCGTGTTCGGACGCGGTCGTCGCGCAGTGGCTGCCGGAGCTGGGCTACGCGGTGTCCAACTGGACGAAGTTGTCGGGCAAGCACATCGGTGTCGTGATGGATTTCGTGCAGGCCCGGTCGCAGGGCGCAGGGCTGGCCGAGTGGCCGGAACTGTGGTCGTGGCTGACCGCCAACCCCGTCGCGGCGGTGGAATACAGCCCTGACCGGTTGCTCGCGTTGGCCGCGTCGGCGATCGAATACGTGCCGGTCGCGTCGCTGAATCCCGTGGCAGGACGGCTGGCTCGCCACGACCCCGACGCCGTGCGCCACCTGATACTGCACCCCAGCGGCAATGGTCGCGCACTGGCAGGCCCGACGCTGGGACGGGCTTTCCAATTCCTGCCCGACGACCAACTGCGCGAACTCTATCTCGCCTCGCGCACGAAACTCGCTTTCCTGCGCACGCTTCCCCCGTCACGACGTGCGGCGATCGCCGGCGCCGACCTGGCCCGCCCCGGCCTCGCGCCCGCCGCTGTCGACTTGGATCTACTCGACGCGATCGCGGGCCCTGCTCGCGCGCAGATCGCCCGCACACTGCTGTCGCGTCCCGGTGGAGCCGACGTGCCCGACGTCGCCGACCGCCTGACCGCCCGCCTGCCGTGGGCGGAAGCGAAACCGATACTGGCCGAAGCGATTCGGCGTCCCACCGCCGACGAGCGTGCCGCTGCCTATCCACGACTGATCACCGCGGCGGTAGGAAGCCGCGACCCGCTGGTGATCACCGAACTGCTGGCATTGCTGACCAGATTGCGCAACGAACAGGACCCGGTCCGCGGTTCCGCCCTGCGCGCGGTGGCCGGCATCCCCATGTCACTGCTGACCACCGACCACCTCCCAGGTCTGGAACAACTGGCCTCCGACGCGCTGCACGCCCGCGACCGCTCCTGGACCACGTCCAACACCGTGAGCACGATCGCCCGCACCCTGCTGGTGCGCGGCGGCACCACCGCCGAACCGGCGTTCACCGCCGCGGCACTGCGGATCATGACCCTGCTGGCCGACCTGTCGATAGACCCGAAACTGTGGGGGCTGCACCGCAATCTGCCGCGCGGAGCAGAACAGCAGATCCTGGCGGCGCTGCTGCCCCGCCTTCGAGCCGACGCGGATCGTGACCGCTGGGAACTGTGCCTGAGCTTGGCCGCCGGGCTGGAACACCGCGCGTTCGACCTGCCCGACCTGCAACGTCTGGTCCTGCGCGCCTGTCGCACGTCCTCGGATTCGACCGTGCGCACGGCCGTTGCTCTCGCTCTCGCCGCGCCGACCACACGCGACGCCCACCTGGACGAACTGCTCGCGCGCGACCGTTCCCTGTTCACGTTGTCGTCGGTCCAAGCCCTGATCGGCAACCGGCGCACCGACCTGCTCGACACCCTGCTGAACACCAAGACCGGGGGCCGGTTCCTGTCGGCGAAGGTGGTGTTCGTGCCGATGTTCTTCACCGGATTCCACCGGTGGTCACCGCACCACGTCGACCGGTACGCGCGCCTGCTGGACGACTACGCCCGCGGCCCCAAAACCACTCCGCACGAGCGGGCGCGCGCCGTCCGCCAACTCGGGCGCCTGCCCGACAGTTTCGCCAGGCTGCAGCGGTTCGTCGACAACGACGAGCTCGTGGTCACCGAGGCCGCGCTCACCGCGCTGGGCACCAGCGACGAACCCGAACGCGCGATGGCTGTGCTGGCACAGCACGTGGGCGACGATCGTGCCCGAGTCGCGGTCAGCAGCCTGTCCACCTGCGCCCGGTGGATCGCACCGGATCGACTGTCCAACGCTGTTGCACCGCTGCTCGATTCGCCCAAGATCACCGCGGTGAAGGAAGGCATCCGGCTGCTCGCGGAACTTCGCGCCCCCGATGCGTTGCCGATCATCGCCGAACGGGCCGCCCGCCCCGAAGCCCATCGCGACGTCCGACGAGCGGCGGTGTTCGCCACCCGATTCCTGCTCGACCAGGAACAAACCTGGGCACTGCTGAGTCGAGCAGCAACTGACCCCGCTGTGGCCGGCGCGATTCTCGACATTCGACCGGGGATGCTGCCTGTGCCGCAGCGTCAACGGTTCGCGACGTTCGTGCGCGACCTGGCCGCGGGTCCCGATCCCCGTTCGGCCGCCCTGGCGTTGACGGCGTTGGCTTCATGGCGGCGTTGGTGGGCTCCAGACACCCAGGAGGTATTGGTCGACCTGGTCACCGACCTGTCCACCGTCGCCACCTGGAAGTCCGCGATGAGCGCATTGCTGTCCGGAGTCCAGGCCGACAGCGACCCGACAGCGTTGGTGGCGGCCGTGCGTCGACTACGCACCGACGACTTCCGCGCATCGGACCGGGATCTGCCCGCTCACCAACGCCTTTCCGTCGTACTCGACCGATTCGTGCCCATCGTCCGCAACCACCCCGGCGACGCCCGCCTGCTGGCCGCACCGGTCATCGCCACCGTGGCCGACGACCCACTCTGGACCGACCAGGTCATCGAACTCACCGTCGTAGCGACCCGCTGGACCGACCCCGACAGCATCATCACTGCCCTCGACGAAGCAGCCACCTACGCCACCGGCACCCTGATCACCCGCCCCGCCCACCACCTAGGCCAACGCCTGGGCACCGAACTCGACACCACCGCCCCCTCGACCTTCCACACGATCAGCACCGAACTAGCTGGCGGCCCAACACCTTCCACTGCCCTGGCCGCCCTGACCATCGTCGCCCGATGCGGTGCGAAGTTCGGTTGGACACCCGAATGGACGGCCCTGCTCACCACCCTGCGCACCCACCCCGCCCCCGATGTCCGCCGCGCCGCCCACAGCGTCTTCACCGCACCGGAGTAAGACTCCCCTTCTACTTGAACGCGAACATGTTTCGTTGCGCCCAGTCCGAAAACGCGTGCGGCGCACGGCCCAGCACCTTGTCGATATCGGGCGAGATCAGCTGTTCTTCGGGTGTCGGGTTGCCGAGGATGTCCAGGGTGGTCTCGACGACGGGTTCTGGCATGAAGTGCAGCATCTGCGTCTTCGCTTGTGCCCGAGTCTGTTCCACGAACCGGACCGGTTCACCCAGCGCCGCGGCGAGGTCTTCGGCGCGCTGACGTGGCGTGCTCAGCGCGGGACCGGTCAACGTATAAACCTGCCCCGCGTGACCGTCTTCGCGCAACGCCACAGCGGCGACCTCGGCGATATCGAACGGATCAACAACCGGCAACCCGACGTCCCCGAACGGCGCCGCGACAACCCGTTCGTCGCGAACCGACTCCGCCCAGGCGTACGCGTTGGAGGCGAAGCCGCCGGGCCGCAGGATGGTCCATTCCAGCCCCGACTCACGAACCGCTTCCTCGAAAGAATGCGCCAACTGCCCATGTGAGGCCGACTCCGGCCGGGTGACCACACCCTGCGACGACAGCCGCACAACCCGTTGTATCCCGGCGGCTTTCGCGAGCGCGAGGATGGCTCGGGGGTCCATCAGGTGCGCGCTGATGCCGGTGTCGTGGGGTTCCGGTAGTAATCGCGCGAAAAACAACGACAATGACTTGACCAGCAGATATGTGCCGTCACAGCTCGGGCTGCGGGTCGGCTCGGTTGGTGCTTGGCTTGGCTTCCGATGACGTCGATTGGTGTGCTGGAGGTCAGGTTTCGTGGCAACGCAGGTGTTCGCGGATGAGGAGTTGGCGCGTCTTCGGGAGTTTCCCGATATCAGCCGCGAGGAATTGTTCCGGTTCTTCACGCTGACCCCGGCCGATGTCGCGTTCGTGACGCCGGGGCGGGGCCGTGGCCCGGCGGAGCGACTCGGACTGTCCGTGGCGCTGTGTTCGCTGCCGTGGCTGGGGTTCGTGCCGGATCGGGTGGCCGACGCGCCACCGGTTGCGGTGGCGCGATTGGCGGACCAGTTGGAAGTGGATGCGTCGATGATCCGCTCGTATGGCAAGCGGGCGCAGACGCGTACCGAGCATTTACGGTTGGTAGCGCAATATCTGGGGTGGCGGCTGGCGAGCGCGGCGGAGCTGAAGGAACTCGACGAGTTCCTTCTGGCACGAGCGATGGAGCACGACTCACCGACACTGCTGTTCCGGCTGGGATGTGAGTATCTGCTGTCGGCGAAGATGATCCGTCCCAGCCCAGACACCGTCGTCCGCCGAGTCGTACACGCCCGCGAGCAGGCTCTGCGCGAAACCTACGACCGGGTGTCGCACGAACTCACGCCGCGGCGGTGCGCGGAACTGGATGCTCTGCTGGTCATGGAGCCGTCGATCAAGATGTCGCGGCTGCGATGGTTGTCGACCGGCCCGGTAGAGGCGTCGGCAGCCGCAGTGCGCAACGAGGTGGAGAAGCTGGGGTATCTGCGAGGTCTGGGCGCGGACACCCTGGACATGTCGGTGTTGCCAGCCGAACGACGCCGGTTTCTGGCCACGCTGGGGCGGCGGTTGACCGTGCAGGCGCTGGAGCGTCGGGAACCGGAGCGTCGGTATCCGATCTTGCTGACGGTGGTGGCACAGTCAGCCGTCGATGTGCTCGACGAGGTGGTGGCGCTGTTCGATCAGGCGCTGTCAGCGAAGTTCAGTGCCGCGGAGAACCGGATGAAAGAAGAACTCGCCGAACGCGGAAAGACCGGGGAGGACCGGCAAGCGCTCCTAGACGATCTGCTCACGATCGTGACCGACCCGCAGATCCCCGACGAGGACATCGGCGCCATGATCCGGGGTGAGAGTATCGGGTGGGAGCGGCTGCGCGCCGCGATCGCGCAAGCCCGGCCGCGACTGCCGCGCGATCACGGGCACCTCGCGGCCCTGGATTCGTCGTACACGTATCTGCGACGGTTCACCCCGGCGGTGCTGTCGGCGGTGCGGTTCGCTGGCGGCACCTCAGCGACCGAGCTGCTGCTCGCGGTGGACATGCTGCGCGAGCTGAACGCCACCGGCCGCCGAAAAGTGTTCGATGAGGCGCCGACCGGGTTCGTGCCGACGAAGTGGCGCGGATATCTCGACGAAGCCCGTAAGACGGGCAATGCCGTTGCCTACCGGCACTTTTGGGAGTTGTGCGTGCTTGTCGGGCTGCGCGACGGGCTTCGCACCGGGGACGTGTTCGTGCCGGGGTCACGCCGCTACGCCGACCCGGCCGCCTATCTGCTCACCCCCGAGCAGTGGGAGCCCCAGCGTGCCGAGTTCTGCCGCCTGGTCGACAAATCCGATGATCCGGCCCGCGCGCTCGCAACGATCGTCGAGGAGTGGCACGAGGCGATGGGCGAGCTGGAGATGGTCCTGGCGCCCGGCGACGGCCCGGTTCGCCTCGATGAAGACGGTGACCTGGTGATCTCGCCTTTGACGGCGGAAGACATTCCATCCGAGGCGACAGCGCTCAAGGCAGAGCTGACCGCGATGCTTCCGTTCGCGCCGATCGTGTCGCTGCTGATCGAGCTGGACAAGCGCACCGGCTACCTTGACTGCTTCACCCACGCCGGCGGTAAGCAGACTCGCACGCCGGAGTTGAAACGGAACTTGATCGCTGTCCTCCTGGCCTACTCCACCAACCTCGGGCTGACGAACATGGCCGAAGCGTCCGGCATCTCCTACGACATCCTGACCTGGACAGCGGAATGGTACGTGCGGGAGGAGACGCTGCGAGCGGCGAATCTGGCGATCATCGGTTACCACCGACGACTGTCGTTGACCAGCGCTTTCGGTTCCGGCACATTGTCTTCCTCTGATGGCCAACGGTTCCCGACGCGCGGCAAGTCCACCACCGCTCGCGTGGCGAATCAATGGTTCGCCGATGAAGGCCTGTCGACCTACACCCACGTCACCGATCAGCACACCACCTACGGGACGAAGATGATCGTCACCACTCGCCGCGAAGCGCACTACGTGCTGGACGAGATCCTAGGCAACGCAACGGATCTGCCGATCACCGAACACGCCACCGACACCCACGGGGTGACGCTGGTGAACTTCGCGTTGTTCGATCTACTGGGCATGCAGCTCTCTCCTCGTATCCGGGATCTGGGGCGGGTGACTCTGTACCGTCCGGGCTCACGTGCCGATGCCGAGGCCCGGTTCCCTACTGCGGGGCACCTACTGACCCGAAAGTTGAATCTGGACTTGATCGCCGAGCACTACGACGACCTGCTACGGCTGGCCGGGTCGTTGAAGTTCGGGCACGCGACCGCGTCGCTGCTGGTGGGAAAGTTGTCCGCGTCGACCCGGCAGAACGCGCTGGCCGCTGCTTTGAAGGAGTACGGCGCGATGCGGAGGACGATCTACGCGGCCCGATACCTGTCGGATCCGGACTATCGGCGCAAGATCTCGCGCCAGCTCAACAAGGGCGAGTCGATCCACGCGCTCAAGCGTGACCTGATCTACGCCCACGAAGGCGCCTTCCGGGCGCGTCACCTGGAAGCCCAGACCGAACAGGCGTGGTGCCTGACTTTGGCCACGAACGCGGTGATCGCGTGGACCACAGAGTATTATGGGCTCGCCGTCGACCAGATGCGCCGCGAGGGCCGCCGCATCGACGACGACGTGCTGTCGCACATCTCGCCGGCACATAGCGAGAACATCAACTTCTTCGGTGCCATCGAGGTTGATATCGACGCCGAGCTCGCGCAGCTCGGCCCGACCGGGTACCGGCCGCTGAGGATCCGCGATACCTTGTTCTGAAGCAGCGGCGTGGACGTGGCATTCCATCGCCGTCACATCGGAGCACAACCAAGCGCGGATGGGCCCAGACCACTTTCGCGGTCTGGGCCCATCCGATATTCACTTGTTAGGGGTTGGACTGGGACCGCAGGATCAGGCCCTCATTTGCTTGTAGGCCTTCGACTGCTTGTGGGCCGTCCTCGGTGTGTCCGGGCGTCACTCCCTCTCGGGAGTCTCGGGCGAACTCCTCCAAGGTGGTGGGTTTGCCCGGCTCGATCACTGGTTCCTCGAGGTTGACGTCGTAGTCGTCCTCGTTATCGTCAACGGGTTTCGGGGCATCAGTCACCGAGCTCACGTCCTGTCCTGTCGTCGGTATAGCGGGTGTGCTGCTGTGTTCGCCAGAACGCACGATGCCGAGAACGACGCCACCCACAACCACCGCGCCTAGCACAGTGGCGCCGACCACTTTCCCCTGCACGTTGACTCCTAGCCAGTCGATTGCCCACAATTCTAGCCCTTACAGACAGCTCGTCACGGAGCCGGTGGCAGAGAACCTCCTTGAGCGTGCACTCGGAACGGATCCTGGTTGATGACACGATTCGTGCCGTAGAAGGCGCCCAGGAGGCTGCCCGCCAGCGAGTTCTGCGGCGCGTCGATCATGCAGACGCTAAAACCAGCTGAGCCGGTGGCGGCCCCGAGATCAGGCACATGACACTGGGGGTTGAAAGTTCGACCGCCCCCACCCGAGGTCGCCGCCCCCTCTGTGGTCGATGCGAACGGATACTCATCGCATGATCGACCGTCGAGACGACGCCCGTCACGGATCGCGCCCTTGGCCGGACATGCGGTCTGGCGGTTGATATCGCGGGTGACAGCATCCGCCTGGCGATGGAGTGGCGTGGCGGAACCGGGAAGCCCAGACGCGATAGCGGCTTGAACGTGTCCGGTCTGCTCGGCGGTATTACTACCGAGGCTGAACTGCGGAGTCGAAGGCGCTACAACGCAACCCTGCTGGTAATTGCCCTGCGAATTTTTTATTGTCGTGTCGCATCGGAACATATCAGCTCGAAACCTGCCAGAAGTTGACTCGGTAAAATTTGGCGAATTATTTCCCAACCATATGTCTATCAACATCGAACGTGCGACCGCGTCGTAGTCGGCCATGTCGTGTTCCTTCCACTTCACGACGATGACCTTGACCTGTCCTGCGCTGACCGAAGAACCGCTGGACGGGCCATCGACACTATACTGTCCAGGATCGAACCCCGAATAGATCGGTTGATATTTAAATGTGGGAGTGCCGACGCTGCCAATAAATGTTCCAAACGTAATCCTGAACTCCTGGTTCATCTCCCCAGTTCGATGTGAGGACAGGATGCCCGTCTTCACATTAAACGGAATTTCCCCAGCAACGGCGCCCTCCTTATTGATGACTTCAGCTCTACCGTTGAGAACCATGCAAGCATTCTTACGGGTCAGCCGCCATGTGCCGGTCCACGGCTGAAGCGTACATTCGCTCGGAATGAATGAAGCTGGCGTCACCGGTCCATCCAGCGTCGGGTCCTCCGCACCCGGCGGCATTGTTGAGCCCGGCTCCGATACCAGACACGATTGTCCCGACACGCACGAGACGAACGTGGCCCCAGCGCCCCCTGTGGCCGCACTCCCTGCTGCGCCGGCCGCGGCATCGTCGCCGAACTCCTGCCAGGTCGTAGGACGGCCCATCGGAACGACCGGTTCCTCGTCGCCGGCTTCTGGAACGACGCCAGCCGCAGTCTCTGTCGGGTAGCCCATCGTCGCGAACTGGAATTCCTGACGCCACGACGAGCCGACTTGCTGTTGATCGGCGGTGGGGTATCCGTAAGGACCACGTTCGAATCCCGACTGCTGCCATTTGGCCACCAGTCCGCCGCTAACAGGGTGCGCGCCGTAGGCTCCAGTCCAGTAGATCACGCCGTGTTCGAACCGATTGAAACGACTCAGCCCGTCAGGCGTGCCCGCCTCGTCGCTGATCGGGTAGCCGAGGTAGCCACCTTCCCACCCAGCTTCGCCCCATTTATCGCGGATCGCGCCAGTAACGTAATACGCTTCGTTCGCTTTCCAGTAAATGGTCCCGCCGTCGAAGTACTGGCGACGGCCGATGCCGTCTGAGTTCACGAACTCGTCGGAGGTTGGATAACCCAGTACGCCGCCCTCCCAGCCGTTGCGTTGCCAAGCGGCGAAGAAATGGTTCACCACCGGGTGCGCGCCACCGTTTGGCGACCAGTAGATCGGGCCGTTGGTAAATACCGACCTGCGGCCTATCCCATCTGGCTGGGTCAACTCATTGGTGGTCGGCCATAGCAAGAAACTGTTGGGGCCGCCGAGGGAGTTGTATTTATCCTTGATCGCTCCGCAGACCTCGTAGGGCGATGGCCAATAGACCTGACATCCTGGTGTGAGTAGTGCGCGGGCTTCGGCTTTGCCCGCCGCTGCGGCCTCCATGGTCTCGGCTTTGTCCGCGTCGGCTTTGGAGAACCCGCCGGGGATCTCTTCTCGGTCAGAACGCATCTTGCCTGGGGTAACAGTGGTGTTGGGGTTTTCGGTCGCTTTCCAGGACTTGCCCGGAGCGGGAGGCGATGGAGAAGTTGATGGCTGCGCGTTCGCCGACACGAGCTGCGCAGCTATGACAGCCCCTACCAGGATGACGATGACCGCACGTAGCAGCCCCAGCACATGGGATCTGAATAGATGGTGAAGATACAATTCCCTACCCCCCGTACGTAATTCAGTAACAGTGTGGCTATCCCAGAGTCCCTGATGTTGCTCCGCTACGTCGCGCATCGGATACCGGCGCGGTCACGAACTGGACTCAGGTCAGCATGTGGCTGCGAGGTTGTCATATCGAAACATGTAGTCTGCGAGTTACTTTCGCTCCAGTGCGAGCGGGTTCTCGTCCACTGCAAGGGAATCGCGCCAGTCGCAAGGCCCGTGAATTTGGCTCAGAACAGAGTGTCGTGCGCCTTGAGCGGCCGGTAGTCGGACGGCTGCGCATCCAGGCCAGCTCGGTACCCTGTGCCGACTCCGACTTCGCGGATTATGCCTTCCTCGACGGTATGGCAGGTCGCGGCGGAGCTCATGCAAAGACTCGGCCTCGCAGAGCTGGTGGACCGGCAATTCGGTCTCCGTTGATCAGGTGATCGAGGCTAGTCGGCCTCGATAGATCCTCATGGCCTTGCGGTCGGCGGCCGACCCGCTTCTGCCGAGGGATTGCGCGGCGTCCAGCAGCGCCTGATGAACGGGCGGCAGCGCTGTGACGTGCAGGCTATATCCTTGACCGCGCCGCACCTCCCGGCCCTGTTGTAGGGCTTGGCGCTCGGGTTCGCCGAGGCTGGCTAAGTGGCCGTTCAGGTGGTGGGCAACCTTGCCGGGCACCTCGATCCGGATCGGGCGCGGCTCGTCGTCACCAGCTCGGGACAACTGTTCGGGCCGGTCGGGCAGCAGGTCAGCGACGGCGGTGCGGATTGCGGCCCGACTTACCTGGTGTCGGCGAGCCAGTGCGGCGATGCTGGCGCCATCGCGATACTCGGGGGTCGAGGAACAAATCCGCCCAATCCGGCGCTAAGGAGTTACCGCAGATAGTGTCATACTATGTGCGATAACTGCTCGGTCGTCCTGGCGCGATGCACCTTCCGCGCCGTGTCGACTCGGGAAACTATGTGCGGTAGTGCGACTGGAGGTCGAAATGGGGCGGGTTCACAGGTTGCCGAGTTCGGCGAGCGGGGTTCGGCTGGCCGACGCTGTACGGATCTATTTGGCGACGATTCCCGCGCTGAACACCCGCGCGACTTATGCCGCCGCGCTGGATCGCCTCGTCACCGACTTCGGCGCGGACACCGATGTCGCGGTGCTGAGTTCGGAGCCGGATCGGGTGAGTGGCTGGTTCACGTTCGTGTGGGGCGCCAAGTCGGCGAAGACGTTCAACATCCGGTTGACCGCGCTGGGCTCGGCTTGCAGGTACTGGCGGGAACAGGATTGGCTGGCGGGTGATCCGCTGGTGCGGTTGCGAGCGCGACCGGCACCCCCTGATACCAGCAAAGCGTTGAGCCGCGACCGCGTCGCTGAGCTCCTGGGTTCGGATGCGCCCTTGCGGGAACGGGTGCTGTGGCATTTGCTCTACGAATCCTCCGCGCGGGCCGAGGAGGTACTGATGCTCGACCTACCCGAACTCGATACCAGCAACCGGTGCGCAGTGGTGACCCGCAAGGGCGGTGCACGGGAGGTCATCGCGTGGCAGACCGGCACCGCGAGGTTGTTGCCGCGGATGCTGGCCGGCCGCAAGACCGGACCACTGTTCCTAACTGACCGCAAAGCGCGGCCCTCGGTCGCGACCAACGACATCGACCTGTCGACCGGGCGGGGAAGGCTGTCCTACCGGCGCGCGGCCGAGTTGTTCGAAGCCCACACTCAGCATTTCGGCGACGGTCCGTATACGCTGCACCAGTTTCGCCATTCCCGGCTCACTCACGCTGCGGAGGACGGTGCGTCGACGCCGGTGTTGATGAAGCTGTCTGGACATAGTTCGGTACGTAGCCTCGCCAAGTATGCGCGTGTGTCCGACGCGGGGCTGCGGAAGTTCCAAGCCGACAGCGACCCGGCAGCGCGCCGACACCGTGGCCATTGATCCCGATTTGAACGGGGAGTGAGGACATGCCGGGAAGTCGCTGGAATCTGCAATCCCCACGGCCCGGCGACCCGTACATTCAGAGGCAATAGCAACTCAACATGATCGGGGGATTCATGATTACCAGGTTGTTCGTCGGATTCAGTGCGCTCGCCGTGGCTGCGGCGACGCTGACTGGATTGTCGGCCGCTCCGGCCGCGGCTGCCGAACCGGACCCGCTTCGGGTGTTGTTGGTGCTGGCGGCGGGACCGAAGGAGAACTGCGACGCCCTCTACGACGACCAAATGAACTACTGCTACGGCATTCCGGACGAACAGCTCAAGCAGTTCTGCCGGGAGAACGCCTGGATCGTGTACCAACAGTGCTTGGGCAACATCTGAGCCCCGACGACGTTTCGAGGGAGATGCTGGTGAGTGAAGAGATCGGTGAAGTGATCGCATCCCGGACTGTTGCCGACGGTGACCGACCCGTGCTGATCGAATTCGGTGCGCCGAAGCCGTCCGATGACGGCTTCAGGTGTGGGTTCCGCATCGAGGGTGTGCGCACGTCCTCGGCATCCGGCGCGGATGCGCTCGCGGCGCTGTATTCGGCATTGATCGAGGTCGGGGCCGAATTGAAGAGTGCCAACGCCGCTGGCGCGAACTTCACGGTATTCGGGCAAAGCGATCTGGGATTTCCAGTGGCGGCATCGGGGTCGGAGGTTAGCCGGTGAACATCGACGATATCGCTGACCCGGTGGCTTCGCGCACCGTCCGCACCGGCGACGGACCGCTGCGCGTCGTCATCGGCCGACCCGGCCCGGATCCGGAACGACCCCGGAACTTCGTCTGCCCGTTCGGTATCGAAGGTCGCCGGGGCGGCTCTGCACCCGGGCTCGATGAAGTTCAGGCCTTGATCAGCGCGATTCAGATCATCGGCGCAGCGCTGGACCTCCCGTCGGATTGGCCGATCGCAGCACCACGCTGACATCGGCGACGAATGACGAACCCGGCCTCACGCCACCAGCGTGGAGCCGGGTTCGGCCGTTCACGAGACAGGCAAACGCGCCCGCGTCATTTGTCGTCACGGGCGGCGTCGGGATCACGGAGCCTGCGGTGTGTGCCGCCGAGATCGGGCAGGTGGAAGGCGTAGTGGCCGTCGATGCCGATGTGGCTTCGGATGAAGGCCGAGAGCCGTTGCGCGTCGGCATCGAGTACCGGATAGCCTTGGGCGCGTAGCTGTTCCAGGGCACGGTTGGTGTAGAACGTATTCCACAGCACCGTGCAGTTGAGCACCAACCCGAGCGCGGAGAGCTGATCTTCCATGCCCTCGTAATAGGTGCGAGTCATCTCCCCTTTCTTTCCGTGGTAGATCCGCCGTCCCAAGTCGTGGCGGCCCTCGACGAGATTGGCCTGAACTTTGCCTTCCCGCCGGTATGGTTCGTCGTCGGCCAGGCGCAGGATGTGCAGGGTTTTGAAGATTCGCCCATAGTGGGCGATGGCTTGCCCTAACGGGGTGGGGTTCCCGTCTCGGGAGATCATGCGGGTGACGTCGTGAGCGGAGACCTCACACTCGTTGATCGACACCGCGACCCGGCACATGTCTTCCCAGTGAGCGGCGATCTTGTCGCTGTCGATGCGGCCCCGCGCGGCCTGATTGAGCGGCCCGTAGTCGGCGCCGGGGTCGAACCGCCACAGCCGCTGATCGGGCAGGTTCGCCAACTGCGGCCGGTACCTCTTGCCGATCAAATGCACCAAACCGAACACGATGTCGGAGTAGGAACCGGTGTCGGTGATGATGTCGTCTGGCCGCGTGCCGCCCTGCTGGAGTTGCACGACGTCGATGAAGTTCAGCGAGTCGCGTGGCGTGCCGGACACCACCTTGGCAGACAGGCCGGCAGACTGGTCGTTGAGCATGTTCAACCAGGTGATGCCCCGTTTGCGGCCGAAGTATTTCGGGTTCGGTCTGGCGTGGATGGTGCGGACCGGGACCACGAACCGGATGCCATCGACCGAGGCGAGCCGCCCGCCGCCCCACAGCTGCGCCAACTCGATCTCGGCCTGGGCCTTGACCAGCTCGGAGTTGGCGGCGGTCAATGTCTCCAACCGAACGTAGTTCTGTTCGACATGGTGCAGACGGTCCCGCGTCAGCGCGTCCACACCGGGGCTGGTCACCGGCTTGAAACCGACGTTCATCGCGTTCGCGCACAGCACCGCCGCGACCGACAAGCCCAGATCAGCGACACGGGCACCATTGCCGGAGGCGTGGGTGAACGACTCGGCGAAACCGGGCACCCAGGACATGACTTCCAGGACCAGCTCGGGCAGGTCGACCTCGGGCACCATGGCCTCGACCCGCCGGCGCAGATCCACCAGCGACGGCGCGTCCGGTTCGGCCTTCAACGCGGCAAGGTGAAGACGGCCGTTCTCATCGACGGTCGCCGGACCATCGCTGTCCAACCTGGCGGCGACTTCACGGTAGGCGGTGTCCACTGCGGCGGCATGTTCGGCGAGCAACGCCGCGGGATCGCCGGGCAGGTTCAGCGCGTTCATCCCGGCCTCGCGCGATCGTTCCCACGTTGGACCGACGAGCAGTTGGGCGCGCGGGTCGCGCCAGCGCGTGGAGTGCGGGGCAAAGATGTTGCGGTGCTTGAGATGGCGATGGAACTGTTCCAGCAGGCACAGGCTGTAGGCAGCCCGGTCGACCGTTTCCGGTGGCCGACCCTCGCGGTAGACCAGCCTCTTCCACCCGCCGCCGACGAGGTCATGATCGACCTGGCGGGCATCGAGCCAGCTCGCGGGCAGTTTCGACTTCTTCGTCATCAGCTCACCGAGTGTCGTCATCGCTGCCAGCACAGCCGCACCGTCCGCAGTAGCCCCGAACGCCACGGTGCGCATCAGCTGTGGCAGGAATACCCGGACCGTGGCCAGGCGACCGGCCAGCTCTTCGAGGCGTTGCTCGTTGAGCTCGGCGTCATCGACCGGAACGAGCTCATCGATCACCGCGACAGCGGCACGGAGCTCGCTCTTGGTCGCGGTGTTCTCGATCAGATCCCACATCATGTCCAAGCTGAGGTCCGGTTGCACCTCGGTCATCTCCAACAGCACCTTCACCGCCGCAGCGAGCTTGCCCGCATTACGCGAGACCCGCGGGTATCGGTGCAGCTTCTCCTCACGCGAGGCCCGTTCAGCCTTCGACATCAGGTCGGTGACCATCAACAAATCGAACAACTCGAGCACATCGTCAGTTGCTCTGCCGGACAGCGTTTTCACCGTGGCGACCATCACCGCCAGCCGATGGATCCGGGGTTCGAGACGCCGCAGAGCAGGCGCCTTGCTCGACAATCCGTAGGTGGCCAGCCCGATAACCCGACGCTGCGGAACCATCGACACATCCAGGGACTGCCCGCCCAGCGCGATGAGGTCGGCCAACCGGTCCAGTGCCTGCACCATCCCCTTGGAGCTGTTGCGGAACACGCCCTTGCGAAGCCGTTCCAGCTCGCTGACACGGCGTTTGCCCTCGGGCGGTTCCAGCAATGCCAGTAGCGCCGAAGCAGCACCGGCGCATACTTGATCGGTCAGTTGCGCCCACAGCCGTTGATCAGCGGCTTGGCGCCCCTCGGTGACCAACCGTTCCAAAGTCCGGGGACCGGGAAGCAGCGCCTGACGTTTGCGTAACCAGTCGAGCGCGCCGTCGAACGTCGCTTTCGGTCCGTCACCGCTCACCCACGCCTGATCAGCGACCCAGGCCGCCAACTCCGCCTCGACCTCGGAGTAGGAGGTCAGGCCGTGCAGGGCGAGATGGGCGATGCCCCGTCCGCCGATGAGGCCACGGTCGACCTATGGGGCCCGGTGCGTCACGCGCTCGCGTCTCCCCCGGCGGTTGATCCGGACGCCGAGCCAGCCACTGCCAGCGAGGTGCGCGCGGAGCTGCGGCGGATGCAGGGCGAGATGGCCTCACACTCTTACGCGTCCATGGCCACCGCCTTGCCTGCGCTGCTGCGCGACTCGGCGGGCGTGGGCGACCGCGGCTTGCGCTCGCACGTGCTCGGCATGACGGGCTGGCTGCTCACCCAAAACAGACAGTGGGGCGACGCGGCACTCGTGCTCGATCGGGCGGTCGATGTCGCCGACGACGAGACCACCGCGGCCGCAGCGGTCGCCACTCGGGTGTGGTGCGAGGTGAGGCAGGGCCACCTCGAGGCGGCGCGCGCGCTCGCGATCGAGTGGGCCGACCGGATCGAGCCCAGGTTCTCGCGAGCCACGACCGGGCAGATGGCGGCATGGGGTCGACTGTGGCTCTACATCGCGACCGTCGGCGTGCGGGACAACCGGGGCGGTGAGCACGAGGACGCGATGGGCATGGCCCGCGCTGCTGCTGCGCGCATCGGACGCGAGGTGCTCACCGAGGCCAGCACCACCCGCCAGTTCGGACCGATCACCGTGGAGCACGCGGCAGCCGAGTCCGCCGCCATCGCCGGACAGCCCGCGCTGGCGCTGGCGATCGCCGAGCGCACGCCGCCGGCCACCTTCTTGCCGACAGCAGCGGGCCGGTTGCGTCACCGCCTGGACAAGGCCAACGCACACACACAGCTCGGCCGGTGGGATGACGCGGTCGGCGAGCTGCGCACCCTCGGGCAGATCGCTCCGGAGTGGATCACGCAGCAGCAGTACGCCCGCGACATCGTCAGCGACGTGATCACCCGACGCCGCACCCTGACTGACGAGATGCGAGATCTCGCTGACCTAGTGAAGCTCGAACACTGATTGGGCTAGTCGCCCAGGCGTTGGATGCGGGCGATCACTGACGCACGCGTGATCCCACCATCGGGATGCCGGTCCAGGTCGCACCCGCGCGACATCATCGACGCGACCGTGCCCGGTGCGACACCGAGCATCGCTGCGGCCACGGTCTGCGAGACCGAGTCGGCTTCGTCGATCATGCCGACACTGCGCCCTACCGCGCGGCCTACGGGTGTGCGCCACCAGGCGGGCTCGACGTCGTCGGGCCACGCGACACCGGCCAGGTCGATCACGGTCTGGGCTGCGACACCGTCGTCTTCGCTGCACAGGTTCGCGGCCAGTCGGGGCGCAGTCTCGGCGATGCGTACTCGTGCTGGATCTCCCAGGCGTGTTCGAGTTTGGTCTTGTCCCGCTCGGTGTACTGCTTCACGCACGAGGCGTCCTCGATACCCAACTGCTCGGCGAGATAGTCGACCAGCTCAGCGGGCACGTCGAGCGGATCGGCCAGGAACATGCCCAGCTGGCGGACCGTCACGACCTGAAGGGCGAAACCCAATCGGTTGTAGTCGCGGCGTCGACCCGCGATCAGCTTGCGGTCTTCGTCATCGAGGTAGAAGAACCGTTCCAGCTCAACACGAGACAGCGCCCCGAACCGGCCGTAGTCGCCCTCATTGGTCACGACGACATGAAATCACCTGTAGGTCAACGCCGCTGGATGTTTCCGTGCTTAGCGCCGGATTGGGCGGATCTGCTCCCCGACTCCCATACAGCTCGGAAACCGTCAGCCGGTCTCCGAGCCGCGCGAATCCGGCCAGCCGCCGGAATCCGTCACGTTCGAGCGCGGAGACCTTCGACGAGGTTGCCGGATCGGCGAAAAGCCTCACGCCATCGGCGCCATCGGATAGGCCGGCCTCGCGGAGCAGATAGGTCTGACGGTCGGTGCTCTGCTCGTCGGTGGACACCCGCGTGTAGACAAGTTCGGCCATCGCACTGTCGCCTTTCGCCGACCGATTTGGCTTCCATTCACCGTACTGCCTGTCGTCAAACCCTGTCGCCAATCGGGAACGGATTGCATTGGATCGATCGGGCGTTTCCGCAGGGTCCGGCCCGCTCTGAAACCACTTCCAAGCTCTGTCGTCAAAGGGTCCTTTGGCGACACTATCGGACCAGACTGGGAGGTCGTTCGTAACCCGACCTAGACGGAAGTCGCTGAGCGAACGTGTCTCGCAGCGCACTGGAATTCATCCGGTGGGTCGACCGGATGGCTGGCGGTCCTCGATATCCGCACCCCAGCCGACTTGGTGCTCGACCCGCGACCGCGTGTCATGCCACCGAACCGATGCAACGGAATGTGAGTCAGGACACAGCCGATTGGCCAGCAAACCCGCAGGTCCAGCCATTGTCGTTGTTTTTCGCGCGATTACTACCGGAACCCCGTCGTGCAGAAACAACGCGGTCGCGCCGACGAACGCGTCAGCGAGTGTGTCGGCCGCGGTGAGATCGGCCCGTTGGTGGCGCACGCCATCGGGCAGCGCGAACTCCGTGGCGCCGCGCGACACCGCCACCACCTGCTCACCCGCCGCGGCGAGGGCCTGCACGAGGCCGCGTCCAACATTGCCGGTTGCTCCGGTCACTACAATCACGTTCACTCCTGAGTTAGTTGCCTGACTAACTCAACCGTAACCCAAGAACCAGCTCCTTGTCCATAGTTAGCTGCCCAACTCAGTCGAGCCGGACGCGCTCAGCAGCGAACAACCCCGCTCACGGCAGGTCGAGAACCTCTTGCAGACGAGCCGCGAAAGCGACAGGGTCCTGGGCGAATCCGGTGTGGTCGCCGGGAAACTGCACCGGCTCCACGCCCAGTGCCGAAGCCAGTTCGCGGGAGGTGTGGTCGCAGAACTGGCCGGTCGAGTCGGCGCCGATGCCCACGATCACGCGGGTGGGGATCGCGCGCAGCAGCGGCGGGTCCGGGACCCAGCCGGTGGTGTGGCGCAGTTCGTGGGCGAACCAGAAGCGTTCGCTGGTCACCTGCTGCGGGTCGCGGTCACCGCCGAAGATCTGAGTCAGCATCGGTTCGGGGATGGGAATCGAGGCTTGGGCGAAGAACTTTCGGCAGGCGCCGATCACGTCACCGGTGTCGTAGGTGGCGATGATGTCCTCGGTCAGCGCGCGGTGGGCGTCGGCATCGGGCAGCAGTTCGCGCAGTGGCGGTTCGTGGGCGACCACGGTGGTGACCAGGTCGGGGTGGGTTTGAGCCAGTGCCAACCCGGTGACGGCGCCGCCGCTGGATCCGAACACCACCGCGGGGCCCGTGTCCAGGTGGGTGATGAGCCGGGCGAGGTCGTCCGCGCGGGCGAGCACCGTGGAATCCTGGTTCGGGTCGTTCAGGGGGCTGGCGAAGTGGCCGCGCGGGTCGGTGGTGAGCACGGTGTTGGTGGCGGCGAGTTGTTCGGCGGCCCCGGCGAACGAGGCGGCGCTCATCGGGGCGCCGACCAGCACGAGCAGCGGCCCCGACCCGCGGACCTCGTAGTACAGGCGGGCGTCGGGCACCTCGAGGGTGCCGGTGGTGACGGCGGAACTGGCGGTCATGAGGCCCTCTCTCCCGGATGTCGGCTACAGTTGACGTCCTCCCCAGCCCGAAGACCAGGGTTCCTACCAGCGCCACGACGGACGCTCTCGGCGGGTTCCTGTTTCACAGGGGCTCGCTCTCCGCTATGCGGTGAGACTGACAACCCCTCCGCAAGCGTTTCGACTCTCGGCGCGTCCCGCCGCGAGTATGTTCATGGCCGCGTTGAGATCACGGTCGTGAACCGCACCGCACCCACACTTCCAGATTCGCACATGCAACGGCTTCTTCTCGCCCAATACCCCACAGACCGAACACATTCGGGTCGAGGGGAACCAGCGATCCACCTTGACCACCGTCCGGCCATACCGACTGGCCTTCTCCTCCAACATGCGGGTGAACATGCCCCAACCTGCATCGTGGACCGATTTCGCCAGTCGAGTACGCGCGAGACCCTTCACGCTCAAGCCTTCGACGTAGACCGCTTGGTTTTCGCGGATGATCTGCGTCGAATGCTTATGCGCCCAATCCTTGCGTGTATCAGCTACTCGGGCGTGCGCTCTAGCGACCTTCATTCGGGCCTTCAGTCGATTCTTCGAGCCCTTCTCCTTACGTGACAGCCCCTGCTGCACCTTGCGAAGCTTCCGTTCAGCACGCCGCAGAAACCTTGGGTTCTCGATCGTCTTCCCGCTCGACATCACAGCGAACGTGGTCAACCCCAAGTCAATACCGACCTCGGACTCCACAGGCGGCAACGGTTGATCGTCGACCCGAACCACAAACGACGCGACGTATCTGCCCGCCGCATCCTTGATGATCGACACGCTCGAAGGATCGCACGGCAGTACCCGCGACCAACGAACCGCGAGTTCGCCGATCTTCGGCAACCGCAACTTACCGCCGGTCGTGACCGCGAACCGTGAGTTCTTCGTGAACCGGATCGCCTGCCGATTGTCCTTGCGCGACCGAAATCTCGGTCGGCCAACCCTGGCACCCTTGCGCTTACCCGTGGCCGAGGCAAAGAAGTTGCGGAAGGCCGTATTCAGATCAGCCAGTGCCTGCTGCAACACCACCGACGACACTTCTGACAGCCACACCCGTTCCGGCGTGGCCTTCGATGCCGTGAGTCGCTTGGACAGTTCGCCGTCGCTGATCCGCAGCCCAGCCTCGAACGCATCCTGGCGGAGACGGAGCCCGTCGTTGTACACCACCCGTGCACACCCAAACGCGCGGGCCAACGCTACCTGTTGGCCCGGCGTCGGATAGACGCGAAAGTTGTATCGAAGCTCCACAACCTCACTCTATCAATGGCTTATGACCCAATCGAGCGATATAAGACCAGGCAGACACTGTGTTTTCATGCTCCACGCTCACTTGGTTTTTGTCACCAAATATCGGCATGACGTGTTCGATTCGACCCACCTGGAACGGATGGAGGAGATCATGGGCGCGGTGTGCGCGGACTTCGAATGCGAGCTGGTCGAGTTCAATGGTGGGTCCGATCACGTGCACTTGCTGGTGAACTTCCCGCCCAAGGTCGCGTTATCGCGACTGGTGAACAGCCTCAAAGGGGTGTCGTCGCGACGGATTCGCCAAGACTTCCCTGAACTGGTCGACCACTATTGGCGGGGGCGGCGCTTATGGGCGGGTTCGTACTTCGCCGGTTCGGTTGGCGGTGCTCCGGTTTCGTTGATGCGGCGCGATATCGAGCAGCAGGCACACCTAGGCTAGGGCACTACTGACGGCGACGAAGTTCGTCCGCGCGAGCCCGCAATGTCCCGATGACCAGCTCACTGCCCTCGTGCGCCAGGTCCACCACTTCCCGCGCGCTCTTGCGCCCGGCGTCACCCAGGATGCCCGCCAGCGCGCTGCCTGTCCGCCGCGCCGCGACCGACAGCTCGTTGATCAGTTCCCGACCGGGCTCGTATTTGCCCATCTGCTGAAGCTCCATTCGCGGTACATGCCAGCTCGAATACCTGACACCACTGAGCGTACAGTCGTGCACTGAACCTGTGTCAACCCCCGGCCGCTACGATTTCCTCCATGGCGAGCGACAGCGCGCGGGCGTGGAACGACACCGTGATTCGGTCGGAAGCCGACACCGCAGCGGTGGTGCTGGTGCACGAGGTCTTCGGGCTGACCGACAGCATGGTCGACCTCGCCCAACGCCTGTGCGAGGCAACCGAAGCCACGATTTACGTACCGCACCTGCTGGACACCGATCCGTTCGACCGCGCGGACCAGACCATCGCCTACGAACGGTTCATGACCACACTCGGACCCGCCGCCCTGGCGGCCCGCGTCCTGGACTACACCGCCGCCCGACTCGCGAAGCACTACGACGCCGTGTACTGCGTCGGTGTCAGCGTCGGCGCCACCGCCGCGTGGATTGCGTCGGCGAGCGAACAGTTCGACGCTGTACTCCCGGTCTACGGCTCGCGCATTCGCGACCACCTCGACATCCGCCCGGCGGGCCGCGCGCACCTCGTCTTCGCCGAACACGAGCCCAGCTTCGACGCGCACGAACTCGCGCCGTCACTGGCGGCGATCGATCGGGTCAGCGTCGAGGTCGTGCCGTTCGGGCATGGTTTCTGCAGCGCCGACTCGCCCACCTACGCCGAAGCCGGACTGCGGACAGTTCTGGACGCGGCTCGCACGCTGACCCGTGGAAACGTCGACGCCGCGCGACTTCAGTTGTAGGAGTTGGCAACCCCGTCGAGTAGGTGCTCGAGCGTGTCGTAGGCAGGAACATCGACCACGTCGATCAGGTCCGCGGCCACCGGCACCGAACGCTCGGCGGCTACCGAGGTGAACGCTGCGGTGTCGCCGGTGCGAAAACCGTGTTCGGCGGCCAGGCGACGCAGATCGGCATTGTCGGTGAGCAGCTTGCCGACCCGGTCGCCGGTGTCGGTCAGTGGGACCAGGGTGTGGCTGGACAGGACCGTGGGAGTCGGGTAGGTCAGCACCATGTCCGGTGTGATCCGGCCGTTGCCCGCCGCTTCGACGTACTGGGCTTCGTAGATGCAGACCAGCGGGGTCGGGCCCATGCCGTTGGTGAGGTACTGGTTGAACGGGCCTTCGCTGCTGTTGTCGGTGTAACCCTGAGCCAGGAACAGTTTCGACAGTGTGGGCAGCACGTGCTGTTCGGCGGTGGCGCCGCGCACGATGGTGTGGTCGTTGGCGACGTAGCCCGCGATCGACAGGTACATCGCCGCGGAGTTGGAGCTGCGCGGGTCGGTGGTCGACACGAGGATGTTCTTGGCCACGGGGTAGGTGGTGTTGTCGGGCAGGTCGTCCCACTGCACGCCGGCCGCGGCCAGTTCCAGGTACTTGTCCATGTCGAACGTGGCGACCGGGCCTGGCTCGATCACCCCGGCGGCGGTCAGCAGGTCCGCGATGGGCCGGTAGGTAGCGATCGCAATCGGCGAGGAGAACGGGGTGTACTTGGTGGTGATGTTGCGTTGACGCTGAATACGTTCCGCGGCGGGAACGCTGGACGGGAACGCGAAATCGAACGCACCGAGGTCCACGGTGGTGGCGATCTGCCGCGAACCCGCCGGTTCGACCTGCACGCGAATACCGTTGTCGGCCAACACTTTCACCACACGCTCGTCGGCGAAGAACGACATCTTCTCCGACCCGATCACCCCACGCACCACCGTCACCGGCGCGGCAACCGGAGCAGCCGGCGCGTCGGCGGGCTGCAACGCGACACCGGCGACCACCGCCGCCACCACCGCGACAGCGCCGATCGACAACGGCACCACCGCACGCCTGCTCACCCGCCGCCCGCGCGTATTCGACTCCCCCACAACGCTTTCGGCGACAACCACCGCGGGACGCACCGTGGTGGCGGGCGCGGGAACCCGCACCGTCGGGTCGGGATCGGCCAGTTCCCGGCGCACGATCCGCTCGACCAGAATCGGCACGAACTCCCGAATCGGTTTGCCGGTGAAACGGCCGTGCGCGGCGCCGACCGCGGACTTCACCTGATCCACGGGCACGTCCTCGGACAGATCTTCGACCAAACTCTCGGTCATGCGCCGCATGGCCAGCGTTTCGCGCTGGACGGCATCGGCTGCTACGCCGGGGATTACGCGCGACACCACTGTTCTCCTGGGCTCACCATCGGGTTCGAGGACGCGGCGGCGCCGGTTCCGTGCGCATCGCCGCGGGCCACGCTACCGGCGCCCAGCACAGTTACCCCAGCCGCGACGCGGGGTGCGCGCAGAGTTCAGCGCCGCCTTCACTGCCCGCCATGTCGCGTTGTCCGACAGTTCGCGTAAACCTCCAATGGCGAACTGGCAGTGTGTGATCCGCTACAGCTCGGTCGCGATCCGGCCCGTGGGCACCGGCTCTTCGGTCGCGGCCGACCCGTGCGCCGCCCGCACCGCCGCGCGCCCCAGCCCGCCGGTGAGCAGTTCCATGACACCGATCAGCACCAGCCCCGCACCGGCCATGGTGGCGAGTCCGGTGACCGTCTGGAACGTGACCCCGATGACGATGAGCCCGATCGCGAGGGTGGCCAGCCCGCACAGTTCGTGCATCCACCCGTCGACCACGCTGGTGTCCCACGCAGCCACCAGCGCCTGCACGATCCCGCGGACCGCCCACCCGATGCCGATCCACAGCGCGAGCAGTTCGATATTGCCGCCCCCGAACACCAACGCCGCCAACAGCCCGGTGAGCGCGGCACTGACCAGCACCAACACTCGAAGCAGGAACGCCAACCGCGCCATCAGCGCCAGATACGCCTGCACCGCGGTGCTCAGCACCAACGAGATCCCGAACAGCATGGCCAACGTCGACTCGTTGCGCGACGGCCACAGCAGCAACGCCACCCCCAGGGCGAACGAGCACCCGCCCGCGACCAGCATCGCGGTGCGGACCCGATCCGCACCGGGGTTCATGCCAGCCGCTCCATCAAATACGGTGCGGTCCGGCTGGATTCGTCGGCCGCTACCTGTTCCGGTGTCCCCTGCGCCACGATCTGACCTCCCTGCCCGCCACCACCGGGCCCCATGTCGATCACATGGTCGGCACCCGCGACTACGGTCATGTCGTGTTCGACCACGACCACGCTGGCGCCGCTGTCCACGAGCGAATTCAGTTGTGTCATCAGGATATCGGTATCGGCGGGATGTAGTCCGGTGGTTGGTTCGTCGAGTAGGTAAACCGTGTTGTTGCGTCGTGCTCGCTGCAGTTCGGTGGCCAGCTTCACCCGTTGTGCTTCGCCGCCGGACAGTTCGGTGGCCGGTTGGCCCAGGCGCAGGTAGCCGAGGCCGACGTCGCGCAGGGTCTGCAGGGCGCGCGCGACCACGGGCACGTCGGCGAGGAATTCGGTGGCCTTGTCCACGGTCATGTCCAACACTTCGGCGATGGTGGTGTCGCGGTAGGTGATTTCCAGGGTTTCGGGGTTGTAGCGCGCGCCGTGACACGACGGGCACGGGCTGTAGGTGCTGGGCAGAAACAGCAGTTCCACGGTGATGTACCCCTCGCCCTGGCAGGTGGGGCAGCGTCCTTCGGCGACGTTGAACGAGAACCGGCCCACCCCGTACTCGCGGGCTTTGGCGGCGTCGGTGGCGGCGAACAGTTTGCGCACGGTGTCGAACAGGCCGGTGTAGGTGGCCAGGTTCGAGCGGGGGGTGCGTCCGATGGGTGCCTGGTCGACGTCGACCACGCGCACGATGTTCGGGTCGGCTTCGGCGGCGGTGGACACCGCGTGCAGCAGTGTCGATTTGCCGGATCCGGAGACGCCGGTGATCGCGGTGAACACGCCCAGTGGAATGTCGGCGTCGAGGTCGACCAGGTTGTGGCTGGTCACCCCGCGCAACTCCAGTTCGCCTTTGGGGGTGCGCGCGGCGCGCGGGGGGCGCACGATCTCGTCGAACAGGTAGGGCCTGGTCACCGAATCCGCGACGTCACGCAACCCCTCGACTTCACCGGAATACAGCACCTTGCCGCCGTGCACGCCCGCGCCGGGACCGATGTCGATGAGCCAGTCGGCTTCGCGAACCACGTCCAGATCGTGTTCGACCAGGAACACACTGTTGCCCGAATCTTTCAGTCGGCCCAGCACTTTGGTCAGTGCGGCAGTGTCGGCGGGGTGCAGACCCGCGGACGGTTCGTCGAGGATGTAGACCACACCGAACAGTCCCGACCGCAGCTGTCCGGCCAGCCGTAATCGTTGCAGTTCACCGCCCGACAGGGTCGGGCTCTCACGGTCGACGCTGAGATAGCCCAGCCCGAGTTCGATCAGCACGTCGATGCGCGACGTCAGGTCCTGGGTGAGCACCCCCAACGCTTCGGTGCCGGGGGTGTAGGGCCGCAGCACTTCGACCAGGTCGCTCAGTGGCATTTCGGCCAGTTCGGTGATGTTGTGACCGGCGAAGGTCACCGCGAGCGCTTCGGGTTTGAGGCGGCGTCCGTCGCACAGCGGGCAGACCTCGGTGTGCAGGTATTCCGCGGCGCGGGCCTTGGTGGCCTCGCTCTTGGATTCGGCGTGCGAGCGCAGCAGCAACTGTTTGGCGCCGGTGTAGGTGCCCTGGTAGGTGCGGTGGATGCGGTGCGGTTCGCGGATCGGGTCGACGGTGACCACCGGTTTGTCCTCGGTGAACAGGATCCATTCGCGCGCCGCGGGCGACAGTTCGCGCCACGGGATGTCGATGTCGTAGCCCAGCGCGCCCAGCACGTCGCGCAGGTTCTTGCCCTGCCAGGCGCCCGGCCACGAGGCGATCGCGCCCTCGCGGATGCTCAGCGACGGGTCGGGCACCATCGACGCCTCGGTGGCTTCGTGGACCACGCCCTGGCCGTGGCAGCGCGGGCATGCGCCTTCGACGGTGTTGGGTGAGAACGCGTCGGAATACAGCCGGTTGGTGCCCTCGGGATAGTGGCCGGGGCCTGTTCTGGCCGGACCTTCGGGGTAGTCGCCTTCGCGCGACATGAGCAGCCGCAGCGTGTTCGAAATGGCGGTCACCGTGCCCACGGTCGAGCGCGACGACGGTGACGACCTGCGTTGCGCCAGGGCGACGGTCGGCGGCAATCCGGTCACGGTGTCGACATCGGGCGCTTCCACCTGGTGCAGCAACCGTCGGGCATACGGTGCCACCGACTCCAGATAGCGGCGTTGCGATTCCGCGTACAGCGTGCCGAACGCCAGCGACGACTTGCCCGAACCCGAGACGCCGGTGAAGGCGACCAGGGCGTTTCGGGGCATGTCCGCGTCGACGTCACGCAGATTGTGGACCCGGGCGCCACGCACCCGAACCGAAGAATCGACCTCGTGCGAATCCACAGCTACCTACGTTACCCGCCGACAGTGCCACAACGACATGTATGCGCCCGTTTCAGAAGAACCAGCCCAGCTCCGGTGACCGGTCGGCGGTGAACGCGTAGTCGAACGCGGGCAGCACCGCGGGGTCGTCCACGCGCAGACGGTTGGCGGCGGCGAAGGTGTTCGCGCGCAGGCCACCGAAGTAGATCCCGCCCAGGACGTTGATATCGCAGGCCAGCGCGGGCTCTCGGGTGGTGGGTTCGCAGTCGGCGATGCCGTCGCGGATACGCAGGGCGAACGTGCCGCCCGCGTCGCGGAACGGGTCGTGCACCGCGATGACCGTGTCGAGGTCGGCGCGGTACGTGCGGGCGGTCAGCGCGGCGGGGATGTCCATGATCCGCGCCCACAGGGCGTCACCGCGATTGGTCAGCTGGACCGCGCGCGGGTCGGTGAGCATGTACGGCAGCGGATCGTCTTCGACCATCGGGGCTTCGACGATGTCGACCAGGTCCAGGCCGAGCAGCACCCGCCACAGCGCGGCGTGCGCGTCGGACGTCACGGCCCGGAATTCCCACACCGACGCGACCCCGCGACCGTCCCGCGAGGATCGTCGATACAGCGCGTACCCGTCGGCATGTAGCAGCACGAACAGCGAGGTCGTGCCCTGCCGATGGCGTTCGATATCGGCGAAGAACATGTCCCACTTCGCCTCCGGACGTTCCTGCGCCGCCGGTGTGACCTGCTGCCACCGCTGGTAGATCTCGCGAATGCGCGGCGCGGCATCGGACAGGGTCTCCAACGTGACCCCACCGGGATCCGGTGTGGTGGACCGGAATTCGACCCGCCGAGTATCGATGGACACCGAAGTATCGACCACGGTCACCTCATACCCGAACCGCCCGTAGATCGTGGCCTCACTGGCGGTGAAGATCGTCAACGGCAACCCCTGCGCCTCGGTCCGCTCGTGCTGCGCCCGATACAGCTCCCGCAAAATCCCCCGCCGCCGATGCGTCGGCGCCACCGCCACCCCCGCCACCCCACACGCGCGCACCGCCCGCTCCCCCGGCACGGTCACCGTCATCGTCACATCCACCGTATGCCCCACCACCCGCCCGTCATCCACCGCAACCAACGCGCGCTCCACCGGAAAAACCTTCCCCTGGAATTCCCTCTCATCACCCCCGAACCGAAACCCGAACCCGGCCTCTTTCAACTCCGTGATCGCCGCCGAATCCCCTGCGGTAGCCGACCGAACGGAAAAACTCTTCGCCGATGCCATCCCCGTACCTTCCCACGCCACCCCGCCCCCGCACACCTGCTTTTCGATCACATCCAGGTGCGCGGGGGCGAGCTGTTCGGCTACATCGCTTGGGCGAACACGAAGCCGTAGTCCGATCGGTTCTCCTCGCGAGCCATCATGCGGCCGTTCACATAGATCGCGGTGTAGACGTAACTGGCGTCGTCGTGCGAGATCGCCGACCACACGAACGATTCCTCGGTCATCATCACGTCGACGTTGCTGCACCACACGTCGCCGGTCTGGTCCGCCAGAGTGGCGATCTGCTCGCGTTTGCCGAGCGCGTCGTAGTAGACGATGTCGTTGTTGTCCTGGGTGTTCGAGCAGAACACATAGCGGACATTGCCCCACTGGGGTACTTCGACGGCCTGCGCGGTGCCGGCTCCCGCGACCACGGCTGCGGCGAGTGCGCCCGCGACGCCCCACGTGGCCAGTACCCGCTGCGACATCGGTGTCATAGGAAAATTCCCTTCGATCATGACATCTCGACGGAAGGATCCCCGCCGGGAGTCGTTCGCGTGGCCGTGCCAGCGAACCGCACAGTAAATCACGTTGTGATGCACTGCGCACACCGAGGGTGCATACCAATTACGTTGTTACGCTGCGTAATTCATGTGTTCCGTGCATCAGCCTTTCGCGGTCATGGCACGCAGGTCGGGCAAGGTGCCGATGCGCTGGGTGGTGGGGCGGCCGGGTGCGGGGGTTTGGGGAGAACCGGTGGTGCGCAGCAGGGTTCGGATCTGGTCGGGGGTGGCGCGGTGGGTGGTGCGCATGCCCTGGTAGGCGGCGATGGCGCCCACGACGATCGGGGAGGCGCTGGAGGTGCCGCTGAATTGGTCGGTGTACCAGAGGTCTTCGTCGGGGCCGCCCTGCAGGTCGCCGTAGCCGGTGGTGGTGACTTCGCGGCCCCAGCCTTGCGCGTCCAGGCGGGTGCCGTGGTTGGAGAAGTCCAGGCGGGAGCGGGCGGGGCCGTGGTCGCGGCCGTGCAGGCCGGGAGGTGGGGCGCCCGCGCCGACCACGATGGCGCCGGAGTCGACCGTGCGGAACGGGTTGCGCCAGGTGGCGGGGAAGTCGGCGGGGCGGGTGTTGTAGAGAGGGTCGTCGAGGTTTTCGGCGCCGTTGCCCGCGGCTTCCACGACGATGATGCCGCGGCTGACGGCGTAGCGGATGGCGGCGAAGTCGTCGGGCCACCATTCCACGGCGATGTAGCCGCGTTGGTCGGGGGTGCCCTGGTAGTTCAATCGTGGTCCGGGACGGTGCAATTCGATCAGCACGATGTCGCCGGGGTTCAGGGCGTCCGCGGCGGAGCGGATCGCCGCGGCCGAGCCGATGCCGAAGACCGAGATGGCGCGGATGTGGGCTTCGGGTGCGATGCCGGTGATGCCGAAGGGGTTCAGGTCGCCGCTGATCTCCCCCGCGACGGCGGTGCCGTGGTTGCGCCAGCCCACGTCGTCGGACGCGGTGCCGCCGATCATGCCGCCCTGGTTGTGTCGCAGGTCCTCATGGGTGAACCGCCACGCGCCTTCCACGTCGATCACCCGCACGCCGGTACCCAGCCCGCCGGGTCGGCCGTGCGCCCACACCGCGTCGATGCCGGTCGGGGCCGCGTCCAGGTAGGCCTGTCGGACTCGGTAGTCGGGAGTCACCGAGGGGGCTTGTGCGGCAACAGTATTCACCGCCATCGGTGCCAACGGCGGTTCGGCGGCGGGCTTCACATAGGCGGCGGCGACGGTGTCGTCCTCGCGTAGCCGATGCGCGAGTTCGCCCAGGTCGCCCAGTTCGCCGCGCACGGAGTAGTAGCTGAGATATTCGCCGGCGACAGGTGCCTGCGAGGTGTCGGCCAGTCGAGCCGCGAGCCGGTTGTCCGGACCGAAAATCGGCACCAGATGTGCTGACGCAGGCAACATTTCGTCGACATGCCCACGCACAGAACGGTTCTCCCGCAACGCGATCGGCGTGATCTCAGGTCCCGTCGGCACCGTGACAACGACGAGTTCGCCCGGCGGGGTCGCGGGCGCGGGCACCTGTGATCGCGGCTGCCTGCTGGATCGAGTGGAGGCCATGACTATCAGTCAACCGTGCCGCGGATCAGCCCGCCACCGTTCTGCCACACCAGCATTGACGACACGCCGTCACCACAGCGCGGCGACAACCCCCACCCCCGCGATCGCCGCGACATACACCAGCACCAACCGCGTGTCGCGCAACCAGCACCGACTGCGCCGCAACCCCGCACGCCACGCCCGCCAATATCCCACGAACGCCAGCGCGCCGAACCCGACCACCGCCCACGGCCCGATCAACCACGTCAGCAACGCGACAGTGGCCACCACACACAACGTCAACGGGTCATGCGGTTGCTGTCCGCGCACCGCTTCCTCGTAGTAGACCCCGCCCTGACTCACCGCACCTCCACAGGCAACAACGCCCGCCCCGACGGCGCCGCCGCGGACAACCGTTGCGCGGACAACGCCGGCCACGCCTGCACCGCGCAGAACGGCGCGCACTGATCGGCGTCGGCGCGGGTGCCCACGTGCACGCAACACTGGGTGAGCCGTTCCTCGATCATGGTCGACATGTCCATGAACGGTTTCACCGTCACCCGCACGACCCGTTCGCCCAACAGTGTCCGCAACCGTTTACGCCGTCCCGGCAGCGCCGAGGACGCCAACGTCAACAGGGTCGACATCCCCACATCGCAGTTCTCGCAAATGTTCTGCCACACCTTCCCGATCTCCGGGTGCGACAGCGACGACTGCTCCGACAGCAACCCCAGCAGCGATTCCCGCACCGCCAACCGCAGTTCGGCCGGCAGCGACGAGTCCGCGATCCGGTTCGACACCAGGCCCAGTTGTTGCTTCAACCTGTCGTGGCCGATCAGCGAGACCAGCGACCGCCAGTCCCCCGCATCATCACGCAGCAGGTAGCCCACCGAGCAGCAGTGCGGGTGCGAGCACGGCAGGGCGGTCAGGTCACGCCAGGTCACCAGGCCGTCGGTTTGCGGGCCGAGTCTGCGCAGCACGCCGGTGTGGGTGAGCCGGTTCATCGGGTCGATGACTCCCGAACGGCCGGAACCGAATTGCGGTTGGATCGACACACCGCCCACAAACGGTGTGTCCGTGGCGGTGCGCAGTACGGCACCGATCTCGTCGTCGTTCACGCCCAGCGCCACCGTCATCACCAAGGTGGTGAAGATGGCGTTCGAGGAAAGTCTGTGCAGTGCTTGTTGTTTGCGCACCCGTAGGTCGCCGCCACGGTGATGTCGGGAGGCCTGCGCGGTCTCCCCGTCATACTGCAGATACACCTCGACCCGGTCGCGGTGTTCACGCAACAGCGCCACCAGGTCGTCATCGATGGCGATGCGTAAGCCGTTGGTGTTGAGCAGGATTCGGGTGATGGGTCGCGCGGTCAGTTCCGCGAGCAGCCGCGCCAACTGCGGATGCAGGGTCGGTTCGCCACCGCTGAGCATCAGCACGTCCAGGCGCCCGTTCTCGCGGGCCAGTCGCTGATCGACGTTGGCGAGCACGTCGTCCACCGACACCACACCCCGCAGCTCGGGCGAGGAATCGGCGAAACAGGTGGGGCAGCGCAGGTTACAGCTGTCGATGATGTCTTCGAGGAGGATGCAGGTGTGCTGGGTCTGCATCTCGGGCAGTCCACGCAGGTAGGCCGAGGGCACCGGATCGAAATTGCCCGCGACGTCGGGGAGGTGGGCTTTGGTGGGCGCGGTCCATTCCTCGAGGTAGGCCAGAATTTCGGGGTCCTCGTCGTAGAGGGTGCGGATCATGCCGTGCTGCGCGCAGCCTCTTTCGAGGAACACCTTCCCGTCACGTTCGGCCAACCATCCCGACAGCCGCGCGACTTCGGGCAGTGGGGTGTCGGGGTGTTCGTCGTGGCAGCGCGGGCAGAACGCGGTGACATAGCGCAGGATCCGGTCGCCCCGCAGCGGCATTCCGCTCATAACCCGATCCCTATCCCGAGGACGCCCGTGTACAGCTCCGGGTTGAGGGCGGTGCACAACCCTGCGGTGAACACGGTGACCAGTGACCAGCCGATCATCAATCCCAGCCCGAACCCTTTGGGCGCCGCCTTCTTCCGCCGGATCAACAACCAGCCACCGATGAACGCTGACGCCGCGCTGGCCACCGCCATGAGCCCGAACAGCACCTTGCTCACGGTGTTGTCGTTGATAGAACTGGCCACCATGAGCACGAAGAATCCCGCTATCGCGTTGACCACGATGAACGCCATCGCGCCTGCCAACGCCATCGCCGCGACCTGACCACCCTGCCCCGGCGGCTTGCCGCCCTGATGCGGAGGCGGTGGTGGCATGTTCGGAGGTGGTCCGGGAGGAAAATTCATGCCACGACCTTCCGTCGAAGTACCTCATCGTAATTCCCGCGCCGATAACCGACAGTCCACCGCACCGCGACCAACACCAACCCCGGCAGCAGAAACCATTGCGGCCGAGTCAGATCCAGCCACACCGTGTCGTTGGCCCGAGCGAATTCCACCAGGAACCGGAATATCGCATACGCCCCGACATACAGCGTGAACAGCTCCCCCGGTGCGCTGATCCGATCCCGCAACCACCACAGCGCACCGAAAGCGGCCAGCTGAAACACTATTTCGTAGACGAAACTCGGGTGCATCGCCACACCGGCCACACACCCGGCACACTGCGGCACCGTCGCGGGCGCGTGAATCCCCCACGGCAGGTCCGTCGGCCGCCCCGGCGCCTCGGTGAGCAAGCACCCGATGCGCCCTACCGCCATCCCCAACGCCACCGCGGGCGCGAAAAGATCACCGGTGCGTTCCCGATACCCGATGATCTTCTTCGCGATCAACACACCCGCATACGCCCCGAGCAGCCCGCCCAGCACACTGCGCGCCCCGAACATCCAACTCTCGTACGGATCCAACGTTTCGACCAGGCTGGTCAACCGCATCCCGATCGCCCCGCCGACCAACGCCCCGGTGACCGCGACCAGGGACTCTTCCCGCAGCGCGTCGCGTCGCCGGCATTCGCCGAAGAACACCACCGCGGCCACGGTCACGCCGAGCGCGACGAAGAACCCGTGCGTCGGGATTCCCCACATCAGCTGCGGCACCATAGCGAAAGACTAACGGGCCGCGGTTCGGGTACTACCCTGTTCGTCGGTGAACCACAGTGCGACACTGAATGTTCCATTTAGAATGGTGCACAGTGAGTTTCTCGATCACCCAGGTGCCGATCCTCGGGTACCAGCGTAAACAGTGTGACCGTTCCACCAGCTCGGGAATTCCATCGGATACGCAAGTCCAACAGGGGGTCCATCATGTCTACAGCTGTCGATTTCGCGGCGCGGCTCATCGATCCGCGCGCGATCGCCGCGGCCGGTCATTCGGCGGTGCTGGCCTACATCTCACCCAGCAGGCCCGGCGCGAACTTCGGTGCCAAGCCGATCACCGCCGACTACGCTCGCGCGCTGACCGCCGCGGGCCTGGACATCGTGTCCATCTGGCAGTACGGCAAACCCGGCGACCCGACCCCGTCGGACTGGACCACCGGTTTCGACGGCGGCCGCCGGATGGCCGAGCAGGCCTTGGCCACGCATCTCGCCGTGGGCGCACCGCGGCACGCGCCGATCTTCTTCGCGGTCGACGAGGACATCACCCTGTCGCAGTGGAACGGCGCGGCCGTGGAGTTCTTCCGCGGCGTGAACTCGGTACTGGGCAGGGAATGGACCGGGATCTACGGGCATGCCCGAGTGTGTGCGTGGGCGATCGAAGACGGGGTGATCGGCGCGCGTGGGGATTTCAGTTGGGCGTGGCAGACGCGGGCGTGGTCGGGCACCGAGCGAGAACCGCGCGCGGTGCTGTACCAGCGGGTGATCGACACCCCGAGTAATCCCGGTCCGTTGATCGACGGCACCCGGGTGGACGTCAACGACATCCTCGCCGCCGATTTCGGGCAGTGGGCCCTGGACCGCCCGGTGACCGTGGCCCCGCAGTTCACCGAAATCGACCGCTTCGGACCCTCGCATTCCCCCCGCGACGGCGCCAGGGTCACCAACTTCCTGCTGCACACCCAGGAAGGCAACGGCACCGCCGAATCCCTTGCCGCGTATCTGAACAACCCGGCCAACGGGGTGTCCTATCACTACACGCTGCGTGACGCGGTGGTCGTGCGGGTGGTGCCCGAGGAGCTGGCGGCGTGGTCGGTGCTGTCGGCGAATCCGTTCACGGTGAATCTGTGTTTCGCGGGTAGTCGGGTCGCGTGGTCGCGGCAGCAGTGGCTGGCCATCGACGGTGATCTGCGGATCGCGGCGTATATCGCGGTGCGCAGCGCGCAGCGGCACGGGCATTCGACCCGGGTGATCGCCCCGGATTACCACGTCGCCGACGGGATTTCCGATCACCAGTATGTGACTCGGGCGTTGGGGATCGGTTCGCATACCGATGTGGGCCCGAACTTTCCGTGGGATGTGTTCGCCGCGCACGTCGCGTCCTTCGCCGGTGGTGGCGGTGGTGTGCAGACCGCGATCGATGTGCGGGCGGCGGCATCGACGTGGTTGGGTGCGCGGCGCACCGACGGCGAGCTCGCCACTCCGGACGGGGTGGGCCGCTTTGCCGAATTCGAGAACGGTTATGTGTATTGGCATCCGACCACCGACGCTCACGCGATCCCGACCGCGGTGATGTCCAAATATGCCGAGTTGGGCTGGGAGACAGGCCCTTTGGGTTACCCCGTCGCCGAACATGCGGCATTGCCCGACCCGCGAGGCGCTGGTCCCGGTCTGGCCCAGGCCTTCCAGGGCGGCACCGTGTATCGGCGCGCGAACCAACCCGCGTACTGGGTGCACGGCGCGATCGGTGACCGGTGGGCGGCAGCGGGGCACGAGAACGGCGAGCTCGGCTGGCCCACCTCCGACGAAACCACCCACGACGACGGGGTCTACCAGGCGTTCGAGTTCGGCCGGATCTACTGGGTGCCCGAACAGATCGTGGCGCTGCGCAATTCCGGTGAACCCGACACTCCGTTGGCTAGGCCCGCGTGAGCGGTCAGGCCAGCAGGAGTGCGAGCGTGGTGGCGGCGGCGCCCAGTACCAGCGCCGCGACCACCAGGATCGCGATCAACCGGATCCGCGACGACGGGCCGGTGTAGGTGTCGGTCTCGTCGGCATTGAGCATGTCGTCGATGTCGATGGCGGCGAACTCACGCGTGGATTCGAGAGGGCCGGGCTGCTCGGTCATGTGCGTACGGTAGTCCAGGCCGTCGCTTCCCGCCCCCTCAACCCCGCTCATGTCTGCGACACCGGGGTGCGCGCGACGGCGAGAAGCTCGTCCAGTTGCGCTTCGGCCCGTTCGGCACGGGCCAGAGTCTGCTGGCGGGCGTCGTCGAGCGCGGCCCACCGTTCCGCGGCTTCAGCACGAACCTGTTCGAGCGCGGCCGCTGCTTCGTCCCGACGCAACTGCGTTTCGGCAGTAGTGGTTCGGCGCAGTTCCGCTAGTTCAGCGCGGGTGCGGTCGAGTTCGCCACGCACGGTGTCGAGTTCGGTGCGCGCCCGCCGCCATTCCTCGCGCGCTTCGGCCGCAGCCTCGACACGTTCGGCGGTGGCCTGTTCGGCACGTTCGGTCGCACGATCGGCATCGGCGGCCCGCTGAACCGCTAAGTCACGTTCGGCATTGGCGGCGGCGATCCGCGCTTCGGCCTCTCGCCGCTGATGCGCGACCTCCGCGTCCGCCCGCTGCTGCGCGCGAGCAACAGCGTCGTCGGCTTCCTGTTTCGCCTTCTCTGTCTCATCGGCGGCCCGCCGCTGCGCCGCCCGCACCAGTTCCTCGGCCTCGCTGCGCGCCGCGAACACATCCTCGGCGGCCTGCCGGGTGAGCCCATCCACCGAGGCCACCACCTCATCCCGGGCCGCGAGTGCCTCCTCCACCGCCTTCTCGGCCTTCTCCGCGGCAGCCACCGCCTCCTCCGCCACCGATTCCGCCAGCGCCCGAGCCTGTTCGGTCTCCCGCCGCGACTGCTCCGCCGCCACCGCAGCCATCTCCGCCTCGGCAATCCGCCGAGCAGCATCCGCCTGCACAGCCTGGACCTGCGCCTCAGCCACTGATGGATCCCCGATCGTCTGCAACTCAGCCACGGCCGCGGTCAACGTAGTCCCCAACTGCTCAGCCAACCCCCGAAACTGTCCGAGCAACTCATCGGCCCGCAACCGAGCCACGGTCACCGGCCCCTGAGTCGTCACAGTGACAGCAGCCGCCGCACTCTCGGACTCCTGTTGTTCCCGTTGCCTTTCCCGCCAAGCCCGCCACCGAGTGTGGTCCGGGTGATCACAGTATTCCGACGGCCGCCCCGGCCCACCCCCACGAGTAATAGGACGGGCACACCCTGGGTAGTTGCATACACTCGACACCGCTGAATCGTAGCGTTGGTTTCGTCATTCGGTTACGTATCAGACGAAACGAAACCCGTGTCGCCCCTTGAAGAGTCAAATCTCTAGCCCACCATCCTGACCCCCGATAAGTGAACATTATCGGCGGTCAGGATCTCAGCCCGTCCCGAATGACCTTGATATATTTACGTTTACGTTTGGTCGCACCCAACGCAACGTTACCGCTACGGAACCACTCGAAAACTGTGCTCGCCTTTGTCGACTCGGTAAGGGCACATCGCTGTCGCCGACATCGTGTCGGTCGCGGAACTCGACTATCGGGGCAGCGATCATGGAGTGCGCCCGAACGTGGTGCGCGAATCCGGTTCAGTGACAGGAGAACACCGTGTCTGAGTACGACGTACGCATGATCATCTTGTCGACCGACGACCTGGACGAGTCGATCGAGTTCTACAGCGAGACCCTCGGAATGCCGCTGAAGTTCCGCGACGGCGCGCACTTCGCCGCTCTCGACGGCGGCCCGGTCACCCTCGCGCTGGCCACCGCGGTGGACCATCCGGTGCCCGGCCAGATCGTCGTCGGCATCAAAACCGCGGATGTCGACGCCGCCGCGAAGGCTGTCGAGTCCGGCGGCGGCGCCATTATCAGGGGCCCCTACGACGACGCGCACGAGCGCCGGGCCGTGGTCTACGACAACAAAGGCAACGCGCTGGTGTTCTACAGCCCGCTGCCCCGGTGAGGGACTGCCCCCCATGTGCCACTACTGCGGGTGCCGCGATATTCCGTTGATCAAGGAGTTCATCGCCGAGCACGAGTCGATCGTCAACCTCGCCGGCGATATCCGGCGCGCACTCGAGCGTGGCGAGATCGCTGGTGCGCAACGCGACCTGCTGCGACTGCGGCAGGAACTGCGCGAGCACTGGGCAGGCGAGGAGCAAGGGCTGTTCACCGTCATGCGAGCGGAGCCGGAGTGCACCGACTATGTCGACGCCTTGGAGCTCGAGCATCGGGAGATGGCCGCGATAGTGGCCGAGGCGGACCTGAACACTGCGGTAGGCCAGGAACTGGTACTGGCCTCCCTGGCTGCGCTGCGGCCGCATATCGAAAAGGAAGAAGACGGGCTGTTCCCCATGTCGCTGACCGCCCTGTCCGGTGATCAGTGGGACGTCGCGATCAACGCATGGGAACTCGTCCACCGACGCCCGATGCCGGACTGAACCTTCGTTGCAGTTCTTCTAGGACCTCGACCGACTCGCACCCCGACGAAGGTGTAACTACGGGTCCGAATCTGCGGCGGTATGCGGTGGGGGTCAACCCGATTCGGCGTCGCATGCATGCTCGGAGGTTGGAGGGCGTTCCCAGTCCGCTGGCGCGAGCGACGCGGTCGAGGTTCTGCTCGCCGCGCTCCAACAGCCGACATGCCAGCGCCACGCGTTCGGTGGTGAGCCATGCCAGTGGAGTAGTTCCCAGCTCGGCCTGAAAACGACGGTGCAGCGTGGCGGTGCTGACCGCCGCGCGGGCTGCGAGGTCGGCCACGGTCAGCGGCTGGTCCACATGTGCCTGCGCCCACGCGAGTACAGGTGCCAGCGAAGCGTCGGCGACATCGGCGATGGGGCGTTCGACGAATTGGCGTTGCCCACCGTCGCGGTGCGCGGCGAAAACCAGGCGGCGGCTGACCGTGTTAGCGGTCTCGGCGCCGTGATCACTGCGGATGAGGTGCAAGCCGAGATCCAGCGCGGCGGCGCTGCCCGCGGCGGTCAGCACATCACCGTCGTCGACGTAGAGCACGTCGGGCTCCAACAGCACCTTCGGGTAGCGGGCGGCGAATCGTTCGGCCCACTGCCAATGGGTGGTGGCTCGCCGCCCGTCGAGCACCCCGGCCGCGGCCAGGGTGAATGCTCCGGTGCAGAAGCTCACCAACCGCGCTCCGTGCCGCGCGGCCTGCTGAATGGCAAGCACCACGGCCGGCGAGCAGCCCGCTTCCGGATCGGGGCGGTTGGGCACGATCACGGTGTCGGCCGTGGCTACCGCGTCGAGCGTGGCCACCTCGCCCAGTGTGAACATCCCGCCGTGCATCCGCGCCGCGCCGCCTTCGGCGCACAGTGTGAACTCGTACCACGGCCTGCCCAGCTCGGGGCGGCGCAGTCCGAACAACTCGGTCGCGATGCCCAGCTCGAACGGGTTGGAGCCCTCGTCGACGATCACCACCACTCGATGCGAGGATCCACGCGACATGGGCAATTAATAGCACTTCCCCGGCCGCGGCGCCTCTACGAGGATGGATCAGGTGAACAACAACCCAGTCGACCTGCATACCGCGCTGGCGGCCTTCGACGACCTGTGGTCTCCGCGAATTGCGGCCAAGGTCAACGACTATGACGTCCGCATCGCCAAAGTGGCCGGCGAATTTGCCTGGCACCGTCACGACGACACTGACGAATTCTTCCTCGTCCTCGACGGAGAGCTACGAATTGCCTTGCGCGACAACGATAGTGAGCGCACTGTCACGCTACCGACAGGGTCGGTGTTCGTCGTTCCCCGCGGCACCGAGCACAAACCGTCGTCCATCGAGGGTGCATCCATCCTCTTGTTCGAACCCACCGGGACCCCCAACACCGGTGATCACCACGAACAACTGCCCGAGCACATCACGACCACAACGGGACGACCACTCGCCTGACCCGGACAGAATGCGGTCGCCCGACAAGGTCATCCGACCTCGTCGGGCCCGCGATCATGTCCTCGCGGCGCCGTCAGCACCGAATCTGCCCGGGGGCGAATGGATTTCAAGTCCACCATCGGGTCAGTCGAGTCCGTCGACGATGCGGAAATCACGCTCGAAGCCGTCGGGCAGCGCCGCCAGCGCCTGCTGGTATGCCTCGCTCTCGTACGCCGCAACGGCCTGCTCGAAGCTGTCGAACTCGATCAGCACGACACGTTGCGTGATCCCCGCCTCGTGCGCGACGACGCGACCGCCCCGGGACAGCAGGCGCCCGCCCGCCGCCTGGACAGCCGGACCGGCCAATTTGTTGTAGGCAGTCAGCTGCTCCGGGTCGGAAATGACGGGGTAGACACTCACCCAGTAGCCCTTAGCCATGAAAACCTCCTGTGTTCGGTGGTGCTGAGCATAGGGTCTGATCACATGGCCGCTCTCCCCCGCCCAGCCCGAAAACTGGCGTTTGTTCTCGCTATCGCCGTCACGATCCCGATCCTCGCGACCCTGGCCTTCGCCGCCATCGGCCACCCCGAATGCGCGACCATCCCGCAAGACGTCGGCCCCTGCGGATACTGGTCCCGCGTAGCGGAATACGGGCCGTTCATCATGCTGTGGGGGACGATCGCCACTGTCGGCGTCGTGGCGTCAATGTGGCCATTCGTCGTGGCCCTGCGCCCTCGCCGCGAGTAGCAGAGGCCACCCGGTTGCGGAGTTCGGAGGCGTGGGGCATGTTTGCGGGTAGGTCCGCCGGGGATCCGGAAGGCAACTGGCGCAAAGCAACTCGACCAGGAGCCGCACATGCCAGAAGCAGTCCCCCACACCGCATTGACCCACATCACCGTGGGCCTGGGCTGGGATCCCGTGCGTGCGAGCAAGTTTCGACGGCGCCCGAAAGACATCGATCTCAACGTGGCCGCACTGTCGTTCTGCGGAACCCGCTTCGCCGACGTCGCCTTTCACGAACAACTGACCTCGCGAGACGGTGCCATCCGCCTCCTGGGTGACAGTCTGGACGGCGTCGGCGACGGTGACGACGAGATCATGGTGCTCGATCTGACCCGATTGGCCCGAGACATCACCACCGTCGTGCTGCTGATCACCTGCTACACCGGACAGCGATTCGAGCAGATCGAGAACGCCTTCACCCGTGTCATCGACAGCGTCACCGGCATCGAACTCGCACGCATAGACCTGGCCGTGGCCCGCGCCCACACCGGCTTCGTGTTCGGCAAACTCCATCGCGCCCAAGGGGATTGGCAGTTCACCCCCATCGCCGAGCCCATCGCGGCAGAGCACATCGCCGATGCTGTCCCCCACCTCACGCCCTACCTGGACTGATCCGAAAGCGTCGAGCAAGTTTGCGACGGTTCTCGTCGTGGGTAAGTGGTTCAGGGGAGTTGCACCACCGTGACCCGGTCGGCCGCACCTCCCTGAAATTCGCCGAACCAACCGCCAGGAGAAACATGCGTTCTGTCAAAGCCGGTGCCGTCGCGGCCGCATTCGCCGCCACCATCGCCTGCCTCGCCGGACCGGCCGCTGCCGCCGACAACCCCGCAGAGCCCAACGAGATCATCAGCATCGACCTCAACCTGCTCGGCTGCTCCATCGGCGCCGGGCTGGGCGGCGAACTCATCGCCGCGTTCACCGGAACCACCACCGGCTCCGCCACGGGATCCAGCAGCAGCGTCGACACCAGCTTCGCCTCCCGCCTGCGCGCGGCCGGCTGCCTGCCGTCCTGGAAGTAGTTCGCCCTGCGCCGAGGCCCCTGGAAATTGCTGGGAGCCTCGGTGTTGGTCCCCTCAACGGGCATGATGCCACCGTGCCCACAACATTCCAGATCGACCGGATCATCGGAGATCGCCCCTTCGCCGAGGTCGGCGATCCCGTGCTCACCGTCGACGACGAGCGCCACCATCTACTGGCAGTCGCCGGTACGTACGACGAAGCAGCCCGGACCGCGCCGATCGGCGTGTACAGCACCGACAACCTGGTCTGCCGCGCCTTCGCCCGGGCACGCTATCCCGTGCACGCCATGGCTTTTCACCCCAACCAGCCCCTGCTCGTCATCGGGTCGGGCCGCTATGACGGCGGCTACTTCTTCGAGGGCGAGCTGCTGCTGTTGGACCTGGAGACAGGCGCGACCAACTCGCTCATCGAGAACTACTTCGGTCGCCAGGTCCTCGGTCTGGAGTGGATCGACGAACACGACCTGCGTGTACTGATGGCGCCGCCCGACGATGACAACGATAAGGATGCGTTCGTCGAGGGGTACACCGCCGTGGTCCATCGGGCTGACTGGCGATCCGTACCGCCCAACTCGATCACCGGCTATGACCTGGCCGGTGATCGAGTGGCGGCACCGCGTCCCGACAACCGAGCGGCGGCCCGGCGAAGGATTTCAGATCTGAACCCGAACTGGTACCCGCGACGCACTATTCGCGCTGTCGAGCAACTGTCCGATGGGCGGGTATTGGCAACACTGGAAGGTTGGCAACTGGAGTCGTGGCTGCCCTCGGGCGAGCGGGAATGGTCGGTCAGGGGTGACGTGGACGGTCGCGACATCGTGGTCGCCACCGACGAGCGTTCGGCCTGGATCACGATGATGCCGCCGGCGTGGCGGGAAGCGCCGCAGTCGGTAGTCCGGCTTTCGCTCGCGGACGGAACGCGCCTCGACCACGTGAGCTCCCCCCATCCAGTGTCTCTGGTGCGATGCGCAGACGGACTCGGGGCGCTGGCCCCCGAGGGGTCCAACTACGAGCGGAGCAAGCTGCGCATCCGGCGCGGCAGCCGCGTCTATTTCTGCGACGTCATGTCCGAGGATGACGAACCCTGCATCGACCCAGCCGGTGCGTGGCTGTCCGCGGCCGACCTGGAACCGATGCCGGTTGGCGACTACCCGCGCGCGCCGATGGACACCGCATTTACCCGGCTATTCCCCTTCTCGTGGGCGCCGGGGGAAACGCACTTTGCCGGTCCGGGCGTGGAAACCTCGGAGGGTGACCTCATCCATGCGGGCACCGTCCATGATGGTCAAGGATTGCAGCCGGGTGGCTCATTTGTTGTGCGGCGCAACACCAATGGGGACACGGCATGGGTCTTCCGGACGGACCACAAGGCCACCGCGCTGGATTCCGACGCGGAAACCGTCTACGTCAGTTACGACGACGGCGAGATAGTGGCACTCGACCCTTGTTCGGGCTCTGCAGTGTGGCGCAGACATCTCGCTGTCGCCGAGGTGCCCGTCGTGCCCACCGCGCTGACCGTCGTGGAGCTCGGCCGACTGCTCATCGGCACAGACGACGGTCGAATCCTGGATTGTTCAACAAGGTAGCCCGGGTCCTTCCCGAATCATCGACCCCACGACACTCCCCACGATCACCGCAGGTGAACACCCCCTTCAGCACACCTTGAGTACGGTGGAACCGTTCAGGCAGGACACAGCTCCACCGCGTTGCCCTCTTCGGCTCGTCTGACGGTGTCCGCGTCATCGCTGTCAGCGATCCCCGTGCGGTTCCCTGAAAGGACAGCTGATGGCAGACACCGAACACAGTCACAGCAATACCGACTTCAGCAACACCACCAGCGACGGGTGCCCGGTTCACAAGCCGGAGTTCACTCGGCCCGAAGCGGTCGGCGGAGTGCCCGATTGGTGGCCCGGGCAGCTCAATCTCAAACTGCTGCAACAGAATCCGCCGTCTATCGACCCGATGGGCGAGGGTTTCGACTACGGCAAAGAGTTCGACACCTTGGATCTGAAGGCGGTGCAGGCGGACCTGAACGCCCTGTTCACCGACTCCCAGGACTGGTGGCCCGCCGACTTCGGCAATTACGCCCCTTTCTTCATCCGCATGGCCTGGCACGCCGCGGGCACCTACCGCACCGAGGACGGTCGTGGTGGTGCCGGGCACGCGATGCAGCGGTTCACCCCGCTCAACAGCTGGCCCGACAACGCCAATCTCGACAAGGCACGGCGGTTGTTGTGGCCGGTGAAGCAGAAGTACGGGCAGAAGCTGTCGTGGGCGGATCTGATGGAGTTCGCGGGCAATTGCGCGTTGGAGTCGATGGGTTTCCAGACGATGGGTTTCGGTGGTGGGCGCGAGGATTGGTGGCAGGGTGACGACACCTGGTGGGGTCCCGAGCGGGTGTGGATGGCGCCCAGCGAGCAGCGGCGCTCCCCCACCTCGGAGTTGGATCTGCCCCTTGCCGTGACGCAGATGGGGTTGATCTATGTCAATCCCGAAGGTCCCAACGGGGTGCCTGACCCGGTGTTGTCCGCGGTGGATGTGCGGCAGACCTTCAAACGCATGGCGATGAACGATATCGAGACCGCGGCGTTGATCGTGGGCGGGCACACCTTCGGCAAGACCCACGGTGCCGGCCCGCAGGACAAGGTCGGGCCGCCGCCCGCGGGGGCTCCGTTGCAGCAGCAGGATCTGGGGTGGAAGAACTCGTTCGGCACCGGCGTGGGTGCCGATACTACGTCCAGCGGTCTCGAGGTCACGTGGACGCAAACCCCGACCACCTGGGACAACACGTTCCTGGAGAACCTGTACGGCTACGACTGGGAAGCGTATGTGGGCACGGGCGGGTTGTGGCAGTGGCGTCCCAAGGACAACGCCGGCACCGACTCGGTGCCGCTGCCCTTCGACGAGCACCGCCACCACCAGCCCAACATGTTGACCTCCGACATCGCGCTCAAGGTCGACCCCATGTACGAGCAGATCACCCGCCGCTGGTTGCAGAACCCGCACGAGCTGGCCGAGGAATTCCGCAAGGCGTGGTTCAAACTCATCCACCGCGACCTGGGCCCGCTGACCCGGTACCGCGGGTCGATGGTGCCGCAGCAACCGCAGTTGTTCCAGGATCCGATCGAGCCGGTCACCCACGGCCTGATCGGGTCCGCCGACATCGAAACCCTCAAAACCGCGTTGCTCGCGTCCGGCCTGACACCGCAGCAGCTGATCTACACCGCCTGGTCGGCGGCTTCGTGTTACCGCGACAGCGATATGCGCGGCGGCGCGAACGGCGGCCGGATTCGGCTTGCGCCGCAACGTAATTGGGAACGCAACGAGCCCGACGAGCTGCCCCGGGTGATCGCGGCGATCGAGCAGGTGCAGAACACTTTCAACCAGGCCCAGACCGGGAACGTCGCGGTGTCGTTCGCCGACCTGGTCGTGTTGGGTGGTGCCGCGGGGATCGAGGCCGCGGCCAAGGCTGCCGGTCACCAGGTCACGGTGCCGTTCACGCCGGGGCGCGGCGACGCCGTCCAGGAAATGACCGAGATCGAGTCGTTCGACGCGCTGCTGGGCTTCGGTGACGGGTTCCGCAACTTCGTCGAGAAGGGCGCACCGATGCAGCCGGAGTACCTGCTGCTGGACAAGGCATACCAGCTGACGTTGAGCGCCCCGGAGATGACGGTGCTGGTGGGCGGGCTGCGCACGTTGAACGTGAACTACAAGCAGTCACCGCTGGGCGTGTTGACCACGACGCCGGGCGCGCTGACCACCGACTTCTTCCGCAACCTGCTCGACATGAGCACCGACTGGCGGCCCGCCCCCGCCGACGACGGCACCTTCATCGGGGTCGACCGCCGCACCGGTGAGCAGCGATGGACCGCGAGCCGCGTCGACCTGGCGTTCGGCTGGGACGCGCAATTGCGCGCCACCTCCGAGGTCTACGCCGCGGCCGACGCCACCCCGAAGTTCCTGGCCGACTTCATCGCCGCGTGGGACAAGGTGATGAACCTGGACCGTTTCGACCTGCACCGCTGACCACCCACGCCCGGGCCGTCGACGCGGCCCGGGCGTGCGGATCGGTCAGGCCGAGGGCGTGCTGCCGAGGTGGTGGGCGAAGAATTGAGCCGAACTGTCCCGCTCGTATTCGGGCACCGGGTAGCGCCTGCCCGACGACGCGCGCAACGTCTTGTCCTTCGAACCGAGTGCGTCGAAGAACGCGACCCCTGCTGCGTTGTCGAACTCCTTCTCGTCCCAGGGAATCCAGCATTCGACCGGGACCGAGATCTTTCGTGCCGCCTCGATCAGGGTGTCGTCCACGAACACCCCGCCGAAACTCAGTGCGGCGATGCGGGATTCGACGTGCGACAGCAGCAGCCCGGTCACGACTCCCAACGAGACACCGCCGTAGCCGATCGGCGTTGCGGTGCCGATCTCGGGCAAGGCCTGCAGGGCGTCCACTGTGGCCTGCCATTCCGGCACCGCCCGTTGCGCCACCGACATGTTGAACTCGACCACGAGCGGGGCGATCGGTTCGCGAGCGGCCCGAGCGCGATGAATCGCCTCGACCCAGTGTTGATCCTCCGGACTTCGCGGCCGGTCACCGTGTCCGGGGGCATCGATGGCGGCGACGGTGAACCCGTGGTTGGTCACGTTGTGCAGCGCACTGGCGACCAGGCCGGGTGCCTTCTTGTGCATCCCGCCGGAGTGCCCCGACAGCAGCAGGGGTGCGCCCGGCGTTGCGGATTCCGGGGACCAGAGCACGCCGGTGATGTCGCCCAGCTGGAAGTGACGTTCGATGACACCGTTCGACGATGTCTGGGAGATGAAGTGCATGGTGTTGCCTTTCGGGATTGCCTGATTCAGGCGCTCCCGGCGACACCTACATCGATCGCCGAACCGTGAACACGAGCGGGAGCACCCACATGGTTACTGCGTTCATGGGTGTCACCTCCTTGCGTGCTTTCACGGTCTCGAGCACGGTAGCAACCGGATCCGAATCCCGTCCAATCCTTTTCCACGCTCAGGATGCGAACAGCCCAGCGACGAACGGGGTGCTGTCGGGCAGGGACGCGGCCATGGTGCCGCTGTGGTCGGTGCCGTAGGGGTGGAAGCGGACGTCGGCGCCGCCGAGGGTGAGTTCTCCGATCAGCGCGTAGGTCATCGGCGGGGGCACGTCGCGGTCGGCGGTGCCCTGGGCGACGAAGATGGGTCGGTCGTGTCCGACGGTCGGGACCGCGAGAGTCTGTCCTGCTGCGGCCAGCAGGTCGGCGTCGGCCAGTGGGCGGGACAGGAGTTGACCGACCGACAACCCCGCGTAGGTGTCGAAAGATTCTAGGACGCACAGGGTTTCGATGCCGTCGAGTACTTGTCGCCCCAACGGGGTCAGGTAGGAGTCGATGTCGAGTTCGGGTCTGGCCGCGCGGAGACCATCGAGAATGTACGCGAAATAGGCCGCGGTGCCGCGCAAGGGCAGGGGCGGAAACCAGGGCCCCGCGGTGGGCAGCAGCTTCTCCATCTGTGAGGGCGGTCCGGTCGCGACGGCTCCGCGAAAGTCCAGCTCCGGCGCCTCGCGCGTGGCCATGGTCGAGGTGAACAGCGCGGCGTGTGCGCCTTGCGATTGCCCCATCGCCACCCAGCGCGCACTCAACGTCGCGTCTTGCGCGCGTGCGGCGCGCACGGCGTCGATCACACTGTGCGCGGCCGACTTTCCGTCGAGGTACGGGTGCACGCCCGGCGTGCCCAAGCCGACGTAGTCGGTCGCGACGATGGCGTAACCGCGTGCGAGCCAGTGTTCGAGGTAGGCGATATCGCGTTCGGAGCGGCCTGCGGTGGTGGGCGCGCAGTGATCGGCGACGCCGACGGTGCCGTGTGCCCAGGCGATCACGGGCCAACCTTCCGGCGGGGCGTTGCCGGCGGGGACGTAGACCGCACCGGAGCTGATCATCGGCGAATCATGCGGTCCTCGCGTCCAATAGGTCAGTTTCCCGGAGCGCCCGGTCTGCGGCAGAGATGCGACCGGAGATAAATTCTCCACGGCGACAAGCTGTCCCGGCGAATTGTCGCCCGGCATGGCGGTGGCGCTCGGTGTGGCGAGAGTCAGCGCGGCGGCGACCGCGAGCACGGGCAGAATCGTACGAATCATCATGGGCGGAAGGCCTCCACTATCGACCGGTTGCGGCGATGCGCAGGTATCCCGCGACAGTGCCTTGATACAGAACCCCGTTCGGGCCGATATTGCCCGGAAGCTGCAGGGTGTTGAATTGTGGTCCAGCGCCCAGGGTTTGGGTCGATTCGACCTTCCCGTTCTGGCCGTTGATCACGGTGTAATCGAATCGATCCGGGGCACCGCCCTGGCCGGGTACTCGGCTGACCGTATAGAGGTGACCGTCGGCGAGCGAAATTTTGGGCACCGCGGCGGAGCGGACGTCGGCTGCCCAGCGCTGCTGGCAGGTGCCGTTGCGCTTGACGTCGACGCGGACGATCCCTCCCACGAAATCGGCCTGCGATGGCACGCTCGGTCCCGGAGTCGCTTGCGGCGGGTAGGGGTAGCCGTAGGTGGAGGCGACGAAAACAGTGTCGCCGACGCCGATCGGTGAGTTCTCGGTGCCGTCGACCACCGGGATCGAGCAGACCTGTTCGCCGGTGCCCGCGTGGAACACGAGCAGGTTCTCTTTCGGGGCGGCGTTGTCGACGATGGCGACGTACTCGCTGCCAGTTCCGGGACCGAAGAAGGTCGGTGTTGATCCGGTGCCCCAACTGAGCTGTCCTGGTTTGCGACCCGGCCCGCGGTCATAGTCCTTGCGCCAGGCAATAGTCGGCGTACCGTCGGCGCCGGCGCGCACCAGGTACAGCGCGTGCGTGGTGGCCACGGCGAGACCGTCTGGCGAGGTGGAGATGCTGTTGGTCACGACCTCGCCCGAACCGAGGGCGACGCTGTGCGCTCGGCCCGAACCGGTGTCGACCAGGCCGACGGTGCCGCGCTGCGTGGCGAACCACACCTTGCCCGAGTAGTCGGCCATCGGCGCGACGACGGTGTCGCAGCCCGGCGCGCCACAGTGCGCGTCGACAGCGGGGCCGATCGGGGTCGCTTCGGCGATGAACAACCGCCACGCACCGTCGCGTCGATCATGAGCCACGCGCACGAGGTTGCGTTCCCCATCGATCGCGACGACACGATCGGCATTGTCGAGGTAGCCATAAACACCGGAAAACATGCCACCCCTTGGCAATTCGAGCGACGCCAAGCTGTCGCCGGTCGCGGGGTCGAGCAGATGTACGACGGGCGCGAGGGTGCCGGTCTTGCTGCACATGGCTTGCGGCATACCGTCCGCGCCGATCAGCAGATTCGTGCAGTTGCCGCCGAGAGGTTTGAAGGTCGCGGTGACGGTGTTGTCGCCGTGGCGCCCACCCGGCCCAGCTAAGGGTGTCGCGTCCGATGCCGCGGAGTCACCGTGTTGGCTCGCGGTTCCCACCGGACCCAGGGCCGGGTTGGGTGCGGGCAACGGCCCCAGCCGGGGATCCGCGGTCGCGGTGGCCGCGGCGACCATCAGAGCACCAACGGTGACGAGCACGACGGTCAGCCGCGCGAAATCTGTGCCGCGCAGGGTGGGCGGTGTGAACATCTATCCTCCATGTGCACGACTATTCGTTTCGGCGAAACGATTATTCGGCGCGGAGAAGATAGGTCATGCCTGCACAGTCTGACAAGCGGTGACCGATCAGGCGCCCCCACCGAGGATGCAGAACTGGTTGCCTTCCGGGTCGGCCATGACTTTCCACGACACATCACCCTGACCGACATCGGCCACCGTCGCACCCAAGGCCTCGATCCTGGCCACCTCCGCCGCCTGATCGTCCCCGGCATACGGCAGAACATCCAGATGCACGCGAGTCCACACGGTCGGCTCCCCCTCCCTGCGAACAAACTCCAGATAGGGCCCGACCCCCTGAGCGGACCGCAACTTCACGAGATCGTCGGTCGCGTCATACACGATCCAGTCCGTGGCGTGGCTCCAAAACTGTGCCATCGCACCAGGATTCGCACAGTCGACCACCACCGCGGCAATCGGCCCCGTATCCCGATAGATCTCCCGAGGCTCCAACACACAGAAAACATTGCCCTCCGGATCGGCCATCACCGTCCACGGCACATCCCCCTGCCCGATATCCGCAAACGTCGCCCCGAGCTCCCGCAGACGCGCAACCCACTCCGCGTGATGCTCCGCCGAAGTAGTCGCGAGATCGAGGTGCACCCGGTACTTCACAGTCTCAGGATCGGCCACGCTAACGACATCGATGCACACAGCGGCAGGATCCGGCCACGAAAACCCCACCGGCTCAACGTTGGTCACCCCAGGCCCCTCACTGGACACCCCCCACCCGAGCGCCTCCGCCCAAAACTGCCCGAGCGCCGCATCATCACGAGCCTTGAAATTCACCTGAACCAGCCGAGTTGCCATGCCGACGATCCTAAGCACGACCGCTGCGATCGCGCGACTATTTACGACTGGGCCCGAGCCCACACCCGAACCGTCGGCGGGGCATAAAACCATCGCTGCCCGTTCCTCAACTCGGCCCGCGCGGTGGCAATGACCTCGCGTGAAACCCCCTGCTCCATCAAGCTTTCGTGGACTTGAGCCCACGTCAGCTCCCACATGCGCGCCATCGCCGAAGCGCCCCGAAACACCGGGATCTGCGCCTCGGCATGGACGTCGACCAGCCCGAGCGCCTCCAGCTGCGCAGGTAGGTTCCGGGCCCAAGCTTGGTTCGCACCCGCCGCCTCGGTCGCACGCGCGAAAGCTCGCCAGACCTCCCCGAACGCGCCCGGCATCTCCCGCAGGACACCGAGCCCGTCACCTTCTTCGAGCAGGAGAACACCCCCTGGCGCCAACGCCCGGACCAGGCGCTCCAAGACAACGTCCCGTTGGGCAATATGCAGCAGCACGAATCGCGTGTGCACGAAATCGAAGTCGAAGTCGCCCGAGGGTATTTCGTCAGTGACAAGATCGATCTGGGCGACTTCGCCGCCACGGCCAGGGAGGTCCGCCAGGTGACGCGGGTCAGCGTCCACAGCAACCACTCGACCACCCGGCATTGCCACACTGCACAGCCACCGCGCGAACGACCCGCCGCCGGCCCCCGCTTCCAGACACCGCCACCCCGCCCCCACACCCAGTTGCTGAGCGAGCGCGATGCTGTCCGGGTCGTAGGCCGCGCCGAGCAACGCAAGGCGTTCGTCAGCGAAGTCCCATTCGTTGGGCAGCGTGTAGTGCGGATTCGGTGACGAAGAGCCGGTCATGCTGAGACGCTATGCCTGTGTGATGTGGGCCGGCGTAGGGATTGCAGCGATACACGACGCCAAGTGGTCGAACACACACGGCGTCAGCACGAAACGTGTTGCGGCAGTGGCTGATCATACGGATGCACGTACTGCTCGGTCATCGACCCAGCCGCGCCTCGAGACCGTCGAGCACACACTCCAAGCCGAACGTGAACTCGATCTCAGGGTCGGGTTCCTCCGCTTCGAGGACGCGGCGCGCGAGCATCGGATGCTCACCCGCCGCGATGACATCGCTGATGTATGGGTCGACACTGCGCTGCCATTGCTCCACGGTCAGGCCGGTGCGCTGCTCGGCACGGTGCGCAGCCTGCTGAGTCGCCACCGAGCCCAGCACATACGCGTGCACGGTGCCGAGTGCCTGCGAGGCACGGGTGATGTCGGGGGTGAGCGCGACCGCGGCGCGCAGGGCGCATTCGGACCATCGCAACGAGTTGGGCCCGAGAGAGGGCCTGCCCGCCAGTTCGCCCGCCAACCACGGATGCCGCAGCATGATTGCGCGCAGCGCGTGCGCGATGGCACCCAGTCCGGAGCGCCAGTCGGGTGCGGGCTCAGGAAGCCGGACCTCCCCCTGCACCGCGTCGACCATCAGGTCCACCAGTTCGTCGCGGTTGACGATGTAGCGGTAAAGGGTGGCTGTCCCGGAACCGAGGTCGCCCGCTACCCGGCGCATCGATACCGCGTCCAAGCCCTCCGCGTCGGCGACGGCGAGCGCGGCGGCCACGTACTGGTCCACCCCCGGCGCCTGTCGGCGCGGTTCAGGGCGTGGCCTGGTCCACACCGACGAGGGAGCGGGCTGGTTCATCGCGTGGGTTCCTTTCGTCGTTGACCAACATCCTACCTTCTGGATACGGTGTATCCATGACGAATACATCGTATCCGCAACTTCCGGTACTCGTGGTCGGCGGTGGCAGCATCGGGTTGCTCACCGCAGCGCTACTCGCCCACCATGGAGTCCCTGCCGTGCTCGTCGAACGCCGGTCCGGGCCGTCGGTACACCCGCGCGCCACCGGCATCGGGCCTCGTACCGTCGAGATCCTTCGCGAACTCGGTCTCGACGCTGCCGTCGATGCCGCCGCCGTCGACCTCCGGGGCGCTGCGGGCAAGGCGGTGGCGAGCACCGTCCTAGATCTGGGCGCAGGCGACGTCGTGACCGTCCCGATGCCTGCCCCTGCCACCGCCGAACTGGACAGCACGCCGTTCAGGCTGCGCGGTGTCTGCGCGCAGGACCGCCTCGATGCTGTGGTGACGGCCGAGTTGGTGCGGCGCGGAGTGGATCTGCGCTGGTCGACCCGCCTGGTCGATATCGCGCAGGACTGCGACGGCGTCGACGTCGAACTGGAGACGGTCGACGGGCGGTACTCGCTGCGCTGCGCGTACGTGGTGGCCGCAGACGGCACACACAGTACCGTGCGGACCGCCCTCGGCGTAGGCATCTGCGGTCCGGGTGACCTGGGCAAGTCGATGATCAACATCTTGTTCCACGCCGATCTTCGACCCCACCTGCGGGGGATGTCCTTCGGCACCTGCACGATCACCACACCGGCGGCGCCCGGCCTGCTGGCGACCGTGGACGGCGAAACGAGCTGGGTCTTCCACGTCGCCTGCGACGGGGGCGAGCGCCCCGAGGACTTCACGCCCGAACGATGTGTCGCGATCGTCCGCGCGGCGGTCGGAGATCCGGACCTGGACGTCGAGGTGCGCAGTGTGCTCCCGTGGCGACCTCGCAGCTGCCTGGCCGACAGCTTCGCCGTAGGCCGAGTATTCCTAGTCGGCGACGCCGCACATACCGTCTCACCCCTAGGCGCATTCGGCCTGAACACCGGTGCCGCCGACGCCCACAACCTCGCGTGGAAGCTGGCCGCCGTCCATCACGGTGAGGCCGGGGTCGGCCTGCTCGACACATACGCGCAGGAACGCGAGCCGGTCGCCGCGGCGACGCTGGACCAGGCGATGCGCAGGCTCGCCGACCCCGAATTGCACTGGGGGCGCGGACCCGAGGCCGACGCCGCCAGAACGTCGGCGGGAGTATGGGCTGCGTCGGTCGTTCACATCGGTCAGCGCTACAGCTCGACTGCGATTGTCGAGCCCGAACCGAATCTCCCGTCCACCGTTGACCTTTCGCTGGCGCTGGACGGGTCGCCAGGTTCACGGGTTCCGCACACATGGGTCGACGGGGTGTCCACGCTGGACCTGGTCGCGTCCCGGTGGACCATGCTCGTAGGCGCCGGCGACCATTGGCTCGCCGCCACAGCGGCCATTGGACTACCGACGCACCGGATTTCTGCACCATGGCTATCCGATGATGGGGCAGTGCTCGTGCGACCGGACGCGATCGTCGCGATGCGGGTCATGGATCCGGTCCCGGAACCGGCGCGGTTCCTCACCGTCGCTCTGGACCAAGTGCTGGCCAGGCCGGTATCAGAGTAGGGCGGATCTTTCGTCGAACCGCCACTTCGAATGACAAGCCCCTACAGGCTTTCCACCGCTACACGGATCGACCGCGGTCCCTGCGGTGACCCGCAGTACGCTTGTCCTGCAGAGTAATTCAAGGAGGGGGCCCATGATTCACCACGTCCAGATTGCCTGCCCATCGGGAGCAGAAGGCCGCATGCGTGCGTTCTACACCGGAGTCCTCGGCTGGGCCGAACTCCCTAAGCCTCCGCCGCTTGCCGCACGTGGCGGCTGCTGGTTCACGGTTCCCGGCGTTGGCGGCCCGGACGGTGAACTCCACGTCGGCATCGAGGAGCCGTTCAGACCCGCGCGCAAGGCTCACCCTGGCTTTGTCGTCGACGTCGATGCCGTCGCGACCGCTGTCAGCACTGCCGGTCACGAAATCCATTGGGCCGACCCGGCCGAAATTCCTGGACGACGCCGCGTCCACACGAACGACCCGGTCGGCAACCGTCTCGAATTCCTGAACGGCTGAGCGGATCGCGAGCAGGCGTCAGTCGCGACCCGGCACCCTTTCGATATAGGCCTTGGCCTGCGCGAGCTCGATCTCGATGTTTCCGGGGAGGTTGCGGCGCAGGATCGGATCAATCAGCCAACGCACCGCCGGAACGAGCTCTGCTGTCATCGTTCTGGTCACCAGTGTGCCGTTTTGGGTGGGTTCACAAACAAAGCTCGCAGTGAACTTCATCAACCTGTTCCACAGTCTGTTGTCCGGTAAAGGAGCGAGTCCCACATCGACGCGCTGACCGGGGATGAGTCGCCCCTGCGCAATCATTTTCGGGGCAGGGGCGGGAAGTCCCGGCATAGCTGGGCGGAATTTGAATTCAACGAGATTTCCCTCGCGGCGTACCCAGTCGAATCGGCCGATTTTGTCATCGACCTCGGCGTACCGTTCCACGTCCATCGCAAATTCGAGAAATTCCTCCGGAAGGCATTGCATGAACTGCTGCGCCCGTGCCTCGACCATTTCGCCGTCTCCTCTGTTCGTTCGCCCGGCGGACCTGGTTTCACAGGTTTCCTACCGTCAACTGCGTTGACGCACCAGCATCTTCAGTTCCCTCATGGACAGGTTTCGCGTTCCGCGGTAGCGCGAGGAAGCCGAAGGACAGCAGCAGCATGATGCCCGCGCCGTACCTGAGCGTGTGATGGAAAGTGTTGGCGAAGTTGATCGCAGTGGCGTGTTCACCAGCCTCGGCGAGCATTCGGGTCACGATGGGATCAGAGGCGGCACCCCGACAGCTTTCCGGTTCTTCGGTGGGATCGACCTGCGCCGATCGATCACGGACGCACGCCCGGAATCCGTCGACTATCTCGATCTGCGCCGACTCGGACACACCTGCTGCGGCGAGTTCGCTCTGCACTCGTGTGGCCGCCTCTTCGGCACCGCGGGAGGAGTCGTTGTCCAGTTGCGTGAAGAAGACGATCCCAACGAGCGCGACACCGAGCGCGATGCCGAGTTGCTGCCCGGTGTTGAGCAATCCGGAGGCCGCGCCAGCGGCACGGGTGGGTACCTGGCCGAGCACAAGGTCGATGGTCGGCGCGACAACGAAACCGAACCCGATGCCGATCAGCACCAGCGGAATCACCATCTGCCACGTCGTGGTCGCCTGGCCGTAGTGCTGAACCAGCGCACCGTATCCGATGAATCCGGCGCAGGTGACAAGCCCGCCGACGATCAGCACGCGTCGTCCGAACCGAGGTGCCAACACACTGGCCGAAGTACCCGCACCGACCCCGGTGGCGACCGCGAAGAACAGCGAGGTCAGCCCGGCTCGCAGCGGCGACCAGCCCAGACCCGCCTGCATGAGTAACGTCCATACGAGGAAGAACCCGCCGAAACAGACCCAGAACAACAGCCAGCTGATAAGCCCGAGCGTGAACGGACGCGACTGGAAGAGGCTGAGGTCGATCAGCGGCGACCCCTCGCCGCGCTGACGTCGACGTTCGTAGCTGACCAGCGCCACCAGCGCCACCGCTGACGCCCCCATCATGGCGAAAGTCCATGCCGGCCAACCGAGTCGGCGTCCCTCGGTCAGCGGATAAGTCAGCAGCAGGATGGCAGCGGTGACCAGCACGACCCCGACCAGGTCCAGGCGCGGTGGGGCAACTGACCGGGACTCGTTCATCCATCGCCAGGCGGCGATGAGCGTGATGATGCCGATCGGGATGTTAGCCAGGAAGATCGGCCGCCAACTGAGGCCGAACAGATCCCACTCCACCAGCACAGCGCCCAACGCCAGGCCGACCGCCGTAGCCGACCCGCAGACTGCGCTGTACACAGCAATCGCCTTGGCGCGCTCCTTCTTTGGGAACGATTCCCGGAGAATCGCGAGAATCTGCGGCACCATCAGACCTGCGGCCAGGCCCTGAAGAAATCGGGATGCGATCAACATCGTCGGGCCGAAGCTGAGCCCGCACGCGGCCGACGCCACCGTGAACAACACCATTCCGACCATGAAGATCCGCTTGCGGCCGTAGAGGTCGCCCAGCCGTCCACCGGTGATCAGGATCGTGGCGAAGGCGAGAACATACGCGGCGATGATCCATTCGATCTGCGCGTACTGCGCACCGAGATCTTCCTGAATGGTCGGCACCGCGACATTGACAATGGTGACATCGAGTAGGTCCATGAAGCCGGCCGCCAGCGTTGTCGCGAACGCGATCCAGCGGCGCGGGTCAGGCTGTATCGAGTCGATGGCCTGCGGTTCAACCTGATTCGGTTGAAGGTCTTTGATCACGGACTAACGCTAACGACGCACACACAGCCTTGGAACAGGCTGGAATGCCAGCTTTCAACGGTTTCCAGCCAATGCTGTCACCTGGACATATACAAAGTTCAACTGGATGAACGCCGTGGCAGCATTTGCCTAGTGCCGCGTCAAGCAACGTTGGGTAGGTAATCCGGGCGCCGGATCTTCGAGCCGACCGCGAAGTCGCGGATAGGTCCGGCGTGCTGGTTACGCCAGCGGATGTAGTCACCGATCGCAGCGTCCTGCTCAGCGTGGCTGCGGTGGTCGGTCCCGTTCAACGCGAAGTACCGCAACGC
>NZ_JBHXRG010000004.1:0-35966 GCF_042716995.1 Nocardia sp. NPDC058640
ACCACCTTGGTCTCGTACACCGGCCGCTGCTCGGCGCCGCGCCACACGTCCAGGAGCCCGTCGATCACCGGGTACAGCTTCTCCTCCGGCGGATCCCACGGCTTGAGCAGGTAATGGTCGAGGTCGATGACGTTGATCGCGTTGATCGCGGCATCGGTGTCGGCATACGCGGTGAGCAGCACCCGCCGCGCGTAGGGGTGCAGGTCCATCGCCTGCTCGAGGAACTCGATCCCGTCCATCCCCGGCATCCGATAGTCGGCGATCAACACCGCTACCGGCTGCCCCCGTAACTTCATCTCCCGCAACGCTTCCAACGCCTGCGGACCCGATTCCGCCCGCAGAATCCGGTAGTCGGCGCCGTACCGCCGCCGCAGGTCCCGCACCACCGCCCGGGAAACCCCCGGGTCGTCGTCAACGCTCAGAATGGCCGGTTTCGTTACCGCAGGAGTGCTCACCGCACCGAGTATTTCAGGGTGGGGTCACAACTGGTGGTGCAGCACCAGATCGAGTTCGCCGGGGGTCAGCAGTCGTTCGAGGCGTTCCTCGCGTTTGAGACGGGTGCCGCGCGGCACGAACGCGCTGGGGAGCGCGAAGGCCTCGTCGGGTCCGATGCTGGGCAGCAGCGGGATCTCGTTGATGGGCTTGCGTGGCAGGAGAGAGCGCAGTTTCACGGCCGATCACCTCGGGTTGACGACGGGAACGCGGAGGCTGAGCTTCGTCGATCAGCTGACGTCGGTAGCGAAAAGTTTGCCAGTATGTCCGAGTTGGTGCAACTGGGAGTAGGTGGACTCGGCGAGCCAACCGCGCGGTGGCCTGCTTCGTCGCAGGCCACCGGGGATTCGCAAGATTTGCTGATCAGCTATTTCCAGGCGGGCAGGCGGACAACTTGTGCGGCGTAAGACAGTCCGGCACCGAAGGCGATCAACAGGGCGGTGTCGCCCGGGGTCGATTCGCCCTTGCGTAGCAGGGCCTCCATGGCCAGCGGGATCGATGCCGCGGAAGTGTTGCCCGCTTCCTCGATGTCGTTGGCCAGCGCGCAGTTCTCCGGCAGGTTCAGCACCCTGGCCATGATCTCGATGATCCGGCCGTTGGCCTGGTGCGGGATCATCGCGTCGAGATCCTCGGTGGTCAGGCCCGCGCGGTCGATGGCCTCGCGGCAGACCTTCTCCAGCGAATGCGCGGCCCAGCGGAACACCGCGGTGCCCTCCATCGTGAGGTAGGGGCGCACCGCGTCGGTGCCCTGTTCGTCGACCTCGGCGAAGAACTCCATCCAGTCCTTGGTCTGGCGGATGGCGTGGTGCTGGGTGCCGTCCGAACCCCACACGGTCGGGCCGATGCCCTGCTCGTTCGACGGGCCGACCACGACCGCGCCCGCGCCGTCGGCGAACAGGAACGCGGTCGAGCGGTCGGTGAAATCGAGGGTGTCGGTGAGCCTTTCCACGCCGATCACCAGCGCGTGCTGCGCGGTGCCGGCGCGGACCAGATCCGAGGCCATGCCCAGCGCGTGACAGAACCCGGCGCAACCCGCCGAGATGTCGAATGCGGCCGAGCCGGTCATGCCGAGTTCGGTGGCGATCCGCGGCCCGATGGCCGGGGTGAGCAGCAGGTGCGTTGACGTGGCCACGATGACGCAGTCGATCTGATCGGTCTGCACACCCGCGGCGGCGATGGCGTCGCGCGCGGCGGCCACGCTCATGAATTGGATCGTTTCCTCGGCCGAGGCGAAGCGCCGCGACTTGATGCCGGAGCGGGTGAAGATCCACTCGTCACTGGAGTCGATCGGCCCTGCGACCTCGTCGTTGGTGACCACCCGGGCGGGGCGGTAGACGCCCAATCCGAGGATCGCGGTGTGCTCAGCACCCGTGGTCTGGGCGATTCGAGCAGCCATGTGTGTCTCCTATGTACCTGTCAACCGGCGGCAGCACCGCTGGGTGTACCCGAAGCAACGAAATCTGTCCCTCATCAGCAGTGACCCGCGCGTGGATTCGATATGAACGCTGAAGACATGAGGCTTCCTCATATTAGCGTGCGGATCTGATATGTGAGTGTGGATTGTCACAAGCCGAGGCGGGTATATCGTGGACACAAGGCGTTTGCTCGCCGACCCTTCGAGGGATCGAGGACACCATGCTCGGACTCGGCATCATCAGTTGGATCATCATCGGCGGTCTGGCCGGTTGGATCGCGAGCAAGTTCATGAAGACCGACGCACAGCAGGGCATCCTGCTCAACATCGTGGTCGGTGTCATCGGCGGACTGCTCGGCGGTTTCCTGCTCAGCCTGTTCGGCGTCGATGTCGAAGGCGCGGGCTGGATCTTCAGCTTCATCACCTGTCTGGTCGGCGCGTGCGTGCTGTTGTACCTGGTGAAGATGTTCACCGGACGCAAATCTGTCCACTGACCACAGGTGCTTGCCACGGGCTTCCCGTAAGGTGTGATCGCTTGTAGTCATCACACGAAAGAGGGAGCCCGTGGCACGCCGCCCCACCCCGTCCGGCACGCCCGATACCACCGGCGTCGGACATGTCGTCGACTTGGTGCGGGCCGCTGTACCCCCGCTTCACCCCGCCGGACTGCCGTTCGTCGCCGCGCCGTTGGCCGTGGCCGTCATCGGTGGCCGCAACAAGTGGGTGCGTCGCGCCGGTCTGTTCGCGGCCGCCGCCTGCGCCGCGTTCTTCCGGCACCCGCACCGCGTGCCGCCGAACCGGCCGGGCATCGTCGTCGCCCCCGCCGACGGTGAGGTCGCGCTGGTCGACACCGCGATCCCGCCCGTCGAACTCGGACTCGGCGAGACGCCGTTGCCGCGCGTGAGCATCTTCTTGTCGGTGCTGGACGTGCACGTGCAGCGCGTTCCGGTGTCGGGCACGGTGCGCGAGGTGCTGCACCAGTCGGGCACGTTCCTGTCCGCGGATCTGCCCGAGGCCTCCGACGCCAACGAGCGCAACAGCATGGTCATCGACACCGCCGACGGCAAACAGGTCGTGGTGGTGCAGATCGCCGGCCTGCTGGCCCGGCGCATCGTCTGCGACGCCCGCGTGGGCGACCTGCTCACCATCGGCGACACCTACGGCCTGATCCGGTTCGGTTCGCGCGTGGACACGTACTTCCCGGTCGGCACCGAACTGCTGGTCACCCCCGGGCAGCGCACGATCGGGGCCGAGACTGTCCTGGCTGTGCTGGGATGATCGACCGGGCTCGTAAGCGCCCACGCTCGGTGCGATTGCTGCCGAGCGTGGTCACCATCCTCGCGCTGTGCGCGGGCCTGTCGGCGGTGAAATTCGGGCTCGACGGCGAGCTGGGCATTTCCTTGGCGATGGTCGGCGCGGCCGCGGTGCTCGACACCCTCGACGGCCGTCTGGCGCGCATGCTCGACGCGACCTCCAAGATGGGCGCCGAACTCGATTCGCTGTCGGACGCCATCTCGTTCGGTGTCGCGCCCGCGCTGGTCATCTATGTGACCCTGCTCGACGGATACAGCGCGGGCTGGATCGTCGCGCTGCTGTTCGCGGTGAGTCTTGTTCTGCGCCTTGCTCGTTTCAACACTTTGCTCGACGACGATTCGCGGCCGAACTGGGCGCGGGAGTACTTCGTCGGGGTGCCCGCGCCCGCAGGTGCGTTGATCGCGCTGGTGCCGATCGCGTTGAAGGTGCAGTTCGGTGACGGGTGGTGGGACAGTTTCGCTTTCGTCGCGGCCTGGACGATCTTCGCCGCGCTGCTGTGTGTGAGCACGATTCCGACTCTGGCGATGAAGTCGGTGTCTGTTGCTCCGCAGGCCGCGGCGGGTCTGCTGGTGCTGACCGCCCTGGCCGCCGCGCTGCTGGTGACCTATCCGATCGTCCTGCTGCTGATCTTGGTGGCGCTGTATCTGGCGCACATTCCGTTCGCGTGGCGGTCGGCTCGCTGGGTGGCCGCGCGGCCGGAGACCTGGCAGCACAAGCCCGCTGAGCGGCGTGCGCAGCGGCGTGCACAGCGCAAGATGCCCGCGATTCGTCGGCCCGCTATTCGTGGGTCGGCCCGGTTGCGTCTGCGTCGGCCGCGCGACGATAGCTAGACATCCACGCTGAGCGGACATTCTGCGTGAGAGTGGTCGACTTTTCGACCGTCGAAGCGCACAGTGTCCGCGCAGCGTGGTTCCGACGAAAGAGGCACAGATGGAATCCGACGGCGCCGCCGAGTTCATGGAGCACCGGCCCCGGCTGTTCTCGCTGGCCTACCGGATGTTCGGCGCGGCGAGCGAGGCCGAGGACGCCGTTCAGGAGGTCTACCTGCGGTGGGCGTTGGCCGATCGCGGGGAGATCGACAATCCTGAGGCGTGGTTGACCACTGTCACGGTGAATCTGTGTCGCACACAGCTGGTTTCGGCTCGCGCGCGACGCGAAACCTATGTGGGGCAATGGCTTCCGGAGCCGGTACCCACCGGCGGTGGTGCGCTCGGACCGTTGGGGACCGTCGAGGAACGGGAGTCGGTGTCGTTGGCGCTGCTCACCGCGATGGAACGGCTCAGTCCGGTCGAGCGCGCGGTGTTCGTGCTGCGCGAGGCGTTCGGGTATCCGCATGCGGAGATCGCAGGGATGCTCGAGCTGACCGAGGCCAATACCCAGCAGATTTTCCATCGGGCGGGGCAGCGGGTGCGCACCGGGAAGCAGCGGTTCGTGGTGTCGGCCGAGCATGCGCGCACGATGATCGAGAAGTTTCTGCAGGCGGCGTCGACCGGGGATGTGGGTGGGCTGCGTGAACTGCTCGCCGATGACGTGGTGTCGATCGCCGATGGTGGCGGCAAGGTTGTCGCGGCGAAGATTCCGGTGGTCGGCGGGGATGTGGTCGCGCGCTACCTGTCGAAGCTGCGGCGTTTCCTCGGTCCGACGGCACGGTTCGACTTCGCCGAGATCAACGGCGATGTGGGGCTGATCCTGATTCAGGACGAGGTGCCCACCGGTGTGCTCGTGTTCGATTTCGACGAGGCGGGTGCGATCGCGACAGTTCGCACCGTCGTGAACCCCGTCAAGTTGTCGGCCGTCATGGTGTGATGCAGGTCACTGCATAGACCTGTCAGGAACTCGAGGGCTGTTCGGTCTGGTGTGTGTAGGCATCGAGCGAAGGAGCCACACCATGACCGGTCAGCATCGGATCGTCGTCCTCGGCGCCGGGTACGCGGGACTCACCGCCGCCCGCGCCCTCGCGAAGAAGACTCGCGACACCAAGATCACCGTCGTGGACGGCCGCGCCGAATTCGTCCAGCGGGTGCGTCTGCACCAGGACGCGGCCGGTCAGTCGGTCAAGCGGCTCGACTTGCAGAAGTCGTTGGGGCGCAAGGGGATCGAGTTCATCCAGGCCCGGATTACCGACCTGGACCCGGAGCGCAAGATCGTCGCCATCGACGGCGAGTGGACGCTGCACTACGACACCCTGGTCTACGCCCTCGGCAGCCAGGCCGACCGCAATGCGGTGCCCGGTGCCGCCGAGCACGCGAAGTTCGTCGCCACGGCCGAAGACGTGACCGAGCTGTCGGGCCAGATCGTGATCGTCGGATCGGGCCCCACCGGCATCGAACTGGCCACCGAACTCGCTGAGTCGCACCCGGATTCACAGATCAGCCTGCTGGGCTCCGAGGACCCCGGCGCCTGGCTCTCCCCGCGCGCTCACCAGTTGATCCGGTCCGCGCTCACCCGGTTCGGCGTGGAAATCCTTTCCGGCGCCAAGGTTGTCGAGGTGCTCGCCGACGCGGTCCGGCTCGCCGACGGCACCCTGGTCCCCGCCGCAACCACCGTGTGGACCACCGGTTTCACCGTCTCCGACCTGGCCGCCCGCGCCGGTCTAGAGGTCGCCGCCGACGGTCGCATCCGCACCGACGAGACCCTTCGCTCGGTCTCGCACCCGGATATCTACGCCATCGGCGACGCCGCCCTGATGATCGGCGTGGACGGGCGTCCGCTGCGAATGGCTTGTGCGACAGCCATTCCCGCCGGGCAGTACGTGGTCGGCGCGATCACGGCACGGGCGAAGGGCCGCGAACCCGAGCCGATGAAGGGGCGCTACGTGGCGCAGTGCATCAGCCTCGGCCGTCGTGACGCGGTATTCCAGGTGGTCAAGGCCGACGACACCCCCACGAATACGGTGGTGACCGGGCGGCTCGGTGCGGTGATCAAGGAACTGATCGTGCGCGGGACCGCGTTCACGGTGGGGCTGCGATAGTTCGCACAGACTGGCGTAATCGACCAATTCGCTGCCGTTTAGCCCCGATTTCGACCCTGGGGCCTGCGAATTGGTCGATTACGCCGGGGGTCGGCGAGGTCGCCGCATCGAGTGCGCACTCTTCGGGCACTGTGGATGCCCGGTCGCCTGAGCGATCAGTCGCGCAGTGCGGTCGGTGTGCGTCGCGCGTGGCGGATCAGTGTCCAGGTCCAGGGTGCGATCGCGATCAGGGCGAGCACGCCGAGCCACGGAAGTCGCCACCACCAGTGCAGGTCCCGCTCGACCGCCGTCGTCGGCTCGGTCAGTAGGCGGGCCGTCGACGACCACACCACGAACGCGTCCCCGATCGGCATCAGCCCGAACGCGTACCGCTTGGAGCCGGGCAAGCTGACCGGCAGTCCGAGCAACTCGCCTTCGGAACCGATCGCGGCCGCCAGATCGCGGTCACCGTTCACCCGGGCCGCACCTTGGGCGACGACCGTGGCGGACAGGCTGATGCCGGCGATCAGCGGTCCCGAGTCGACATCGCCGCCACCGTCGACCCCCTTCGGATACTCACGAAGCGCGGGCCCGAAACCGCCTGGGTAAGCGACGAATTGTTCGCGATAGAGCGCGTATTGGCTCTCGGCGAAGGCTGGATCGATCTCGGGCAGGAATCGGTGGATCGCCGTTTGCGAGGTTGCCCGTGCACCGGTCGTCATCGGTCCGTCCGCTGGTGAAACCTGGTGCGGTAGTAGTCCGGTGGCAGGGTCGAGCCGTGTTTTCGCCTGTTCGAGCCAGCGATCGATCACCGGCTCGTACTTTGCACCGAACAGCTTGTCGTGCAGGCGCAGCGATGCGATGGCGACGGTGGAGTCCACTGGCCAGGCTTGGCCCTGGTAGGCCTGGAGAAACGGCGTTTCGGCTGCGGTGAATGCCTGCGCGATTTCGGAGCTGTGCGTGGAAAAGCGTTGTACCTCTTCGGTGTTAGATCTATCCAGCGACAAGATCGCCCCGCGCAACCAGTTCGTCCAGCCGGCCCAGAACACCCCGTACGCGGGCTGCAGCTGTGGGCTGAATATCGCCCGTCCTTCGTCGGACTCCAATCGTGCCAGCGCCCACCGTGATTCACGTACCGCCTTGTCGCGTAAAGCTGAATCGGTGTGCGCGGCCTGGACCCACGCCAGGCCGTAGAGCACGTTCGAGAAGACGTACCCCTCCGGAAACAGTTCCTGCGCAGCGGTATCGGAGCCCTCGTCGAGCGAATCGCGCACGAAAGTCAACTGTCGTTCCGTCGATCCGGGCTGTTCGTCCAGGCCCGCCTGCGGCCACAGCAGTCGCCCGGCGCCGACAAGGCAAGCCAATGTCACGACGATCCCCACCACTCGCGGCGCCCAGCGCCGAAATCTCCCCATGGCGACACTCTGCCAGGAATTGACCGTCAACCAACTGTTGACGCAGCCACATCGTCAACCTACAGTTGACGCATGAGCACTCCGAACTTCCGCCTCGACGACCTCATCGACGGCATCAAAAAGGCCCGCCCCGACAACGTCCTCGACCAACTCTCCGACGCCGTGGTCGCCGCCAACCACCTCGGCGAAACCGCCGACCACCTGATCGGCCACTTCGTCGACCAGGCCCGCCGCTCCGGCGCCTCCTGGACCGACATCGGCGCCAGCATGGGCGTCAGCAAGCAGGCCGTGCAGAAGCGCTTCGTCCCCAAGGGGCCCAGCGACACCGCCGCCATGGACCCGCAAGCCGGCTTCGCCAAGTTCACCGACCGGGCTCGGCAGGTCATAGTCGACTCCCAGGAAGCCGCCCGCGCTTCGGGCAGCGGTCAGATCGCGCTCGGGCATCTGATCCTCGGTCTGATCGGCCAGTCGGAAGGCTTGGCCGCCAAGGAGATTGTCGCCAGGGGCGTCACGTTGGACGCGGTGCGCGAGGCCGCGGCCGCGTCGTTGCCCGCCGCCGACGGTGACGTGCCCGCGCTCATCCCGTTCGACGGTGACACGAAAAAGGTCCTCGAGCTCACCTTTCGCGAGGCACTTCGCCTCGGCCACAACTACATCGGCACCGAACACATCCTGCTGGCGCTGCTCGAGCAGGAGAACGGCGCGGGCGTACTCACCGGTCTGGGCCTTGACAAGGCCGTCGTCGAAGCCGAACTCGTCGAGCTGCTGAATCAGTTCCTCGCCGCGACGCAGGATCAGGACTGAGGCGTCAACCTTGCACTCTCACCACCTGAGTGCTAAAAATGGGCTTGGCACTCGTGACTGTTGAGTGCCAGGTCGGGACGGTGAGATCGGGTTCCATCGACACCCTCGGTCGTCCGTCGCGGGCACCTCCTGGCCAGCGTACTTTGGGGCGATCCAACCTGTGGTCGTCTCGTGTGTCAGCCATAGACATGTGGAGGATCTCAACGCAATGGCCAAGACAATTGCGTACGACGAAGAGGCCCGTCGCGGTCTCGAGCGGGGTCTGAACGCCCTCGCCGACGCTGTCAAGGTGACGCTGGGCCCGAAGGGTCGCAACGTCGTGCTCGAGAAGAAGTGGGGCGCCCCCACGATCACCAACGATGGTGTTTCCATCGCCAAGGAGATCGACCTCGAGGACCCGTACGAGAAGATCGGCGCAGAGCTGGTCAAGGAAGTCGCCAAGAAGACGGATGACGTCGCCGGCGACGGTACGACCACCGCCACCGTGCTGGCCCAGGCGCTCGTACGTGAAGGTCTGCGCAACGTCGCGGCCGGCGCGAACCCGCTGGGTCTGAAGCGCGGCATCGAGAAGGCCGTCGAGGCGGTCACCGCTCGACTGCTCGACACCGCCAAGGAGATCGACACCAAGGAGCAGATCGCTGCTACCGCTGGTATCTCCGCGGGCGACCCGGCCATCGGCCAGCTCATCGCCGAGGCGATGGACAAGGTCGGCAAGGAAGGTGTCATCACCGTCGAGGAGAGCAACACCTTCGGGCTCCAGCTGGAGCTCACCGAGGGCATGCGCTTCGACAAGGGCTACATCTCCGGTTACTTCGTGACCGATCCCGAGCGTCAGGAAGCGGTCCTCGAGGATCCGTACATCCTGCTGGTCGCGTCGAAGATCTCGACCGTGAAGGACCTGCTGCCGCTGCTGGAGAAGGTCATCCAGGCCGGCAAGCCGCTGCTGATCATCGCCGAGGACGTCGAGGGCGAAGCCCTGTCGACCCTGGTCGTGAACAAGATCCGTGGCACCTTCAAGTCTGTCGCCGTCAAGGCGCCGGGCTTCGGTGACCGTCGCAAGGCCCAGCTGGCCGACATCGCCATCCTCACCGGTGGCGAGGTCATCAGCGAAGAGGTCGGCCTGTCGCTGGAGACCGCTGGTCTCGAGCTGCTCGGCCAGGCGCGCAAGGTCGTCGTCACCAAGGACGAGACCACCATCGTCGAAGGCGCGGGCGACCCGGAGGCCATCAAGGGCCGGGTGCAGCAGATCCGCGCCGAGATCGAGTCCTCGGATTCGGATTACGACCGTGAGAAGCTGCAGGAACGTCTGGCCAAGCTGGCCGGCGGCGTCGCGGTGATCAAGGCCGGTGCCGCCACCGAGGTCGAGCTCAAGGAGCGCAAGCACCGCATCGAAGATGCCGTGCGCAACGCCAAGGCCGCCGTCGAAGAGGGCATCGTTGCCGGTGGTGGCGTCGCGCTGCTGCAGGCCGCCCCCGCGCTCGACGGCTTCAAGGGCCTGACCGCTGACGAGGCGACCGGTGTCAACATCGTGCGCGTCGCGCTGTCGGCCCCGCTCAAGCAGATCGCCTTCAACGCGGGCCTCGAGCCCGGCGTCGTGGCCGAGAAGGTCTCCAACCTCCCCGAGGGCGAAGGCCTGAACGCCGACACCGGTGTCTACGAGAACCTGCTGGCCGCCGGCGTTGCCGACCCGGTCAAGGTGACCCGTTCGGCACTGCAGAACGCGGCCTCCATCGCGGCCCTGTTCCTCACCACCGAGGCAGTCGTCGCCGACAAGCCGGAGAAGTCCGCCCCCGCGGGCGACCCCACCGGCGGCATGGGCGGCATGGACTTCTGAGTCCAGCCACCTAGGCAACCAGTTCCACCCGAAGGCCGGTCCACTTCCGAGTGGACCGGCCTTCGTCGTGCCGGGTCGGGGCGATGAGGATGTCGGTCCGCCAAATTTAGTACATAAGAGTACTATGGGTCTAGCATCTTCGCGGTGAGCTACCGACTGGAGATGGTCGAGGAAGTACGCGATTGGCTGCACGGCGTGCGGCAGACGGACAGGGAGACGGCGATTCTCATCGGCAAGGCGATAGCGGCCCTGCTGGAGGATGGGCCAGCCTTGGGTCGTCCGTTAGTTGACCGAATCAAGGCTTCGAGGCTTCACAACTTGAAGGAGTTGCGCCCGGGTTCGTCGGGTAGGAGTGAGATCAGAATTCTGTTCGTCTTCGATCCAGCGCGCAACGCAGTTCTCCTGGTGGCAGGAGACAAGGCAGGGAACTGGAAAGACTGGTACCGATCGGCGATCCCGGACGCCGAGTCCCGGTACGAGCTCTACCAGAAGGAGAGGACACAGCAATGAGCAACACTCATTCTTACGACCGCGACAGCTTCCTTACGGAGTTTTTCCCGGATGCGGAGGATCGGGCCGAGGTCGAAGCGGGCGCTGAACACCTCGTCGCGGTGAGTCGTGCGGTGCGACTGGCCGACATGCGCAAACGTCTCAAGCTGACGCAAGCGGAGGTGGCCGCCAGAATGCAGGTGCGTCAGGAACGGGTGTCCGCGATCGAACGTGCAGCGATCACCGTCAGCGAATTGCGAACCCTCGCCGCCTATATCGAGGCCTTGGGCGGCCGAATGGAAATCATCGCGGACTTCGGCGCGGAACGGCTCGTTGTCGGCTGATGGGAATCAACGTGCGGAGCTGGCGAGACGTCCGGGCGCAGGCAGAGGCCGAGGGCAAACTGATCCGGCGAAAGTCGAGCAGGCGCGCCAGCGAGAACTCGAAGCCCAGCTCGCCCACCAGTTGGCCGAGCGACCCGACTCGACAGCGGTTCCACGCCCCGCGCGCGACTAGCCCACCGGCGTGAGGCGCAACCTCTCCGCCAACTCGTTGAAGATGTAGAAGTTGGGGATGGTGCTGACGGGGGCCAGGGACATCCACATGCCTGAGAGTTTGATGCGGATGTGGCCGCTGCGGGCGTCGATGAGTTGGATGTCTTCCCAGGGCAGGGCTTCGGCGCGGTAGGTGAGGGCGTCCAGGGATAGGGCCAGGTCGCCGAAGGGGACGGTTTCGCCGCTGTCGATGGCGGTGACCGCGGTGGGGAGTTGGGTTGCGGTGACCGCGGATTGGATGGCTCTGGCCCATTCGCGGGCGCGGGCGAAGCCCTCTTCGTCGATGGTGGCCTCGACGCCGCCGGGGCCCGACAGTTCCAGCAGGTAGTGCACGGGGGTGGTGTCGTGGAACGGGATCTCGTGCTGACGCACTTCGGTGCTGTCCCAACGGAATCCGGCCACGCGCTGGCCCGACCGGTAGACGGTGACACCGTGGTCGAACAGGTCGATCCGCGCGGCCCGGTTCTGCCGGTTGATCACACCGCGTCGCAACGCGAGCAGCACGGGTGCGGCCGCGATCACCAGCAGCGTGATACCGCCCTGCCAGGCGCCGACCGCCCCGATGATGACACCGATGGTGGCGATGCAGCCCGCGACGATGCCGCAGCCGCGCACGAACGTGTCGTCGGCCGGGGTCGCGAGAAAGGTGTCGCGGTGCGCGCCGAGCTGCTGATACTCCGCCATCAGGTGTATCAGCTGGGTCAACGGCACCGCATGCCGATTGTCGGCGAGGTCATCCGGCCTGTGCGGAGTGATCACTAATCCCTCCATGAGGCGTTTTCATCCGCGGCGAAGCGTATGCGAACCGACGGAATAATGCCACCGGTGCGATTCGGAAATCCCGGCCGCGACCGGCCGGAATGGTTCAGCCGATGGCACCACCGACGAAGAATCCGCGTTCACCAGCACTGTCGAGGGTCGAAGGTCCTGCTCTAGGGTGGTTTACGTGTTCTTTCTCGACGAAGGCGAGCCCACCGCGCCCACGATCGTGTTCCTGCACGGCATTCCGGGATCCGTCGACTGGTTCGCGGCGGTAGCGCAGCGGATGGTCGGTGACTTTCGGGTGATCCGGGTCGATATGCGCGAGGCGGGCGCCGACGGGGATTTCTCCGCCGCTGCCCGAACTGCCCCGCTCAGCGCGCTCTTCGAGGAACTCGACCTCACCGACGTGACGGTGGTCGGGCATTCGTTCGGGGCCGAGATCGCGCTGGAGCTGGCCGCGAGGTCGAACCGGGTGGTCCGTGTCGTGCTCGTCGGTCAGGCTCCGGACTACGAGATCGCCAGCATCCCCGCCGTCGCGAAGTGGGTTGTCCGGCCGTGGTCGGTGCGGCTGGCGCAACGCCTGACACCCGGCCCGGTGATCCGGTTGGCTTGTCGCACCGCCTTCGCGCCCCGCTTCCGCTATGACTCGGCACCCGGATTGGCTGACGCGCTGGTTCGCGATTTCCGCGCGACCCTGCCCGGCGGCCTGGCCTACGCCGCGGGCCCCCGTGCCGACGACTTCGCCGCGCACCCTCTCGACGCCCGCGTGCGAGCCCTCGCTCAGCCCGTCCTCGCCATCCACGGCCGCCACGACTACCTCTACGACAGCACCGAAACCCTCGCCCGTTTCGCCGACGCCGGTGCGCAGACCCATCTCGTTGAACACTCGGGCCACTCCCCGCAGGTGGAGCAACCGGACGAATTCGTTTCCGTACTAAGCGAATTCATCACTGGAACCCGCTGACTGCCGAAACCACGAAGGCTCCCGGCGTACCTTCCTGGCCCAGCGGCCCGCCCCTGTCGAACTGGGACGACACGATCAACGCTCGATCACCCGAATGCACCATCGTTGTAGGAATATTCAGCGCCGCATCGTGGAATTCGCCTGTGCGAGTGGCTGATCGGCCGTCGTCGGTGAGGGTCCACCGGCTGATCGTGTTGTCGAGGTTGTGAACGATCCACAGCGTGTCCCCGCGCAGGTCCAAACCGTCGCCGTGCAGTGCGTCGCCGCCGGTCAGCGCTATTTTGCGGATCGGATCCGCGTCGCCGGTGAGGTCGATGCGGTACAGCTGGGCCGCTGACATGGCCACGACGATCAGATAGGTCCCGGTCGGATCGGCGACAATGCCGTTGAGCTCGAACACCTTTGGATCTCGCGGACCGAGCGTGGGGGTCAGGTCGTACGCGACGGTCAATTCGCCACTGCCGGAGCCGATTACGGCCCGGTATACGACATTGCGCATGCTGTCGGTCAGATAGGCGGTCCCGTCGGCGCCGAAATCCAGGTCGTTGACGAAACGCGGCGCCTCGCCTGGCACGGCGAATCTCGCCAGCAGCGTACGTGACGCGATGTCGTAAACACTCACTCCCGCACCGGAATCGATCACCCACAGTCGACCGCTTCGATCGACCTTCATGCCGTTCGCGGTTTTCCTGCCGTCCGCGCCCGCGGGCAGGAACACCTCGGCGCGCGAGTCGCCTGCGGCTGCGCGATACACCGCACCGTCGGCGAACGACCCGACATAGGTGTCGCCGTTGTGAGCGTCCAAGGCGATGCCCTCGGGGTACACGGCGTTGCCGGGCAGTTCGTACGCGGTGCTCAATACGGGTGTGGCGGGCGAGCTCCCGCAGGCGGTCAGGGCCAGGCAGGCCGCGGCGGCGGCGACGGTTCGCAACATGATGAAGCCTCTCAGCGATGTAATGCAAGACATCTAAAGATAGACAGTAACGTAGATTAGAGTCGTTATGATCGTCAAGAGGATTACGAAATGATGGGCGGATACCATGCACAGATGACCTCCATGCCCGCCGCCGAAAGGCTCGGCAGCTACATCAAGCGCGCCGAACAAGCCGTGATGGCGACGAAGACGGCCGCGCTGAAACCGGCCGGGCTGACCGTTCCGCAGTACAGCGCGCTGCTGCACCTCGCGGAGAATCCCGGCATCTCGGCCGCGGCGCTGGCCCGGCTCGCCGGTGTCACCCCGCCGACGATGAACACTGTGCTGACCAACCTGCAGGACCGCGGCCTGGTCGATCGCACCCCGCACGAGTGGCACAAAAACGTGCTGGAAACCCGTCTGACCGAGGCGGGTCGGACCGTGATGAACGATGCCGACGGTCGTGCGATCGCGGTGGAGCGGGCGCTGGCCGACCGATTCACCGCATCCGAACTGGCGGCGCTGCAGGAGTTGCTCACGCGCAGCGCGCAGGCACTCGACGAGATCCGCGACAACCTGCGGTGACGAAAAAAGCCCGCCGGAAATTCCGGCGGGCTCTCGATTCGAGGTGAAATCAGCGCTCGGCGGCGACCTTCACCTTGCTCAAGGTTTCCTGCATTCCCGCGACCAGATCGGCCTCGAACTTCTGCTCGCCGCCCATCGCGACGTCGATCGCCTTGGTCAGCCAGCCGGGCAGGCCCTTGGGGTCGACGGTGCGGGTCTCGACCACGCGGGTGCCGGTGGCGGTGGGGGACAGTTCGTAGGTCCAGGTCGTGCGGTTCTCGTTCATGCGGAACGCGAACGCCTTGTTCGGTTCGAAGCGCACGATGCGCGAGGTGGTCGGGTAGATCTTCCAGCCGACCTTGTTGACGTTGACGGTGTACGCGCCGTCGCGAACGCCACCGACCGCGACCATCTTCACCGTCGTCGGGCTGAACTCGGACATGCGGCGCAGGTCGGCGAGTACGGACCAGACCTTCTCCGGTGCTGCGGCGATGTCGATACTGGCTTCGAGAGTGTTCGGCAACGGTGCCTCCGGGGTATACGTGACGGACTGTCACGCTCAGCATAGGCACCGGTCACCACGCCTACCTCCGCCCGTGGTCGGATCTTCGCGACTAAAGCGTTTGCCGTGACGTGGATGCTTTGTGATGATCGCGGCATGGAGATGGGGGTGCTCGAGCCCGACGATGCGTTGGCCCAGCTGCACGCGACGTTGGACGCCCGGCTGCGGCCGGAGAGCGTGGCGTTGCTGGTCTGGTACGTGCTGAAGAACGACCTGGGGCTGATCGACCGTCGTCGGCTGGGCAGTGTGGCTCGTGTCGCGGGGCGGTGGAACGGATTGTCTTCCATGGCTGACGATTTCGAGCGTCCGGTGGGTGGAGCGCGGCAGGTCGCGGCCACCAGTCGGTTGTTCGATATCGATGCCCAGATCGATCCCGACGTGCCTGAGTCCCTGGTGTCGTTCGCGCAGTCGGTGGGCGCCGCGATTCGCTTCGACCCGCAGCGGCCCGACTTTCGCACCGGCCGACTCAATCGGCGCGACCGCGCGTCCGCCGGTGTCGATATCTCGAAACGTCAGTACAACAGGCGATTTCGTGCGCTGCAGCGAGTCACGGCCAAAGCGGACGTCCTCGGCGCGCAGCAGCGCAAACGCCATCTCACGATGCTGGCCAAGTCCGGGTTCGCCGGCGAACTCACCCTCGACAGGTTCCGCGCCGACCCGAACGCGGCGTGCTTCCTCGCCTACTACACCGCAAAGCGCAAGCTGCGCCGCGAGTTCACGCTGTCGGGCCGGGAGAATCCGTTCGACGAGATCGCGGAGCTGCTGTTCGCCCGTTGTCGACGCGATCCGGGCACCGACTGGTGGATGATCGCCCAGGCCTATCCGACCAGAGATGTGCTCGAACACCTCACCGATGAGCAGCGGGGTGAACTGCTGGGTCGGTGGTTTGCGGCGATGCGTTCCACTGCCGAGGTGCTGGAAAGTGTGTGGGCGGCAAGCACGTTCGACCGTGAGCGGATGATCGTGCGGAGCGGAAACGATTCGTCGACGTGGAATCTGCTGTGCGGTGCGTACAACGCGGCGCGCGCGGCGTGGTTGTCGTGCCTGCACGCCACCGGTGCGACCGGCCTGCTCGAAGTGGCCTGCCCCGGCAAGGCCATGATGCTGATCGCGGGCGATCTCGCCGCCATGCACTTTCGCTCCGGGTCGGGACTGCATCCCGATACCCAAGTGTGGGCCGCATTGCCGTTGCCGTGGGAGGTGCTCGCCGGTCGCGCGACTTGCACCGCCGCCGAAGTCATCGACGTCTGTGAGATCGCGGGCGTCGATCCCGAACGCAGCGGGTGGATCGGTCCCAAAGCGGCGGGCGACGTCGGCTCCTTCCGTCCGACACCCGAACTCGTGCACGGTGTGTCGGTTGCGGACCCGATCTGGGCGGGAATGCTGCGCAGCGCAGGGGTTTTCAGCGGCAAGCCGATCAAAGCCGAATACGCGCAGGAACTTTCGGCAGGCGTCCCCGCCACCGTGCTCACGGAATCCGGTGGACACCCCTACCTGCCGTGAGGCACGATCACGGGGCCCGCTGTAGCTCAGTGGTAGAGCGCCCGGCTCTTAACCGGGTGGACGCCGGTTCGAGCCCGGTCAGTGGCACTGGTTTCCCCTCGGTCAAGGCCGAGGGGCACCAGTTCTACCCCCGTTGAGGGGGTGTCGGCGGATGTCTCGTCGTAGCTCAGCGGTAGAGCGCCCGGCTAGGCCCGGGTGGGCGCCGGTTCGAGCCCGGTCGACGAGACGTCCGCCTTCTATTCGTCCGGGTAGGCGAAGTCTTCGATGGTCCATGGGTCGGTGGGCTGGTCTCGCCAGGCCAGGCGGCCCGGGGCGAGGGTGGCCAGTTCTGCCAGGGATGAATCGGTGTCGAGGACGTGATGGATGTGCAAGATGGTGGCGGTGTCAACGCCCAAGGGGGCGTCGGAGCCGTCGCTGATGATCCACTCGCCGTCGGGGTCGTGGACGACGACCCGGGCGGGGAGTTCGCCGGTGGCGACCGTGTTGTAGACGTAGGCGGCGAGGTCGTGGGGGAAGCACCGGCCGTAGGCGTCGGGGGGTGGGTCGCTCGGGTTGCGGTCGGGGAGGGTGGGGGTGGCGGTGCGCCACTGGTCGTTGGCCGTGCCGACGTCGTAGTACCAGAGTTTGTCGGCGTGTCCTTGCAGGAGTGTGGCTTTGACTTCCTCGATGTCGCTGCCGAGCGGCACGTTCAGCGCGACCAACCCTTCGCGGCTGCCTTCGCTTTCGACGCCCAACGGCGCGAACGCGTCGATGACCGCCTGGAGCACCTCGGAGCGCAAGCACCCCTCGACGGGGATGACCCGAATCGTGCAGTTCTGCGACGGTTCGACCACCGCGCCCGCCCAGAGCACGCCCTCGTCGTCGGCTGAAACCTCGACAATGTCACCGTCGGCGAAGCCGTACGCGTGAAAAGGGATGTTGGCCAGTCGAACTCGATCGTCGGCGATCCGCACGGCCCACATCCGCTCGGTGCCGGCCACATGCCAGCCGTTCGGATCGGCGGGGATCCGGAACACCACTCGAACGTACTCGACATCCTCATCCGCACTCGCGCTCATCCCGCAAGCTTGCCAGGTGCGGTCGTTACTCCTCGGTACGGGCAAAGTGGGTGCCGCACAGCGGTACACTCGTGTTTCACATGTCGGTTGTTCCGGGCGCGGGGACCCTTGGCGAGACCGGACTTCTTGGGGCTTGTCCTTCCTCACAAAAAATTCTAGGAAATTCCTTTAAAACACTCCCTGTTCACATTTGCGTCGGTATCGTCCGAGACGGCAAATGGCCAGTGACAACGGCGTCACAAAACATCGACTTGGAGTGACACATGCTTTACAACATCACTGATGACAGCAGCGACGGCAACATCCTGACCCTGCTGCTTGGCCTGCTCACCAGCTCGCTGAGCACCGGTTCGGTGCAGGGCTCGGGCAACTGAGCCGTCTGTAGCCATCTTTCGGCTAACGCGCGGTTAGCCGAATGGGCGTACCGAAGGGCCTGATCCATGACGAGGGGATCAGGCCCTTCGGTATTGTCAGCGACAATGTCACAGGATGCGAATACGGGACGAATGTATGCCGGGCAACCCGTAGAGGACCGGCAACGCCAGCGGCGTGCGCGTTTTCTGGAGTCAGGCCTGACGGTCTTCGCGCGCGACGGGTACGCCAACAGCTCGGTCGGAGCGATCTGTAAGGACGCGGGGCTCTCGTCTCGGCAGTTCTACGAGGAGTTCACCGGCCGCGAATCGCTGCTGCTCGAGCTGTACGAGCAGATCGACCGGTACTCGCGCGAGGCGGTGGCTACCGCGCTGGAGGAGAAATCCGAAGGCACTGTGCTCGAGCAGATCGACGCGGCCGTGCGGGCGTATGTCGAGTCCATCGGCAACGATCCGCGCAAGGCGCGCGTGGCGCTGGTGGAGGTGGTCGGGGCAGGCCCCAAGGTCGAGAAGTTCCGGCTCGAACTGCGTCGCGTGTGGGGCTCGCTGCTGGCCAGCGCCGCCGAGGACGCTGCCATGCACGGTGAAATCCCCACCGGCGACTACGAATTGCGCGTGCTGGCGATCATCGGCGCGGTGAACTACGTCGTGGACGGGTGGAGCGGCAGCGACCCTCGCCCCGAGCTCGATGAGGTGATCAAGGTGCTGAGCCGGGTGATCATGGGCGCGGTCGGGGCTTGATGGCGCGGGTCGAGATCGTCGAGATCCAGGTACCCGACGGCAGCACCCTGCCGGTGCGGCTCATTCCGGCCACCGGCGCGCATCGGCATCCGGTCACGCCCGACGCACCGCGACCGGTCGTGGTCATCGCGCCCGGACTGGCGGTGCCCGGTGAGTTCTACGAGTATTTCGGACATCGGTTGGCCGCGTGCGGTTTCGACGTCGCGATCGGCGAAATGCGCGGCCAGGGCGACAGCACTCACCGCCCTGACGCCGAAAGTACTTATGGCTACCACGAATTGGTGTCCGTGGACTTTCCCGCGATCTTGGCCGCGGTGCGTAACAGGTTCCCTGCCAGCACCCCGTACCTGCTCGGCCACAGCATGGGTGGCCAGCTGTCGGCGATGTACGCGGCACGGGTGCGCGGCAGGCTCGGTGGGTTGATCCTGATCGCTTCCGGCACACCGTATTTCCGCGGCTATCGCGGGGTGTTCGGGCCGGGCATGCTGGTGGGCACGGCCGCGGTGGCGGTGGCGTCGAACCTGGCCGGGTTCTGGCCGGGAGACCTGCTCGGCAAGCGTGCGTACGGCCGTCAGTCCAAGGTGCTGATGTCGGATTGGGCCAGGCTCGCGCGCACCGGCCGCTTCGTGCCCGTCGGCGCCGATATCGACTATGACGAGCGCATGTCGCGGTTGAAGTTCCCGGTCCTGTCGATCACCGTGGCGGGCGATGACATGGCCCCGCAGACCTCGGCCGATCACCTGCTCAGCAAGCTGCCCAACACGCAGGTCACCCGGTGGTTCCAGCCGGAGGCCCTGGGGCACAACGGCTGGATCACCAATCCGGATTCCACGGTCGACGCGGTGGAGAAGTGGTTGCGCGACCGCTGACTAGGCCGAGCGTCGCCCTTCGATCAGCATCTGGATGAAGAACTCGTAGACCAACGCGGTCAGGTGCGCCGCCTGTTTGTTGTCGGCGGCACCGCCGTGCCCACCCTCGATGTTCTCGTAGTACCAGACGGTGCGGTCCTGAGATTCTAACAGCGCGGCCATCTTTCGCGCATGACCCGGATGCACCCGGTCGTCGCGGGTGGAGGTGGCCAGCAGGATCGGCGGGTACTGCTTGCCGGTATCGGTGTTCTGATACGGCGAGTACTCGCTGAGGTAAGCCCATTCTTCCGGCTTGTCCGGGTCGCCGTACTCAGCCACCCACGAGGCACCCGCGAGCAGCAGGTGATAGCGCTGCATATCCAGCAGCGGGACCTGGCAGACGATGGCGCCGAACAGTTCCGGGTAGCGGGTGAGCATCACGCCCATCAGCAGTCCACCGTTGCTGCCGCCGATCGCGCCGAGGCGGTCGGGGGTGGTGATGCCGCGGGTGACCAGGTCGCGCGCGATGGCGGCGAAGTCCTCGAAGGCGCGGTGGCGGTGCTCTTTCAGTGCGGCAGTGTGCCATTCGGGGCCGTACTCGCCGCCGCCACGAATATTGGCCACTACATAGGTGCCGCCGCGTTCGAGCCACGCCATGCCCGTGCCGCCCAGATAGCCGGGGGTCTTGGAGATTTCGAAGCCGCCGTAGCCGTTCATGATCGTCGGTCCGGGCGTGCCGCGACGGTCGCGATGCCGAATCACGAAGTAGGGGACCGCGGTTCCGTCATCGGAGGTGGCGAAGAATTGCTCGGTCTCGATGCCGGTGGCGTCGAAGTAGCTCGGCGCCTGTCGCAGCGTCACCGCCGGTTCGCCGATCGCGCTGCTGAGCAGCGTGGTCGGGGTGGTGAAACCGGTTGTGGTGAGCATGAATTCGTCGCCGCCCTCGAGCGGGTCGATATTGGTGACCGAGGTGGACGACATCGCCGGGACGTCGGTGAGTTCGCTGGTCGCCCAGCCGTCCGGTCCGGGGGTGAGCACCCGGAAGCCGGTCTGCACATCCTGCAGGGTGGACAGGATCAGATGGTTCTCGGTCCATCCCCAACCGTCCAGTGAGGTATGCGCGTCGGGGGTGAACAGTGCCTCGAAGTCCCTTGCCCCGGAAAGGAAGTCGTTCAAGTCGGTGACGAGCAGGCTGCCGGGCGGGAAGGTGGTGTCACCGGGTGTCCACTCGGTTTTCAAGCGCACCAGCAGCCAGTCGCGGTACCAGTCGACGTCGGCGTCGGTCGGGGTTTCGATCAGGCGCCACTCCCCGTCCTGCAGCAGCGACACCTCACTGTTGAAGAAGTCGGTCGAACGGGTCAGCACGTGCCGTTCGTAACCGGGGTGGCGGTCGTACCCGACGCCGATCGAGACATCGCTGGCCTTACCCTCGAATACTGTTTCCGCAGCGGACAATTCGGTGCCGCGATGCCAGCGCTTGGCGATGCGCGGGTACCCGGAGTCGGTGAGTGATCCCGGTCCGAAGTCGGTGCCGATGTATACGGTGTCGGCGTCGATCCAGCTGATCCGCGTCTTGGCTTCGGGGACGTAGAACCCGCCGTCCTCGGGGGCGATGAATTGCCTTGTGGTCAGGTCGAATTCGCGTTCGACCTTGGCGTCGGCGCCGCCGCGGGACAAGTGGATGATGGCGCGTTCCTGCGCGGGCCGCAGCACCGCGGCGCCCGCCCACACCCAGTTCTCGCCGTCGGCCTCGGCCAACGCGTCCACATCGATCAGCACATCCCACTCGGGATCGCCGGTGGCATAGGACTCGAACGTGGTCCGTCGCCACAGCCCGCGCTGATGCTGCGCGTCGCGCCAGAAGTTGTACAGCCACGGCCCGCGCCGACCGGGGAAGGCGATCTTGGTGTCGTCGTCGAGCATCGCGAGCATGCGACGCTCCAGGTCGGCGAACCGGTCGGTGGCCGCGAAGCGTCGCGCCACCACGTCGTTGCGGGCGCGCGCCCAGTCCAGCGCGCCCTCGTCGGTTACGTCCTCGAGCCAGAGATAGGGATCGGTCACGTTCTGCTCAACGCCGCTCATCCCCACATTGTTGCCGATGTGGGGATTCGCACGTCCGGCGAGCCGGGGTGGTCACCAATAGTGGGCGACGTCCACGACCACGCGGGTCGGATTCTCGAGCGTCATGACGCGGAACGGCAGCCGGGCACGCACGCCCAGACCCATCCGGGACTGGCCTTCGAACGACACCGCCCAGGCGAGCTGGCGGAACGTTTGATAGCCGTTGACGTCGACAAGTTCGGTGCGGTTCGGCGGCCAGTAGGTCATGTTGCCGGCGCTGTCGTAGGCCGGCGCGTTGACCGTGACCTGCAGGAACGCGCCGCCACGCAGTGGAACGACCGCGCCGGAACCGTCTTCGGTGACGGTGTCGACGTAGCGCACCGTGTACCCCGCCGCCGGGCCCGCCACGTCCACGACCATGCGGTCGAAGCATTGGTGACGGCCCGCGCGCACGTTGGTGAGGGTGCCTGCGGAGTAGTTCGGATCGGATTTGTCCTGGGAACCCCACACCAGTCCGCAGTAGGACGGGGTGGCGGCCGCGGGCAGGATGGCCAGGCCGAGGAAGGTTGCCAGGGAAGCTAGGAGGATGAGGAAGCGACGCATGTCGCACCGCCTTTGATCGGGGGCCCTAGGTCGGGGTCGGAGTATTGATTTATCGGACGAATCAGACATCGCGTTAGCGTCGGTCCGGTGTCGAATGCGCTGCGAAACGTACGATCACAGGTCACGAATCAACCGGAGGTGGATGTGTTCCTGTGGGAGCAGCACTGCTGTCTGCCGTTGCGGCCGACGGCGCGGATCGAGGATCTGGCACGGTATCCGCTGGGGTCGTATCTGTCGGTGAATGTGGGGTATTCGGGGGAGGGCAAGGCCGACTCGCTGGCGCTGCTGCACCAGTTCCGGGGCCAGGCGCAGGATGATCCGCGGTTCCGGCTGGTGGACACCGTCGCCGACATCGGTGCCCCCGACGTGATCGCGCTGGCCTTCGACCTGGAGGACTCCGCGCCGCTGGAAGGCGACCTCGACAATGTCGACCTGTTCTACGGCCTGGGCGTGCGTTCCCTGTTGCCCACCTACAACCACGCCAACGCGGCAGGCTGCGGCTGCCTCGACACGGTGGACACCGGCCTGACCGGCTACGGAAAAGACCTGGTACGCAAGCTCAACGAGGTCGGCATGTTCGCCGACGGCTCGCACTGCTCACGCCGCACCGGCCTCGACATCTCCACCCACACCTCGGAGCCGATGATCTACAGCCATTCCAATTTCGCTGCCCTGCACGAACATCCACGCAACATCGACGACGAACAGGCCCGCGCGTGCGCCGCGACCGGCGGCGTGATCGGCATCAACGGCGTCGGCATCTTCCTGGGCTTCAACGAACCCGCCGCGCGCCTGCAACGCCTGGCCGCGATGGCCGACCAAATCCGTTACGGCGTGGACCTACTCGGCATCGACCACATCGGCATCGGCTCCGACTACTCCTTCGACGGCGAACAATTCAACGACGAGATCCAAGAAAACCCCGCCGCCTTCTCCGCCGCCTACACCCAGTGGGGGCCACTCCAATGGACCCCACCCGAAGACCTCCTCGGCACATCCGACCTACCGGGCCTGGGCGACCTGCTGGCCGACCGCGGTTTCACCCCCACCGAGCGCGCAGCAGTCTTCGGCGGCAACTTCGCCCGCATCGCCGCCCAGGTCTGGCGCGCCTAGCGTGATGGACGAGTGATCACCACGCTCTGGTGGCGGGAGCCTCTCGCGAGATGCCGCCACCACAGCGTGGTGATCTTGAAACCTAGGCGAGGCGGACGAGCATCTTTCCGGTGTTGGCGCCGGTGAGGACGCCGAGGAGGGCTGCGGGGGCCTGGTTGAGGCCTTCGTAGACGGTTTCGGTGGTGTGTAGGGTGCCGTCGGCTAGCCAGGTCGCGGCCTTGGCGATGTATTCGGCGAAGATCGGGAAGTAGCTGGTCACCAGCATGCCGCGCAGGGTGATCTCCTTGGTCGCCGCGAGGTAGAGGTCGGGGGTCTGCTGGGTGGTGGTGCCGTTGTAGCCGCTGATCGCGCCGACCAGGGCGACGCGGCCGTGCTGCTCGAGCGCCTCGATGGCAACCTTCAGGTGTTCGCCGCCGACACTGTCGAGGTAGACGTCGATGCCCTCGGGTGCGGCCGTCGCCAGCTGCCCGGCCAGATCGCCCGCGCGGTAGTCGATGGCGGCGTCGAAGCCGAAGTCCGCGAGCAGCTTTCGGGTCTTCACCGCACCGCCTGCCGAACCGATCACCCGCTTCGCGCCCAGTGCCTTGGCGATCTGCCCGGCTACGCTGCCTACCGCGCCCGCGGCCGCCGAGATGAACACGGTGTCGCCGGGCTTCACCGGGGCGACCTCGGTGAGTGCGGCGTAGGCGGTGAGGCCGGTGGTTCCGAGCACGCTCAGGAAATGCTGTGGCGCAGCGAGATCCGTATCGATGACCGTGGCGGTGGCGGCGTCGACGATGGCATGTTCACGCCAGCCGGCGAAGTGCGAGACCGTCGCGCCGACCGCGATATCCGCCGAACGGGAGGCGATCACCTCGCCGATGGCCGAACCATCAAGGGCCGCACCGAGTTCGAACGGTGGGATGTAGGACACCTTGTCGTCCATGCGGCCGCGCATGTACGGGTCGACCGACATCCAGGTGTTGCGGACCAGGATCTGCCCCTGCGCGAGCTCGGCCAGTTCCCGCTCGACCAGCGCGAAATCGCCTGCCACCGGTGCTCCGTTCGGCCGGGCGGCGAGATGGATCTCGCGGGTGAAGGTGGGCAGCGCGCGGGTGGTCGTGTTCGACATTATCGGGCCTTCTTTCCAGGTCAGCCGGTGTTTCTCGCCGGTGATGACAACGTTATGGGGCGCGATCGGCTCGATCGAGGTCCTTGGACGCCACCACTCGGTCCATTCGCGCCACGTATCGCAACGGCGAACCAACTCGTCGCAGGGGCCGACAGATCGATCGGGTGGACTCAGCTAGCTGGGAATGAGGGCGGATCAGCGAGCTGGCATCGCGTTATCGGCCTCGGTGAAGCAGAAGTAGCCGCGGTCCGCGCGCATCACCCGGTAGTCCAGCGGTGGAAGGCTTTGCGGAGGGCGCGGTCATCGGTGAAGCCGAGGCGGTGGGCAATCGCGGTTCGGGTGAGCCCTTGGGCCAGTAGGAGTTTCGCGCGTTCGTAGCGGAGCATGTCGAGTTCGTCGCGCCAGGTGGTGCCGTGTTCGGCGAGGTGGCGTTGCAGGGTGCGTTGGCTCATCGCAAGGGATTTCGCGACGCGGGGCAGGGTGGGGTCGGCGGCGTCGAGGGCTGCTTCGAGGGCGATGCGGAAGGTGTCGAGGGGGTCGGCGATGGTGCGAGCGGAGGCCAGGACCAGGTCGGCGTGGCTGCGCATCAGGTCTGCGAGCATCGGGTCGCTGCGGTGCAATGGGGCATTGGCGTCGTCGGCGTGGAAGGTGATCGAGTCCGACTCCGCGTCGAATTCGATGCTGGCGGTGTCGAATACGGCCAGCAATGCCGACCGATCAGGCGGCGCGCTGTGGCCGAAGCTCACCCGCGTGGGGACCAGTGAGCGTCCGGTGGCCTCGCGGGCGCGCCGCAGGTAGTAGGCCAGCACGTACTCGTTGACCACCGCCGCCACCGCGGGATCACCGGCGGAGGTGCGGTAGCCGATGGTGAGATCACCGTCGCCGGACAGATCGAAACTCTCCGCGGCGCCGGTGACGAGGCGGTGATACGGCTGGGCGCGGTGCAGCGAATCGGTCAGTGTCGCACCGCTTGTCACCAGGTAGTCCCAGGTGTTCAGCGTGCCGATCGGTGCGGCGGCGGCCACCGCGACCCCCGCCCCCGGACGCGTATGGGCGATCAACTCCCACAGGCGCACCAGCGAACTCATCGGAATCCGGTTCAGCTCACCGCGCAACACCACGTCGTCGGTGCCGGGGACGCGAGTCAACTGCGCTTCGGCCACCCCCGCTGCACGTGCGGCCTGAACGAGCAACCGAACCAAGTGGGTCGACACCGTGCCGTCGAGTCGACTGCCGATTCCTGAACCCGCGGCGGAGTCGTCGACGTAGGGCACACTGTCGGGCAACTCTGGGCTGTTCACTGCCGGTCCTCACAGCTCCGACGTGCACACCGTCGGGCAACGCTCGGCTGTTCACTGCCGGTCCTCACAGCTCCGACGTGCACACCGTCGGGCAACCCTCGCCCGCTCACTGCCCTCACAACTCCGACAGTAATCCCAGATCTGGCGCAACGGCCGTTCTGGACAGTCGATCACCAGGCTTCACGCAAACATCGCCCGAGTAGAAAAATCCCTCATAGCCTGGTGATCGACTGACCAGCAGTAGTGGCTCCGTGTTCGCGCGCATCTCACCGATGTGGGGGACGGGTGGGTGAACTTCGCGAAACAGAGTTAGGCTCGTTCACGTGACTTCCCACTACGATGTCGTCGTTCTCGGCGCTGGTCCCGGCGGATATGTCGCCGCGATCCGTGCCGCTCAACTCGGCCTGCGAACAGCGATTGTCGAGCAGAAATACTGGGGTGGCGTGTGCCTGAACGTGGGCTGCATCCCGTCCAAGGCACTGCTGCGCAACGCCGAGCTGGCCCATATCTTCACCAAGGAGGCCAAGACCTTCGGCATCTCCGGTGACGTCAGCTTCGATTTCGGTGCCGCCTTCGACCGCAGCCGCAAGGTGGCGGACGGTCGGGTCAAGGGCGTGCACTTCCTGATGAAGAAGAACAAGATCGACGAGTACGACGGTCTCGGTGTGTTCACCGGCCCGAACTCGATCGATGTCGACCTGACCAAGGGCGGCGTCGAGACGCTCACGTTCGACAACGTCATCATCGCCACCGGCACCACCACCCGCCTGCTGCCCGGCACCTCGCTGTCGGAGAACGTGGTCACCTACGAGGAGCAGATCCTCACCCGTGACCTGCCCGGTTCGATCCTGATCGTCGGCGCGGGCGCCATCGGCATGGAGTTCGCCTACGTTCTCAAGAACTACGGCGTCGACGTGCGGATCGTGGAGTACTTGGATCGCGCGCTGCCCAACGAGGACGCGGACGTGTCCAAGGAGATCACCAAGCAGTACAAGAAGCTGGGCATCACCATCACCACCGGTGCGGCCGTGCAGTCGATCGACGACAACGGTTCCAAGGTCACCGTGCAGATCAAGGACAACAAGTCCGGCGCGATCGAGACCGTCACCGTCGACAAGGTGCTGCAGGCTGTGGGCTTCGCCCCGCGCGTGGAGGGCTACGGCCTCGAGACCACCGGCGTGGAGCTCACCAACCGTGGCGCCATCGAGATCGACGACTACATGCGCACCAATGTGCCGCACATCTACGCGATCGGTGACGTCACCGCCAAGCTGCAGCTCGCCCACGTGGCCGAGGCACAGGGCGTGGTCGCGGCCGAGACCATCGGCGGCGCCGAGACGATGACGCTGGGTGACTACCGGATGATGCCGCGCGCCACCTTCTGCCAGCCGCAGGTCGCCAGCTTCGGTCTCACCGAGGAACAGGCCCGCGACGAAGGCTACGACGTGAAGGTCTCGACCTTCCCGTTCCAGGCCAACGGCAAGGCGCACGGCCTCGGCGACCCGACCGGCTTCGTGAAGCTGATCGCCGACGCCGCCCACGGCGAACTCATCGGCGGCCACCTGATCGGCCCCGACGTGTCGGAGCTGCTGCCCGAACTGACCCTGGCCCAGAAGTGGGACCTCACGGTCAACGAGGTGGCCCGCAATGTGCACACGCACCCGACGCTGAGCGAAGCGGTGCAGGAAGCTGTGCACGGCCTCGCGGGACACATGATCAACTTCTGAGGTGTTCGATGGCGGCCGGGTGCGCGGATATCGCGTGCCCGGCCCTTTCGTAGCCTCCCGTGATCACGCGAGAACATGGGTAACTCCCCAGCCGACTCCGAACCGTTTCGCACCTGACGCGAGACCGAGAACAAACAGTCGAATTGCCGGACGGCACGCAAAATACGCGGGGAGGCGGGAAGGCGCGTTGATTTGGTGAATCCCGTTCCGTGGCCGATGATCAACTGCACCTCCAGGTAGTTGTTCCACGCTCGTGTTCGACATGTTTGTGTTCCATGAGATGGTCCCCTCACCCGGGTCTCGCCGAGGTGGCGGGCACGGTTGAGAGGGTACGAATCGAATGAGCATTGTCGGTTGGACAGCACGAATCGCGGCGGTTATCGCGGTCGCTGTGGCCGGACTCGGCACGGTGACACCAGCCGTGGCTGAACCCCTTTTCCCAGGTGGGCCGGATGTTCCCGGCGTCCCCTCGATCATCCCCACCGCCTCCCCGTGCCCGGTGGTCGAAGCCAGGGTGTGTATGCGACTGTCGACGAACGAGGCGTGGCTGGTCGACAACGGTCGGGTGATCTTCGGACCCACCCCGATCTCGCACGGCATGCCCGGCTTCGAAACCCCGCCCGCGGTGACCCGCGTGTCGTTCAAGCGGGAATTCCACTGGAGCACGATGCACAACGCGCCGATGCGCTGGGCGACATTCTTCAACGGCGACATGGCATTTCACGTCGGCCCGATCCAAGCGCAATCACACGGCTGTGTGCGCATGACCGAAGACGGTGCGCACCGCTTCTTCGACTATCTGAATCCGGGCGATATCGCCCAGGTGATCGTGTAGAAACGTCCTGACTCACCGGGGATGACCCGGTGAGTTACCGTTTGCCGGTGCGCAAGTGGCTGGTCGGCGGGGTTGTCGGGATCGTTGTGGTGCTGGCGGTCGTGGCTGGTCTGTATGTGTTGATGAATTCACGGACCTATCAGCTGCAGGGGCGGCTGGTCGACCGGGTCGCCACCGAGGAGAAGGTCGTCGCGTTGACCTTCGACGACGGGCCGACCGAGCGCACGCCCGAGGTGTTGCGGATGCTCGACGAACTGAAGGTGCCCGCCACCTTCTACCTGATCGGCGAATCCCTGGCGGCGCATCCCGAATACGGTGCGGCCATCGCCGCGGCCGGGCACGAGATCGGCAATCACTCGTATACGCACCGTCGCATGGTGCTGATTTCCGGTGACACCGTGCGTGAGGAGATCGAGCGCACCGACACCGAGATCCGCCGCACCGGCTTCGCGGGACCGATCACTTTCCGCCCGCCGTACGGCAAGAAACTGTGGGCGCTGCCGCATTACCTGGCCGAGCACGACCGCACGACGGTGACCTGGGATGTGGAGCCCGATTCCGCGGGCGGGGCCTCCCGCGAGACCATCGTCGGCGACGCTCTCGCGCAGACCAGGCCGGGCTCGATCATCCTGCTGCACGTGATGCAGGGAACCGAGTCCGCCGCGGCGGTCCCGGACATCGTCAACGGACTGCGTGCACAGGGCTACCGATTCGTCACCGTCTCGGACCTTCTCGCCCGCTGACCTCGCCTATCGAAAAACGGCTAGGCTCGGCAGCGTGGCTGATCAAACACCCCGTCGACGTGCACACTCCTGGTTGAGTGGGCTTTTGTTCGTGATGGGCACTCTGCACTTCGTGGCACCCAAGCCGTTCGACAAGATCGTGCCCCCGCAGCTGCCCGGCAACCCGCGGACCTACACGTATGCGTCCGGGGTTGCCGAGCTCGGCGTTGCCACCGCGCTTGCGGTGCCGCGCACCCGTCGGCTCGGCGGCTGGCTGGCCGCGGCGTTGTTCATCGGTGTGTTCCCCGCCAACATTCAGATGACCGTCGATGTGGTCGGTAATCCGAAGGCGCCCAAGGCTTTCAAGGCCGGGGTGTTGGCGCGGTTGCCGTTGCAGATTCCGATGATCGTGGCGGCGTTGCGGGTCGCGCGCCGCTGATCAGACCCACTGGACGAGCTGGATGATGATCCCGTTGGGGTCGGTCATCTGGAAGTAGCGTTCGCCCCACTCCTCGGTTTCGATCGGCGTTTCGATCGGGACGCCCTCGGTGCGCAGCCGGTCGTATTCGCGGTCGATGTCGTCGACGACGAACACCACCAGCAGCCCGTCACCCGCGCTGCCGGCGATGCGGGCGGGCTTGAACGAACGCAGGCCCGTGCGTAGGTAGATCACGTCCATGCCCGCGTCTTCCCGCGACAGCGCGACGAACCCGTCGGCGGCCATCTTCTCGGTGAAGCCGAGGTGGTCGATGAGGAACTGGGCCGAGGCCTGCGGGTCGGCGACATTGAGCGAGACGGCGGAAGCGGTGATCTGCATAAGTTCTCCTCGGGACCATGAACTCCGTACTTTGTACGCTTTTCACTCTGGGAGATCGCGGGCCGCCCCGCCATATGACCTGGGTCACACTATTTGAAGGTGTCCCGTTCGACGCGCAAGGTCGTGATGGTCGAGGCCAGGCCCTCGTACTGGTTGATCAGCAGCACGATCTCGATCAGGACCCGCTCGTCGAAGTGCGCGGCCAGCTCGGCCCACGCCGCGTCGTCCACGTTTCGGGTAGTCACCAGCTGATCCACGGCCGCCAACAGCGCCCGCTGCCGAGGTGTCCAGCCTTCGGCGTCCGGACCTGCGGCAACCCGCTCGATCTCGACGGCACTCAGGCCCGCCTTGCGCCCCAGTCGCCTGTGGTGGTCGGTCTCGTAACCGCACTCGCGCAGGTGCGCCACCCGCAGGATCACCAATTCGGCCTCCGCACGCGGCAGGCGACCGCCGGGCATGAGCTTGCCGGAGAAATGCAGCCAGCCGCGGAACAGTCCGCCGGTGCGTCCGAGGGTGCTGAAAAGGTGCGCGTCGTCGGTGCCCGACGCGCGGGAAAGTACTTGCCACACAACCCAGTTGATCGGGCCTAGTTCACCGAGTCGTCCCGGAGAAACGCGTGGTAGGGGCACTGAATCCATCGTTGGTCCACCTGTCGTATGCAGCATCGTCGGCCGAATCGGAGCGTACTCGCCGGTTCCGGCCACGGGGGTCGGTCCTGTGTTCGTGCCGGTTTTCTTTGGTTTCCAGTGGTTTTCGGAACAGTTGCGCGTCATGATCGGTGGGTACCGCAGCGCGCAGCGGCGGTGAGATCGCAGCACTGGTAGGGGAACATCGCACATGCTGGTTCGGATCAGGCCTGGGGCGCAGCTCACGGGGGCCGAGCGCGAGCTCGTGGAATGCCTGCGCGACTATCCGAGTACGGGGCTGGCGCTGGTCGATTGCCAGGTCGGTGATCGGCGGCTGGGCGCGGTGATCGTGACCCCGCGCGGGATCACCGTACTCGAGGTCAGGGGCTTCCGGCGACGGCAGAGCGGGCTGCTCACCGTCGCGACCGACGGCAGCTGGAAGATCAGCGACAGTCCGCTGGATTTAGAAGACGAATCCACGAACGCGCTCACCGACCAGGTCGAGCACGGGGTACACGCGGTGCGCGTGGCGTTGGAACAGGCGCTGCAAGAGGGCAAGCACGTGTGCGGTGCGGTGATACTCGTGCCGTACCGGGGCGTGGTCGTGCGGCCCGCGCGCACGACACTGCGACCCGGGCTGGACGTGCTGGTCGCCAATACCGTTGACGCGCACGAGCTTCGGGTCTATCTCGAGGGGTTCTCGGCGGCACCGCGCGAGTGGACTGTGGATCGGGTGATCAACACGTGCACCGCGCTCGGGGTGGGGGAGGTGCCGTCGCGCGCGGAGTTGGCCGAGGAGGGTTTCGCGGCCAATCGCCCCGCGCCCACGCCGGTGGCGCCGCAGGTGCGGCCGGTGCGCAAGGTCAGCGCGCCCCCGCCGCCGGTGGATCCCTCGCGGCGCGGAAAGCTGGTCGGCGTAGCGGTTTTCGTGGCGGCGTTGATCGGGGTGTTCGTGGTTTTCCTGGTGGTGGGCATGGCGCTGCTGCAGGAATCGCCCAAGACGCGGCCGATGTCGGATACCTCGCAGACGACCTCGACCACTCGTGCGCCCGTGCTCGGTCCGTCGACGACCAGCGCGCCTGTCACGCCGCGCAAGACCGCGTGCTGGCCGTTCCAGACCGACTGCTGATCAATCCCGCACGGCGCGACCGAGTTTGGTGAACGCGATCGCCTGCTCGGCACGCACCCGGACGTGGGCGCGGGAGGAATCCAGGTGGGCGGTGAGGGTGCGCAGGGCCTGTTCGGTGTCACCGGACAGGACCTGTTCGGCGATGGTGATGTGCTCGGCGGTCATCGCGGCCACTCGTTCGGCGGTGGGCATGTCCATGGTGCGGACCGGGCGAACGCGCAGGTACATCGCGGTGAGTGCTTCGGCGAGTGCGGAATTGCCTGCGGCCCTGAGGAGTTCGGTGTGGAATTGCTCGTCGGCAGCGACCAGGTCGGGGCCGGGTTCGGGTGGGGCGTCGCGGTATCGGAGCCAGCGTGCCAGTTCGGCGCGCACGGTGGGCAGGTCGTGTCCGGGCGTCGGTGCGTGGACTGAACTTGCTGTGCGCTGAAAACCACGGGATTCCAGCACGATTCGTAGCTCGTAGAGTTCGTCGAGCTCGTTCAGGCGTGGGCGGTAGAGGTATAAACCGTCGGAATGCCGTTGCACCAGGCCATCGGCTTGCAGGCGGGCCAGCGCCTCGCGCACCGGAGTGCGCGAGACGCCGTAGCGGCGGGCCAACCGTTCGGCGCGCAGCCGTTCGGTCGGAGCCAGTTCGCCCGTGGCGAGGTCACGCCGGAGCTCGTCGTAGACGCGGGAGGCAAGCGGTACCCGCTTCGCCGGACCGGCCCTGTCTGCCATGTGACCGGCTGCGTTCAGATGGCCATCGCCGCGCGGACCGCGGATTCCGCGCCGGCCCCGCCCGTCCCGGTCGAGCCCAGATGCCCCGAATGCAGCACGTAGTACTGCTGCGCGGCCTGCAGGGCGAAGCCGATGTGTTGCTCCACCAGCAGCACGCTCAAACCGCCGCGCTGCGTCAATTCGATGATGGTGCGCTCGATTTCGGCCACAACCGACGGCTGGATGCCCTCGGTGGGTTCGTCGAGAATGAGCAGTTTCGGCTCGGTGATCAGGGCGCGCGCAATGGCCAGCTGTTGACGCTGGCCGCCCGAGAGCAGACCGGCCTTGCGGGTGAGCAGGTCCTTCAAGGCGGGGAACAGGTCCAGGGATTCGTCGATCAGCGCCTTGCCGCGTTTGCGACCGTCCGCGACCACCTGCAGGTTTTCGGCGGTGGTCAGCTGGCCGAAGCTCTGCTGACCCTGCGGCACGTAGCCGATGCCGCGCTTGACCCGTTGCGACGGTGAGAGTTTGGTGATCTTCTCGCCGTTGAACGTGATGGTGCCCGACTTGGTGGGCAGCAGGCCCACCGCGGTGCGCAGCAGGGTGGTCTTGCCCGCGCCGTTGTGGCCCATGATGGCGACCACGGAGTCGTCGGGCACGGTCATGCTGATGCCGTGGATGACCTCGGTGCGCCCGTATCCGGCGTGGATGTCGTGTAGCTCGAGCATCGGACTACTCCTTTTCTAGCGCAACGAGATTCGCGGTACCGAGGTAGACCTCTTGCACCTTCGGATCGGCCTGCACCTGTTCGACGCTGCCCTCGCTGAGCACCTTGCCGCCCGCGAGGACGGTGACCGAGGTGGCGAACGAGCGCATGAAGTCCATGTCGTGCTCCACCACGATCACCACGCGGTCACTGCCGATGCGCCGCAACAGGTTTCCGGTCTCTTCGCGCTCCTCAGCGCTCATGCCTGCGACAGGTTCGTCGAGCAGCAGCACCGAGGCGTTCTGGACCAGCAGCATCCCGATTTCCAGCCACTGCTTCTGCCCGTGCGCGAGGACGCCGGCGGGCTTGTCGCGTAGTGCGGTGAGACCTGTTGTCTCCAAAGCCTCTTCGATGCTCGGCAGCACCGACTTGCGCGTGCGCAGCAAGGAGAGTGCCGAACGACCGGCTCCCGCAGCGATATCCAGGTTCTGCAACACCGTCAGCTGTTCGAACACGCTGGCCGTCTGGAAGGTGCGCCCGATGCCCAGCCGCGCGATCTGGTGCACCTTCTTGCCCAGCAGTTCCACACCCTGCTTCTGCGCCGAACCGGTGGCCGGAACCAGACCGGTGATGGCGTCGATCAGCGTGGTCTTGCCCGCGCCGTTCGGGCCGATCAGGAACCGCAGGTCACCCTGCAGCACCGTGAGGTCGACATCGGTGACCGCCTTGAAGCCGTCGAAACTGACTGTCAGGCCACGGATTTCGAGGTAGTCGCTGTCCATGCCCGCGTTGCCGCCGGCTTTGGGTTCGTGTGTCATCGCGCTTCCACCTTCTCCAGGGTGACGTCGGCGGCGGGTTCCTCCGGAGCGGGTACCTTCTTGCGGCTGTCGAGCCAGCCCTTGACCATCGGCCACAGACCGGCCAGCCCGGCGGGGATGAAACCGACGACCACGATGAACAAGATGCCCTGCATGTAGGTCCAGCCAGACGGGAACTGTTCCGACAGCGACGTCTGCGCCCAGGCCACGCCGATCGCGCCCAGTATCGGGCCGAGCAGGGTGGTGCGGCCGCCGATGGCCACGCCGATCAGGAAGGCGATCGACGGGATGACGCCGATGTCGGCGGGGGAGATGATCCCCACGATCGGGGTGAACAGCGCGCCCGCGATACCGGCCAGGAACGCCGCCACCACATACGCGACGATCTTGATATTGGCCGGGTCGTAGCCGAGGAAACGCACGCGTTCCTCGGCGTCACGCACCGCGACCAGCAGTTCGCCGTAGCGGCTGCGGTTGAGCTGACGGATCAGCGCCACCACCACGAGCAGTGCGCCCGCGGTGATGAAGAACAGCATCTGGCGGTTGGCCGGGTCCGACAGCTTGAAGCCGAAGAACGCGCGGAAGTCCGACAGGCCGGTGAAGCCGCCGATGGCCTGCTGACCGGTGAGCAGGATCGCCAGCGCCGCGGCCAACGCCTGGCTCAGGATCGCGAAGTAGGCGCCGCGCACCCGACGCTTGAACACGCCGTAGCCGAGCACGGCGGCGACCAGTGCGGGCAGTACCAGGATGCCCAGGATCGCGACCGGCGCGGAACTGAACGGCTGCCAGAAGGTCGGAAGTTCGCTGATGCCGGAGATTTCCATGAACTCGGGGACGTCGTTGCCCAGGCGTGCGGCGTCGGCGAGTTGCATGTGCATGGCCATGATGTAGGCGCCGATGCCGAAGAACACGCCCTGGCCCAGGGTGAGCATTCCGCCACGGCCCCACGCCAATCCGATGCCGGCGGCCACGATGGCGAAGCACAGGAACTTGGCGAGCAGGTTCAAGCGGAAGTCGCTCAAAACCGCTGGGGCCACAGCGAACAGCAGAATCGCGGCGACCGCGAAACCGGCCAGCGGGGTGGCGCGCGGGTAGGCGCGGAGACGTTCGGTGAGCGCGGTCATGCAAGGCTCCTCGTCCGCACGGTGAACAGGCCCTGCGGGCGGACCTGCAGGAAGATGACGATCAACACGAACACGATCACCTTCGCGATGGACGCGGTGGTGGAGTATTCGATGAACGAGTTGAGCAGGCCCAGCGCGAACGCCGCGATCACCGTGCCCTTGATCTGGCCCAGGCCGCCGATCACGACGACCAGGAACGCGTCGATCAGATAGCTCTGGCCGATGGTGGGGCTGGTCGAGCCGATCAGCGTCAGCGCCACACCGGCGACGCCCGCCAGGCCGGAGCCGATGAAGAACGTGCTGATATCGGTGAAACGGCTTGAAATGCCACTGGTTTCGGCCAAGCCGCGGTTCTGGACGACGGCGCGAATGCGTCGGCCCATCGGCGTGGTCTTGAGCACGGCGGCCAGGGTGGTCACCGCGACGATCGCCAGCACGAGAATGAAGATGCGGGTCTTGGGCACCACCGCACCCGCGATAGTGATTCCGCCACTGAGCCATTCGGGTACCAGCACGTTCTTGGCCGGTGCGCCGAAGATGTCACGCGCGGCCTGCTGCAGCACCAGGCCGACACCGAAGGTGACCAGCAGGGTGTCCAGCGGGCGGTCGTACATGTAGCGGATGAGCCCCATTTCCAGGGCAGCGCCGAGCAGGCCACCGATGAGGAAGCCCATCAGCAGCGACACGACCAGCGACACTCCGGCCGACGAGAAGACCTGCTGCACAACATAAGTGGTATAGCAACCGGCCATGATGAACTCGCCGTGCGCCATATTGATCACGCCCATCTGACCGAAGGTCAAAGACAGGCCGAGCGCGGCGAGCAGAAGAATGGATCCCAGACTCAGCCCGGTGAAGAGCTGACTGATCAGCACGTCCATTGCAGTGGACTCCTTGGAAATGGGGAGAGGTGTGGGGGGGGGCAAAGCGCCCCCCCCCACCAGGTAATGGGCGATAAGTTTAGGGCGATGACCCAACCGAAGGAAAGGCGGAACCGGGAGGGGGGGAGGGCAAGACCGGACACC
>NZ_JBHXRG010000004.1:35976-37632 GCF_042716995.1 Nocardia sp. NPDC058640
AGCGCATTTATCAGCACGACCTTTGCTGGGTACTCCTTGCAATGGGGCTGCGGTGTGGGGCGCGCATTCCGCGCGCCCCACACCTGTTCGGGCGACTTACTTGAGGCCCTTGGCCCACTCGTAGGACTTCAGGTACGGGTCCGGGGTGATGGCCTTGCCGGAATCCCAGACGGTGTAGATCAGGCCGTCGGGGCGGATCTCGCCGATGCGGGCGGTCTTGGTGATGTGGTGGTTGGCGCCGTCGATGGTGACGGTGCCCTCGGGGGCGTCGAAGCTCACGCCGTTGGCAGCGGCCTGAATGTCGGCCACGGCGAACGACTTCGCCTTCTCGACGGTGTTCTTCCACAGGTACACCGAGGCGTACGCGGCTTCCATCGGGTCCGAGGTGGGCTTGTCGGCGCCGAAGGCGGCCTTGTAGTCAGCGACGAACTTCTTGTTCGCCGGGGAATCGACGGTCTGGTAGTAGTTCCAGGCGGTCAGCTGGCCCGCGATGTTCTGCGCGCCGATACCGGCGACCTCCTCCTCGGCGATCGACACCGAAACCACCGGCATCTCAGCGGCTTTCAGGCCCGCATTGGTGTACTCGCGGAAGAAGGCGACGTTGGAGTCACCGTTGAGGGTGTTGAACACCGCGCCCGCCTTGGCAGCGCGCACCTTGTTGACGATGGTGGAGAAGTCGGTGGAGCCGAGCGGGGTGTAGTCCTCACCCTTGATCTCGATGCCGTTGGCCGCGGCGTACGCCTTGATCTCGCGGTTGGCGGTCTGCGGGAAGACGTAGTCCGAACCCACCAGGTAGAGGGACGTGATGCCCTTCTGCTTCAGGTAGTCCAGCGCGGGGATGATCTGCTGGTTGGTGGTGGCGCCGGTGTAGAAGATGTTCTTGGAATCTTCCAGGCCCTCGTACTGCACGGGGTAGTACAGCAGCGAGTTCAGGCTCTCGAACTTCGGCTTCATCGCCTTACGGCTCGACGAGGTCCAACCACCGAAAACCGCTGCGACACAGTCGGAGCTGATCAGCTTCTCCGCCTTCTCGGCGAAGGTCTTCGGGTCCGAGGCGCCGTCTTCGAGCACGATCTCGATCTTCTTGCCGTTGACCCCGCCCGCGGCGTTGATCTGGTCGATGGCCAGCTTGGTCGAATTGGCCACGGTTACTTCGGAGATGGCCATGGTGCCCGACAGTGAGTGCAGCGAGCCCACCTTGATGGTGTCCTTGGTGGTGTCGACACACGACGCGGCGGTCGAACCGGTCGACGCGTCGTCGCGCGCACCACAGCCGGTGAGTAGCAGGCCGGCGACGGCCACCGCGGCAGACACCGAAAGTGCCTTGACCAAACGGGTTTCAGACATGGGGCGTTCTCCTCATCAGGTGTAACGACGGCGCGCCACACGCGCCACCACGAACACCACCGCTGCCTGGGCGTACACCGAGTTGTATACAGCGGCTGTATTCGTGAGCCGAACCCTAAACCGAAGATGTTGCCCCAGAATGTCTCCCGATCACACGCCCGTTTCGTCTGTTTCATCCGTGTGAATTGTTCAAAAAGCGGCGGGCGGCCCGCGTGTGGGGCGGCCGCCGGGTAGGTGATGTGGAGTAGGTGTGCCGGGAGCCCATGTTGCTAGTGGGGGTGTACGCACGCCCGGAGGGGCCATCGGTGT